>WHTZ01000002.1:216293-245404 GCA_009377495.1 Luteitalea sp.
CGTCAGGCGATTCGCCAGCATCCTGGCTGGCCGGACGTCGAGGATCGCCGACGCGATCTGGCGGCTCACGTGAACCTTGCGGAGCATCTGCGTCGTGTCCATTACCCCGGCAGCGGTTGAGGTCATCCGCGCGCTCAGCGCGGTGCTTCCGCGCTTCGGTCCCTGGTACCTCTTTGGCGCTCAGGCCGTCATCGCCTTTGGCGTGCCGCGGTTGAGCGCGGACGTCGACGTCACGCTGCGGCTTGCCCCGGAGTCCAGGCACGCGTTCATCGACGACATGAAAGCCGCGGCCTTCGAGCTTCGGGCAGGCGACGCCGAGCTCGTCCGCCTGACGAGCGTCTTGCCGTTCGTCCACAGCCCCACAGGCATGCCGGTGGATGTCGTGCTGGCCGGTTCCGGCCTCGAGGACGAGTTCCTGCAGAGGGCGCGACCGATCAGGCTCGAAGACGTGCAGGTCCCGACGATCGATCCCGAAGATCTCGTGATCGCCAAGATCCTCGCGGGACGTCCCAAGGACCTGGATGACGCCCGCGGACTCTGGAGGATCCACGGTGCCAGGCTGGATGCTGTGAGAATTCGTCGGGTCCTTCAACTGTTGGAGGACGCCCTGGCACAGAACGACCTCGTGCCCGTGTTCGAGGAGATTCAGCGACACGTCTGAAGCGGCCTGCTGCTTCGACACATCCGGGTCGAAGGCCGGGGAAAGTCGAGTCTCGAGAAAACGCCGACGGTCAGATATTCCACGCACACTTCCGCGAACCGTTGGAACCTGGTTAGGCCGCAACTCCCGACAGTTGTGTCACGGCTACGAGTCGATCTGTGGTCCCAGCCGCGACGGCTGCATCGTATGCTCCGAAGTATGCAACCGTGCCGAATCCGCGCAGACGGAGGCTTGAGTGCAACTCGTCGCGTGTCCAGCACCGCATGACGAACACGTAGTCGCTGGATTGTTCGTGACCTTCATCGTTGAGCGCGTGGCGTTCGCGTACGATCAGCCGCCGATCGGTCGGATCGAGCTCGGTAACGCTCGTGAACGTCAGCGTGCCGCGACCGGTTCCGCACCCGGCATCGAGAACGTCGGCGCCAGGCAGAACGCCGCGTTCGATCAACCAAGTCACGATCGTCGCGCATTCCCTTGCTACGGGACGATCGTTCAGCAGGTCAAAGGCCCAAGCGTACTGGGTGTAGAACGGGCGCCGACCGTCATCTGGCGTGTCCATCTGAGTATCCTACGCGCCAGAGATAGTCTTCTCCGGTCCACGCGATGAGCTCCACGCTGGGAGCTCGCAGCGCGGCCGCAGCCGGTCGGCGGAGATCGACTCCGTACCGCTGGGTGTGCATCACCACATACCGCACGCCGAGCCTGCGGAGCTGCTGCACGGCTTTTGGTGCGGGAAAGGCGGCGATCGCACGCATCCGCGCACGGTGACCGAGCGGCGAGGAGCGGGAGAAGCCGTTCATGATCGGCCTCCAGTGGACGGTTGAGAAGAGCATGTAGTCTGCCTCGAACCAGTTTTCAGGTGGCAGGGTAAACGCCGGGAGGGAGACGACCGGACCCGGGGGGAGCCCGCGGAGAAGCGTATAGACTCGCGGAATCTTCAGCTCGTGCGGGCGACCGATCTCGTACGCGACCGGCAAGGTCTCGAGCAAGAGTACCGGAATCGCGAACCACAAGAGCATTCCTCCTCGGCGCCATCTGGCGATGGTCTCAGCACCGGCGGCGCTGAGGATCGCAACAGACAGCACCACGAGCAGCGCGAAGCGCGCAGGGACGCGGAACGCCTGCATTCCCGGGAGTCGCGCGAGCCACCCGTACGGTGTCCAGTCGAACGCGCCTGACCGAAGGGCTTCCTCACGTGGACCGAACGACAACACCACTGCGAGCAGCCCGAGGGCGACGAAGAAGGCGATCACGGATCCGCGCCGCAAAGCATCGGCATTGTGGCGCGTCCGCGCGCTCAGGATGCCAGCCAACGCGAGCCACAGCGGTACAAAGCCGAGGAAGTTGGTGGTCTCGAAGCTCCATTTCGGCAGCGCTATCCCGGTGGCCGCCAGGAATTGCCCGAGTGCAGTCGCCCGGGGCGGCATCAGGTACGAGCGCCAGTTCCCAACGTTGGCCAAGACCTCCTCGACCTGGCTTGGCGGGAGCGTGGTGTAGGGGCGTGCGAACCACCAAAGCACCGCTCCAATCACCGCCACCGCGAGCACCAGCGACAGTGCCGCGCGGTGCCACCCCGGTGACATGCCGAATCGGCGCGTCTCGAGTTGGACACCGTGTCTCGGCCGATGTCGTCCACATAGCCAGACCAGCCAGAGGCCGTTGCTGAGCAGGCACATCACAGCGAGATACCAGGATGTCAACGCCTGGAGGGTCACCAGGGCCGCCCACGAGGTGAGGCTCGCCCACGATCGGCTCTCCCACCAGCGATGTAGCGCCAGCAAGGAGAGCGGCAACGCGAAGGCCCACAAGAGTTGGATGTGGATGGCATGCTCGAACCTGAAGAAAGCGAAGGCGTAGACGAGGCCCGCAATGAACCGCGACACGAAGCGGCTGGCGACCAACGAGGAGAGCCCAAAAGCGGCGAGGGCACACGTCGGGAAAGAAGCCAGCCAGACGAGGTCGTAGGCTAGCAGAGGGTTCCGTGTCGTCGCGTAGATGGGCAGCGTGAACAGGCTGATGCCAAACAGGTGCTCGCTCCTGGCCAAGGCGAGCCGCGTCGGGTAAAAGATGTTGGCGTCGAAGTAGGACGGCGCGCCGTCGAGAACCACATGGTTGTTCCAGGCCAGCGCCCAGGCGTTCAGTAGCGCATCGCCACCATACGTGGCCGAGCCGACGTTCCGGAAGTCGACAACTGGCCAGACCATGAAGATTGTGACCAATAGGTATGCACAAACGGCCGCCAGCCAGGGGCGCCTCCGGAGCAATGAAAGAGCGGGCCGCATTCGCGGATGCCGGTGTACCGTTCGAGGATGATCCGGCGGTCTGAGGACGGTTCCGCCGAGATACGGCGGCTGTTCGCCCTGCCGCCATTCAGGCAAGGGCACGCCAGAGGACGACACCTCCCCAGGCGATTAACGCAACGCCGGCCGCGCGAGCCAGCCAATGTCCAGCGGGCGCGAGCTTCTCTGCCATAACGGCGAGCGCGATGACGGCGATCCACACGAGGTTCATGACGCCGCCCACGAACAGCAGCGCCATCAGCATCCAGCAGCAACCGACACAGTAGAGACCGTGGGCGAGACCCATCTGGAACGCCCCGGCCGTGCCTGAGCGCCAGTACGACGTAATGAGCTCGAGGGGCGAGCGACACTGCCGCAGGCATGCCTGCTTGAGCGGCGTGAGTTGATAGACTCCCGCGGCGGCGAGGATTGTGCCACCGAGGGCGGCGCTCGTCGCGTGCATCTCGTGCGACAAAAGGGCCAGCTGCTGGAGCAAAAGCTGGAGCGCGGCCGCCCCAAGGCTGAAGGCGGTCCACAAGGTTAGGTAGCCGAGCGCGAAGGCACCGGTTGCCGCCCTCGCCGGAGGGGCCGCGAGCCTCCGCGAGACGGCGGCGTAGAGCAGGATCATGGGAGCGGCGCTCGGCAGCATCATTGCCGCCATCATCACCGCCCACATGACGAAGACGACGAGGAAGGTGGACGCGCTCCAGGCGGCGTGATCCATGCCAGGCATGGCCATGGTGTCGGCGGCGCCCATGTCCATGCCGGCCCCAGCGACCAGATAGGCCCAAGCCAGCGCCGCCACCGTGATCAGCGCTGCCGCAATCACGCCACGCTCGTGCCGTGCCAGCCATCCGATATGAGCCGTCGTCTGTTCCATCGTTATCCGACCACTCCGGCGTGACTCAGATGGAGGTGGGCGAACTGACCGTACGAGTCCTTCAGATTCAGCTCGATCGGACCCGTAGCCGTGGTCGAGGCACTGCCGATCTCGGCGATGCGATACTCGAAGCCTTCCGGCATGTCGATCCGCGCACGATGCTCCGCTCCGGTCACGGGATTGCGGATCGGCTCACCGGTGGCCTCGACGATGCCCGGCACGACCAGCTTGCCGCGGCGGCCCTCGACATCGATGTCGAGCTCGATCGGTTCGAACATCGGCTCCAGCTTGGTCGAGCACATGGCGGCGAAGACCCACCACATCGTGGCCATCTCCTTGGTGTCCTGGCCGCTCATGATCCTCACGAGCGCATCCCGCTGCGCCGCGTCCGCCCGCTCATCGACGATCAGCTGCATTGTCCCGCCGCCCTCGTGCACGGGCCCAGGCCAGCGATAGAGGCCAACTCCCCGGAGACCGTCAAGTGACGCGGTCGAAGCGCCCCTCGTCGAATTCGAAGCCAGAAACCGCGCAGCAGTAGCCGTGCGTCGGCAGCGCGTTGAACTGACAGGGACACCCGTACGAGCAGTTGCAATTCGCGAACTCCCGTGCCTTCACGTACCATTCCGTTTCGGCCATGTTCTCCCTCCCTTGATGTGGCTCCGCCGTACGTCCCGGGTCACTCCTGCCCTCGGACGAGCCCGCGATGACCGGACAGCGCGCCTACCGTGTCATCTTACCGAAACGCGCGGCGGCTGGAGGGCGAACAAGGTTAAAAGATGATTTTCAACCCGAACTGGAGATTTCTCGGCCGGCCCGCGCTGCTGATTTGTCCGAAGTTCGCGTTTCCCAGGGCATTGCCTGGGATGCCGAATTGCGGCGTATTGGTGACATTGAACGCTTCAAAGCGGAACTGCAATCGTGCCTCTCCCGCCAGCGTGAAATCTTTTGTCAAAGAGAGGTCGAAATTGCTGAACGCGGGGCCGATCATCGTATTTCTGCCGACGTCGCCGAACGCGAACGGCTGGTTGCGAGTGAAGGCATCGGTGTTGAAGAACTGCTCGACCTTGTCCACTCCGGCCGGGCGCTCCGGATCACCCACCTGATCCGGCCGGTTCTGTTCTCCCGTATTGGCCGGGTCCCCCGACACCGTCAGCGTAAAGGGTGCGCCGGACGTCAGCGTGACAATGCCGCCCACATTCCAGCCTCCCAGGAGGCCGTCCAGCACAGCGTTCCAGTGAGCGCCCCAGCGTCGACCGCGGCCAAGGGGCAGCTCCCAAATATAACTGGCCACGAACCGGTGCTTTCGGTGCTGGTTGTCCAGGGCGCGCTCCAAGCTCAGAGTGTTCGCGTCTTGAACGCCGCAACCAGCAGCGTTGCCGGATCCGGCAAAGCCACAAGAGTCTCCGATCGATCTGGAGAGAATGTAGGAGGTCAGCACCGTAAAGCCTTGGGAGAAGCGCTTCTCCAGCTTGGTCTGCAGGGAATGGAAGACCGAGTTGCCACTCCACTCATGACGCAGTACTTGTCCCAGCGGAGACACGATCCGGTCGGTTTCCGGAATTTGAATGCTTTCGAATCGGCGCTTGTCATTGATATTCCCCGGTCCGGGAAGCGCCGGATTCCCCGGTACTCGCCTCAGCAAGTGCGTGCCTCTGGCCCCGAAGTAGCCGATCTCCCACAGCCAGTTGGGTGCGAGCTCATACTGGACGTTCAGATTCCACTGCTGAGTGTACGCGCGCTCGGGATCCGTCTCATATGAAGAGAAGCTCAGATCCGTGGCGCCCTCGGCCGTGAGGAGGTCGGGCGGCGCCCCTTCGTTCAACGTGATCGCCGGCTGGATGCCGTCCGTGGAGAGCGTGGAGCCCAACGCGAACGGCGGATTGCCGATGAGAAATTCCGCGTCACCGGCTGGCTCGGTAAACTCGAAGAACCAGCCGTAGCCCGCCCGGACGACGACCCTCGGGAGCAGGCGATAGGTCAATCCAATGCGCGGTGCGATGTTGTCGACGTCCGTGTCGATCAGCGAGCGCCGAACCCGGCCGGAGCCCTCACTCCCGGCAGGCACCAGCCGCACGCTGCCCGGATCGCTGTCCATATCGAACTGTGCCATCCGGTCATGCGTATCCTGCCATGGCAGAATGATCTCGTAGCGAGCGCCCACATTCACGGTCAGCCGGTCGGTCGCTTTCCAATCGTCTTGCATGTAGGTGCCGATGTACGACCCTCGCAGATTGACGTCGATGGGCGTGCTTCGCGTGAAGCTGGACGGGATGCCCAGCAGGAAGTCCGCCATCGCACCCCCGCCCTCACCGGTGACCGGATCGTTGGTGAAGCTCCCGTCGAAGGTAAAGATGCCGTTCGTCTGCCGCACATTGACGATGTTGTTTTGATTCCAGAGAACGCTCGCACCGAACTTGAGGGTGTGATCGCCGCGAATCCAGGTCGCGTCGCTGGCGAGCTGGCGGTTTTGCGAGTTCCGATCGACGCCGTTGAAGTCACTCCCTCCGATGCTTCGAAAACCGGACATGCTGAACGTGGAGAGACCGCCCGGGATGGACTGATCCACGCCCTGGATGCCGAATTGGGCGCTCAGATTCTCAGCGCCTGCGGCTTCGGGGTTGATCCGCGCGAAACGGGCGAAATTCCAGCCAACCCGGGTCGAAACCAGGAACGTGGACGAAAACACGTGATTCCACACGAGGCCGGTATTCCAGTGGCGAGTGAGCCCGTCGAAGATGCCACCGCCACCGAAGGCGGGCGCAGGAAGCGTCAACGTGGCGGGAAAGGTGACCTCCTGCCGGCTCAAGCGATAGTAGACCGAGTCGTTGGCGCCAAAGTTGTGGTCAACACGAATGTCCCAGCGGTCGATGTCCTCCCGATCCGGTGACGCAAACGTGAAGTTGTTGGCGAGGGCGGAGGCCCGCGGGTCCGGATAGAGGTCGATCAGTTGCTGCGCCAGCGGATCGATCCGCTCGGGCGGAATGACGTTGCCGCGAAACGGTTGGCGCGTCCCCGTGGCTGGGTCAAAGGTCTCGGGATCAAAGATGGGCTCGCCGAGCTCGGAAAAATCGCCGCGTCGCATCGGCGCGGTGGGGATGGTGCTGGTGACGGTGGCAGATTCGCGGATACGGGTCCACTCATAATCGCCGAAGAAAAACGTCTTGTCCTTCAGGATGGGGCCACCCACCGAAAAGCCGAACTGGTTGCGCTTGAACGGCGGCTTCGGCTCATCGGCTGGATCGAAAAAATTCTTGGCATCGAGCTTTTCGTTCCGGAGAAACTCGAACAGCGTGCCGTGCAGGTCGTTCGTTCCAGACTTGGTGGTGACGTTGACCACCCCTCCCATGGCGCGTCCGAACTCCGCGGCATAGGCGTTCGTCTGAACCTTGAACTCCTGAATGGCGTCAACCGACGGCTTGACCATTTCGGCCTGCCGTCCTGCCGTGGCCAGTTCCACGCTGTTGTTGTCGATCCCGTCTAGCAGATAGTTGTTCTGAGTGGTGCGTTGCCCAACGGCGCTGAAGCCGCCGGCGCGGCCGCCGATCGGTTGGACGGCACCCGCCGAGAGGAGCGACAACTGGATGTAATCGCGGCCGTTCAACGGGAGCTCCTGAACCCGACGTGCATCGATCACCTGGCCTTGGCTTGGCTCCGCGGTATTCAGCAACGGGGCGCTGCCCACGACCTCGACCTGATCCGTTATCTCGCCAACCTCCAACGTGAAATCGACGGCGGCCTGCTCCTGCACCTGCAACCGGATGCCCGTCCGCACAGCCGTCTGGAACCCGGACAGGCTCGCTTCGACGCGGTACTCGCCGATCGCCAGGGGCACGGATGCATAGCGCCCCTCGTCGTTGGTGACGGCCGTGACCTGCCGTTTCGTGCCCACGTGGGTCATGACGATGTCGACGCCCGGAATCACGGCACCGGCCTCGTCTGTCACCCTTCCGGCGATGCGAGCGGTTTCTACTTGTGCGACGAGGGTGAGACTCAGCAGTGGCAGGGCCAATATACCGATGGAAAGCTCACGGACCATCTTCCCCTCCCTCGCATCGAGCCCGACCGGCTCCTGCGTTTCCATCCACGTTTGCTTGGTCCGTATATCCTCATCATTGGCGTGCGCCACTACAAGCTGAGCCGTTCCATCGCGGTTTCCATGTACACGAGGGGCCTCAAGGCCCCTCGCTACACATCCTGTATCTCGGCGGTTTGAGGCGAGCTTCGCTACAGCAGCCAGAGCGGAACCACTCTGGCTATCGCCCTGCTGCCCAGGTCATTGGGATGGACGGCGTCGCCGCTGAAGAACCGCGGATTCAACCTGGTCGGGTGGCTTGGGTCGCGGAGCGCGCGGTCGGCGTCCACCACGCCATCGGCATCGTCCGTAGTCCTGATGTAGGCGTTCACCGCCTGGCGTGTGGCCTCACGCTCGGGTGTCCACGTGTCCGGGCCCTCGGCCGGGCTCAGCGTGGCGAGCAGCACGCGGATGCCCCGCTGGCGTAGCTCGGCGGCGATCTGTTGAAGTCCGCCGATGATCCGGTCCGGCGGATCGTCGAAGCGGAAGATGTCGTTGAGGCCGAGGTCCACGATGACCGTGCGCACACCGGGCTGGACGTAGACGTGGTCGTTCAACCGGACTGTGCCACTCCGCCCAAACTCCGGAACACCGTCCTCGTCACCGTCGTGCGTTACCGCGTTGCCCGCCAAGGCCAAATTGAGCACGCTGAGGTCGCGGCCCTGGTGTCGCTCGCGGAGGATCCGCCGAGCGAGGAAGTCGGGCCAGCGGCGGTTGGCGTCCAGCGTGGTGCCAAACCCGTCGCTGATGGAGGCGCCGAGCACGGCGACGGCGCCGTCCGACCCGTGCTGGCTGCGCACCTCAACGCCGGCGAGGAAGTAGAAGTGGGTGGGGGTGCTGGTGTAGCCATCCCCGCTCGGCTCCGTGGCGTGGTCGCCGGCGTAGACGAATGCGGTCTGCTGGGCGATCAGGTGCCACGATGCTGGCCCGGTGGGGTAAGGCAGGTAGATCGTCACCGCGAGCTGGCTCAGCGGGGGCACGAGCATCCGAACCGGGTCGCTGAGCACGTCGGTGCCTCTGGGCACGGTCACCGACGGGCTACCGTCGAAGGAGAGCTCCTCGATCGTGCGCGGATCGAGGTCGGGCGCGGAGGGACTGGCGGGCCGAGCAAGCGTCGCGTGGCCGATCGTTAGATCATTGTCGCCGTAGGCGTTGCTCAATCGGACCCGCACGCGGTCGCCGCCTATCGAGGTCTGGACGATCTGGCGGATCGACTCGTTCTCGAAGCCGGACAGAGAGCGGCCGATGTCAGTGAGGCTGGCCGGGGTCAGTGCAGTCGCCCACGTCCCCGCCCACTCGCAGTTGGCCCCCTGACCACACGGCTCTGTGGTTGTGAGAGCAGTCGGATCTGCCTGATCCGCGGCGCCGTCGGCCGCGATGACGCGTGGCGTACCGTCGGTTACGCCCAGGACCGCCATTGCCAAGGCCGCCGACACAGCGAGCGCCTGACCGCATATTCTTGGTCTCGGTGGTCGAGGTGTGCTTCGTCGAATCATGGTTGCCTCCCCAAACTGCAACACGTGAGGCGCGATTGTGGCGTGGGCTTTCCCAGATGAGAAGGTCCAGTTCTGTGAAATCGGATGCGGCCACTCGAGCCACGACGAAAGCCCGGCCGGGCGAATGCCTCGTACCATTGGGAGGCGCATATGGGCAACTCCGTGGCCAGCCTGTGCGTTCGCCTCGACCCACACGGCCGAGGATCGCTGCAGACACGGATTTACGGTGAGATTCGCGGTGCGATTCTCGACGGGATCGTGGCCCCAGGCACACGGCTCCCTTCTTCGCGGGCGTTGGCTGCGGATCTCGGTGTGTCGCGCACCACGACGCTGCTGGCCTTCGACCGATTGATGGCGGAAGGCTATCTCAATGCGCGTCGCGGGTCTGGCACCTTCGTGGCGTGTGAGCTGCCCGACGATCTGCCTCGAGGTCGCGTCTCCCGGCGGCCAGGTGCGCCGAACCATCCACCGCTATCTCGGCGCGGGGCGGCACTCGCCTCGACAGCCCCGGCTGCCTGGCGGGTCGGTGGTCCGCCGCGAGCGTTTCGCATCGGCACGCCGGCGCTCGACCTGTTCCCCGTGAGACTCTGGGCACAGCTTGTCAATCGTCACCTGCAATCGGTCACGTTGGCGCAGCTCGACTACGGCGATCCGGCGGGGCTGCGGCCGCTCCGTGAGGCGATTGCCACATACGTTCAAGCCGCGCGCGGCACCCAGTGCAACGCCGATCAGATCGTGGTGGTCGCCGGCGCGCAGCGTGGCCTGGAGCTGATCTGCCGGATGCTGTTAGATCCCGGCGACGGCGCATGGTTGGAGGAGCCGGGCTATCCCGGCGCGCGCAGCGCCCTCATGGAAGCCGGTGCGCGGATCGTTCCGGTCCGTGTAGACGAGGATGGCTTGGATGTCGCAGCGGGCGCGCGCCGGGCGGGCGATGCGCGTCTTGCGTACGTCACGCCCTCACACCAGTTTCCCCTTGGCGTGCCCATGAGCCTGGCGCGTCGACTGGCGCTGCTGAGATGGGCAAGCCGCGCGCAGGCGTGGATCGTGGAGGATGATTACGACAGTGCGTTCCGGTACGGCACGCGGCCCGTTCCGTGCCTGCACGGCCTGGACGTCGACGGGCGTGTCATCTACATCGGCAGCTTCAGCAAAACGCTCTTCCCGGCCTTGCGGCTCGGCTTCCTGATCATCCCGCCTGATCTTCGAAAGCCGCTGCTGGCCATGCGCCGTAGCGCACCGGGGTATCCACCGGTGCTGGATCAGATCGTGCTGGCCGACCTCATGGCGAACGGGCACTTCGACCGCCATCTTCGCCGGATGCGCGCCGCGTATCGCGAGCGGTTGGAGGCGCTCTCGGAGGCGGCCGATCGCTACGGCCGCGGAGCGCTCCGGCTGCGCCCGGTCCGAACGGGCCTTCACGCGGTCGCCGACCTCGAGGATGTGGACGCTGATAAGGTGTTTCACGAGGCCGTGGCCCGCGGTATCGAGGTGATGCCGCTCTCAGCGTACTGCACGGAACGGTCCGCCGCCGCAAACAGCTTGGTGCTGGGTTTTGGCTCGGTTCGTGGCGATGACGTGATCCGAGGCATGGAGCAACTCACCGCCGCTATCAAAGCAGCGAGACGCAGCATCGGGTGAATAAGCGCGCTGCGACACCGTTACGACGGATGCTCTCAGCCTCCGCCGACCTTACGCGGCGTGCGCACACGCTGGAAGAAACCACGCGTGGCGGTTTTCTTCCAGGGCTGGTGCATCTGGGGTCTCGACGTCCGTGCTGGCGCCGAGGCCGCCTCGGGCGAGGGCTGAGGTTCCTCTGCGGCCGCTTTGGCTCGGGCGGCGCGGGCCTCGGCCTCGTCTCTTTCGAGACAGCACTGCTTGTACTTGCGGCCGGAGCCGCAGTGACAGGGTTCGTTACGCCTGTGCCGACCGACGGTCGTAGGGTTCGTGTTCATGATCGTTTCTTCGGTTCCAGCTTTAGCATACGCTCACTCCGCTCGTAGCACGGATGCCGGATCGGCGTGCATGGCCCGGCGGCGACCCCAGCAGCTGGAAGAAGTTGCCCGTCACGGCGGCCAGGTTCAGTGTGAGCGCCCGGTCGCCGTCACGGACCGCCGTAGGCGAGGCGCCGGCATTGAGCACGCCAGCCACCTCTTGTAATGTGTGCGGTGTCTCGCGGAAGCGCTCGAAGTGCTCATAGGTGAGCGGCAGCTTCCGGATGCTTCCCTCAGCTTCTCCCCAGAGCACCACCACCCGTTCCTGATCCTGTACTGGCAGCGGGCGCCTCAGCACGGCGTTGAACACCGTGAACATGGCGACGGCCAGACCGATGCCGAACGCGAGCGTGGCAACGGCGGCTCCCGTAAAGCCCAGATTACGAAGCAACGTCCGGGCAGCGAGACGTACATCCTGTTTCAGGTCGTCAAACCACTCCACGCGAGGGCGCCTCCCGCCCGTACGACGCTACTTTATCGCGGTGTCCTGAAGTGACGCCAGCGCTGGAAGCTGCTCAGGTCGGCGACGGAGACGTTCCCGTGGACGCCCACCCAGATGCCGTTGGCGAACCCTGGGGTGTCAATGGCTCGCAGGAACTTGGGCGCCGCGTTGCCGGCAACCAAAAGAACCGACACGCCATCCAGCCCGTCGGCAACATAGGCGACCGGGCCCACCACGTGAATCTCTCTCGCATAGCCATTCCTGCTCGGCGTGGTCGGGCTCTCCGAGATGAGACGCGGCGTTTTTTCGCGCACGTCGACAACGAGGATCCTCCCGTCGCCTGCGACGCCAATCGGGTTGCCCTGCCCGGCATCGAGCATGAACAACCGCCCGTGGCGCACCGCCATGTCGCTCACGAAGTTCGCGGCATCGAGGTCGAGCCGCTGACCTTCGAGCTTCGGTCGAGTCGGTTCCCGCACGTTGATCACGTACAGGTCGACGTGGAGAAAGTTGTCTTGCCAGCGAAGGGTGTTCACGTAGGCGCGGTTCCCGCTGACGAGGACGTTCTCGGCGACGCTGGGCGTTTCGTACGAGCCGAGGCGTTGAAGCGCCGCGGGGTCCGAAGCATCGTAGATGATGAGGCCCTCTGGCTCTGCGACGTAGAGTGTCTTGCCGGCGACGAAGAAGCGCTTCGAGGTATAGACGGCGCCGAGGTCGCTCAAGGCGAGCGAGCCGAGCACGCTCATGTTTGCCGGGTCGGAGACGTCCACGATCTGCACGTGGCCGTTCGCTGCAACCGTGTTGTCGGCTGTCAGTACGTAGGCCCGCTCGCCGACGACTTGGATGCGGTAGGCGCCCTGTTCGAGTGCGAGCCGGCCGACGATCTCGACCCGGCCCCCTTCACCCGAACGCACGGCCAGAAGCCCGTCGCTGACGGCCAGAAGCGTCGTCCTGAACGCGGTGACTTTCGCGTCCCTCACCTCGGGTGCGAAGACGCTCGCCACGGCCTCGAAGTCGCCGCTCTGCGTGAGGTGGTAATCCGATAGGCCGCTCCCGTCCGTGCCAACACACGGCATGAGGGTGGCCGAGCGGGCCGCGTCATAGTCCATGCCGATCACCTGGCAGGTCAGCTGGGTCTCCTTGAGCATCAGCGGCGAGCTCGGGTCGCTAATGTCGAACACGCCGATTCGGTACTCCTGGCCGTCGGCGGCCGTGAAGAGACGGTTGTCTTCGGCGTAGACGTCGACCTCTCCTGTCAGCGGAAAGTCGATCCTGTGGACCTCCACCATATTGGCCGGGTCACTCGCGTCGAGGGTGACCACCGCAGTGAGCGTCTGACCCACATAGAGCATATCGCCGACCGATGTCATCGAGTTCGGCGTCCCCTCGAGCGCGAAGACGCTGATCGGCGTTGGCGCCGAGGGGTTCGAGATGTCGACGGACGTCACGCCACCGGTCAAGGCGTCGCCGCCCAAGCCGACCCACGCCGCGAAGAGTGTCGAGTCATGCAGGGCCAGCGACACGATCTGCTCGGGCTCGTCGATGATCGGCAGGCTGGCGAGCTTTGTCGGGTTGGTGGCGTCCGACACGTCGAGCAACGTGACGGCGTTCCCCTCCGCGAGCGTCAGCGTGGTTCCGGTGACGCGCATCGCGCGGACCCGCGATTCCATGAGGTCTGAAAACTCCCCGACGGTGCGAGGCGCGAAGGGATCACTGATGTCGATGATGCGGAGCAGGGCTGCTTCGTAGACGATTTCACCCGACAGCACGTAGGCGTAGTGGCCCGAGATCTCCAATGTGAACGACCCGCTGCGTTCGAGGAAGAGCTGCGAAAGCTGGCGGGGGTTGGAGCGGTCTGACACGTCGTAGATCAGGAGCCCGGCCGTCGAGGCCGCGTAGGCGATATCGCCAGAGACGCGGACCGCACGGGCCGAGCTGAACAGGTCGGCGACGACCGGTTGTGCGGCGGCTGATGCCGGCGGCGGGGCCAGCAGGGCGCTCGCCGCGGCGATGAATGTAAGGGCGAATGAACGCATGTAGAGCTTCTATCCCTTCTAGGTCGCTGGCGCGCCGATTATATCCGCGGAAATCCGCGACTCTTACCCACCTCGCGATACGCGCTCGCCAGGAGGCTCACGCCGCGTTCGATGTGGTCGACGTCGAGCAACCCATAGCCCAGGAGCAGACCAGCTCGCCGAGGTGGCCGCGTGGCGGCGCGCGGCTCGGAGTACACGGCGAGACCGCCCTCGAGCGGGTAGATGCCCACGCCGCGCGCGCGGCAGGCTTCGACGAGGGCACTGAGCCGTTCAGCGGGGAGGTCTCGCAACCAGACCACGACGTGCAAGCCTGCGTCGGCGCCGTCGACGTCAACGGCTGATCCGAAATGCCGCTGGAGCGCCGTCACGAGCGCATCGCGTCTCATGCGGTAGCGACGGAGCATTCGGCGGATGTGCCGGTCGTACGCACCCGTGGCCATGAGCTGACCGACGATGCGTTGAAGGATGACCGGGGATCCTCGATCGCTGAGCCACTTGCATCCCACAGCGGCGGACACGAGACCGGGGGGAAGCGAGAGGTACCCCAAGCGCAGCGACGGAAACAACGACTTGGCGAACGTGCCGCAGTAGATGACGGGGCTCTCCGGTTCGAGCGCGGCGAGCGCTTCGATGGGTCGCCCCGTGTACCGGAACTCGCTGTCGTAGTCGTCTTCGAGAATGTGCGCGCCACGGTGCTTGGCCCACCGCAGCAGGGCATATCGGCGCGACGCTGACATCACCGCTCCCGTCGGGAATTGATGCGAGGGCGTCACGTACACCAGGCGCACGGGCGGCCCATCATCAGGCAACGCCGAAACGACGAGGCCGTGCCGATCGACCGGCACGCGCGTGATGTGCGCACCGGCAGCAAGGAACACGCTGTTAGCGCTGTCGTAGGTGGGGTCCTCGACCACCACTCGATCGCCTTCACCCACGAGGAGGCGCGCGCAAATCTCCAGCGCTTGCTGGGTCCCGCTAGTCACCAGCACCTGCTCGGCCGAACATGCGATACCTCGGTTGGTCCGTAGGCGCGAGGCGAGCTGCTGACGTAGCACCTCGTCACCGGCGGGCTTCGGATAGCGGAACGGCGCTTGCCGCAATGTGGCTGCAAAGGCCGTCCGGATACTCGCGACCATCCGCGTGTCTGGCTCGCAAAGACCGTAGACGAAATTCATCGCGACGGAGCTGACCGCTTGGGAGGCTGGCATGGCGCGCGTGGCGATGTCGGCGATTCGACGTCCCTGGCGCGACAGGATCACCGGCACCGATCGCTCGGCTGCGGGTTTCCGCCCGCGCGCATCGGACGGCGCACCAATGGGCAGCTCCGGCGAGACGAACGTGCCCGCCCCTCCTCGTGAGGTGAGGTACCCCTCCAAGGAAAGTTGCTCGTACGCCAGTAACACGATGTTACGCGAGCATGAGAGGTCCCGCGCGAGCTCTCGTGTCGGCGGTACACGTGTGCCAGGCGCGAGCACACCGCTCTGGATCAGCCCGCACAACGCCCGTGTGATCTGGCCGTAACGCGGCCCGCTTCCGTCCAAGCGCAGCAACATTGCTTTGGCTCCATCAAATATATCTAAAGCTGGATCTTCTCATGGAGCCATGCCCTCGGGTAGCTTACGCCGGACACGACGGAAGGAGATCACGATGAACCCAAGAGTGCTTTGGAAGGCCATCAATCGGAACGTGCTCGCGATCCTTATCTTGATGCTGGCTGCAGTCGTTGCCGGGCAGGTTTCTGCTGACGGCGTGTCGCCCGGCACTATCGGCAACGGCCTCGACGCCGACACGGCGCACATGCCGAGCTTGACGTTCGATGCACCATGGCAAGGCGTGAACGACGACGCGTCATTCCGTTCGATGGCCGCCCGAAGCGGCGTCTCCGGCCAAGGGCTCAGAGACCTCGAAGCCGCTCGGCGCGCGACGGCACCCTTCCATAGCATCGATGTGGCGGCGGCTGCCGGCTGGCCGGATGACGTGACCGGCTGCTTGGACTTCCCGGACGGTTACATGGGACATCCGCCAGGAGCGATGGGCTCTCACTACCGCAACCTCGGGTTGGTCACCGACGGCGGTGCACTCGATCCGACCCGGCCGGAGCTCGTCTTGTACGAGCGCCAAGCTGACGGATCGTTGCGGTTGCTCGGCGTGGAGTACATCATTCGCGAATCGGATCGGCCGAGGACCGACCCTCCACCGGTGCTGTTCGGACGAGAGATCCATTTCCACCCAGACTTTGGTGTGTGGGGGCTCCACGTTTGGCTATGGCGTCATAATCCCTACGGGCTGTTCGCGGATGTCAACCCGAAGGTGAGTTGCGAGCATGCTGAGCTCGGATCCGGAGGATAATGGCGCCCACAGGGAGGTCTCGTGCCCACTGAATCGACGCGCTTCATCGCGCCCGACGCTCTGCTGGCACACTGGCAGGGGCATCGCCGGTTGACGCGACGTGTCATCGACGCGTTCCCCGACGAGAAGCTCTTCAGCTTCTCGGTTGGCGGCATGCGACCCTTCGGCGCGCTCGCCATGGAGATGCTCACGATGGCCGTGCCGATGGTGCGGGGCGTGGTCTCCGGTGACTGGAGCATCTCGACCAAGCGCGATCCGCGGGCGAAGCAGGAGGTGCTGCAGCTTTGGGACGAGAGCACCGAACAGCTCAACGCGCTGTGGCCGCAGATCCCGCCGGAGCGGTTCCTGGAGACGCTCACGGCATTCGGTCAGTACACTGACGTGCTGCACGCGCTCATCCTCTACGTGATCGACAACGAGATCCACCACCGCGGTCAGGGCTACGTGTATCTCCGCGCGCTGGGGATCGCGCCGCCGGCCTTCTACGACCGGAGCTGACGCGCTTCTTCCCGGAGATTGGCGTAGCGGGACGAGGGGCCTAAAGGCCCCTCGCTACGTGATCGAGAGATTGACGTAGCGCGCGGACTTGACTCGAGTCGCTGCGGGACCTATTCTCACGTCCGTATCTGCGCCTCTACAGTGCTGTGCGACGGCACCCGAGGCTCTTTCGCGTATCGAAAACAACACACGCGCTCAGCGGGCCAATCGCGCCCATGGAGGAGAGTTATGCGGTACCGGCTGTCCGTCTTCGTCGTGATGCTGTCTCTGGGGTTCCTCACGATTGCGGTCGCTGCGGCTGAAACCAAAGCCGTCCAGACGATGGCCGGCATTCTGTTGAAACTCAACCACTTCCCGAGCGACAGCGAGAAAGAGACGCTGAAAACGATCGTTGAGGACGAAGCAACGACGGCGCACGAGCAAGTTGTGGCTCAGGCGCTCATGAATCTGCAGCACAAAGCGAGCGCTGACGACAAGCCGAAGCTCGACGCCCTCCTGGCGGACGAGTCGGTACCCGAGTCCGTCAAGACGCTGGCGACGATCATCCTGAGCCTGGAGCACACGCCAACAGAAGCCGACAAGGAGAAACTGCAGGCGCTGACGTCCTCGTGAGGAAAACGGGGACTGTCCTCGTTTTCCCAGAAATCAGATGGAAAACGAGGGCTGTCCCCGGTTTTCCCCTACGTGACCGTCAACGCGCGTTCGAGGTTCGTTCGCGAGCGAACGAGCCACGCCGCATCCGCCGCGACGTCTGCCGTCCAGTCTCCGGTGGCCGGCACCCAGTTTTCGAGAAAGATCAGCGGCGCGGCTTGCCGGGCGTCGATCCGATGCAGGCACGCGCGGAGGTCGAGCGCGCCTTCGCCCAACGGCGCGCCGATCACCTCGAACCCGACGTTCGACCCGCGCACCTGATAGTCCTTCAGATGATAGAAGGCCGCGCGATGATCGAGCAGATCGAAGACCTGGTCGGCAGACTCCCAGTTGCGCAGCGAATTCGCCGAGTCGAGGCAGAACGCCACGATGTTCTCTGGATAGTCTCGGGCCATGTCCGCCAGAACGCGACAGGGAATGTGAAAGTGGTTCTCGATCACCAGCGTGAGCCCCGCGTCGCGTGCACGGACCGTCGCGTCCTCCAGGAACCGCGCAATCCGATCGACCGGCGGGCCTTCGCCGATCTCGTCTTCCAGCACCAGACGTAACGCCGACGCGCCCGGGATCGTGGCCGCTCGCTCGAGATAGCGCGCGAGCGTATCGAGATCCAACGTCATGCACCCCACGTGCAGCGCGAGCCCGATATCGCCCGCCATCCGGACGAGATCCCGCCACTCGGCGACGCTCATCGCCAGCGGATGTGCGTTCTCGCAGATCTGCAGAGCATCCAGGCCCGCGTCACGCGTCTGTCGAACGACCGTGCTCAGCGGAGGCGCTCGGCGCGCATCCGAGAGCAGGTAACGAAACCCATAACTGGTGGTGCCGATGGTCGGCCTGGTACGGCTCATACGCCTCTTGGCTTTGTCCACTGGGCGCGCATGCCGCGCGGCGATGTCCGGAAGTACTGCTTGAACTTCCGATCGAAATACGGATGGTCTGGCAAGCCGACCGCCGCCGCGATTTCGGCGACGCTGTGATCAGTGCGTCGCAGCATCTCGCAAGCCTGCACCAGGCGAACATGCGTGACATAGCTGACGAACGTGCGGCCGGTCGCCTGCTTGAAGAACTTCATGAAGCGGGATCCGCTCATCCCGACCATGCGAGATGCCTGCGTGATGCTCATCCGCTCGGCATAGTGCTGCTGGAGGTGATCGATGAGCCGCCCGAGGCGCCGGGCGCGCTCCTGCTGCTTGACGTACTCCGAGTGCACGACCTCCGCGCCCGCGAAATGTCCGGACAGGTGGAACAGCAACTCCAGCAGGTAGGCCTTGCATCCCATCCTCGCGCTCCACCCGTGGGCCGGATCGAAATAGCAGTGCACCAGCCGCGCCATCGCAGCATGGATCGGTCCAGCCAGCGGCTCGTCACGACCGACGACCGGGCTGATGTGATCGTGCTGGCAATGGAACGGGATCAGATAGGCGAAATCACACAGCGGGGAGCCGATGTTGTAGACCAAGTCGGCGTTGAATGTGATCGTCATCGCCAGCCCGTCGCCTCCCCGAAACGTCCCCAATCCATGCAGCTTCAAGTTGTCGACGACGAGGACATCGTCTTCGGCGAAGTCGATGACGCGGTCGCCCATACGGAACTGACCGGTCCCGGAGAGCGGGACGAAGATCTCGAGCCGCTCGTGCCAGTTCATCGGGTACGCGTCGGCGACCTGCGGGAAGCGATAGAGCTTAATGGCGAAGGGAAACTCCGGGTCGAGATCCAGACGGTACCGGCCGCGAGCGTCGACCAGATGGTCGATGACGAACGGCTCGAATGACAGTCCTTTGATCAGATCCAGCAGCATCGGCCAACGGACGCGGGAGTGGCGCTGATTATACGACGGTCGAGCCGGGACAGGAGCCGCGCGGCTCCTGCCCCTCGGGTGGTTAGAAGGCAAAGCGCAGGGCGAGCTGAATCTGACGACTGTCGATTCGGGTGGAGGTCAGGCGGCCGTAGGTGGCGCTCCGCAGGTTGGTGTCCGGAAAGCCAAAGATCGGGTGGTTGGCCGCGTTGAACACCTCGGCGCGGAGCTCGAGGTTCCGCATCCCGCCCATGGCGAAGCGCTTGGTCAGCGACAGGTCGACATTGATGATGCCGGGCCCTTGAATGACGTTACGGCCCGCGTTGCCCAACGTATAGATCGGCGGCTGCGCGAACGCCTCGGTATTGAAGAAGTGATCCACGGTCCGTTCGTCGCTCGGCAGGTTCGGGTCCACGCCCGTGGCGTCGGGGCGGTTACCGCTGCCGGTCCCGATGTTGCCTGTATCGCGTCCGGCGTTGGGCGTCGCGGGCAGGCCGCTCTCGAGGGTCAGGATGCCACCGAGCTGCCAGCCGCCCAGCAGCGCGTCCGCCACGGCCGGCATGTTGCCGCCGAGCCTCCGGCCTCGCCCGAACGGCAGCTCCACGAGCGCCGAGGTCACCCAGCGATGGCGCACGTCGAAGCTCGAACGCGCCCACTCGCATTCCAGGTTGCACCATGGATCGTTGACAAACAGCGTATCGCCACCGCCCGGCCGCACGCCGCTCGTATTGTCCATGGACTTGCCCAGCGTGTACGCGCTCAGGAAGGTATAGCCGTCGCTCAGGCGCTTCTCCACCCGCAACTGCAGCGCGTTGTACTCGCCGCTGCCGATGCCGTCCAGGTACTGAATCCACCCGAACTGCTGGAAGGGACGGCGTTCGTCGATCGAGCCCGGACCTGGCCGGGGATTGTTGTAGCCGGTCATCTTCTTGAGGTTACGCGACCGCGAGCCGACGTATCCCACGTCGACCACCAGGTCGTGTGTGACGGCGCGCTGCAGGTTGACGCTCCATTGGCTGACGGAGGACGCGCGGATATCCGGATTGTTCGCCAGGATCAGCGGTTGCGCGAGATCGATCGTGCCGCCAGCGCCGGCGTCTCGGAACGGCTGGTCGGTGAGCGAGAGATCCGGAAAATCTCGATCCGGGAACTCGCGTCGCAGGCCGGCGAGCGTGCGCGCCATGTCGTAGATCGAGTTGCCCGAGTCGATCATGTTGTAGAACACGCCGAAACCCGCGCGCACCACGAGCTTGTCGCTCGCGCTGTAGGCCAGGCCCAGGCGCGGCGCGACATTGTTGCGATCCGGGTTGGCCAGGCCTGGCCCCAATCGGCCGTCGCGGACCAGCGTGGCACCCGTGAAGCGCACCGACTGATCCTCGTACGGGTCGCGTCCTTCTCCCTGGTTGGAGGCGCGAATGAGCACGGGGTCGTCCGTCTCGATGCCGAAAATGTTCACGGATTGATCGTTCAGGTCGCGGAAGGGCGGCAGATATTCGTACCGCAGTCCCAGGTCGACCGTGAGCTTCGACGACACCCTCCAGGAGTCGCCGATGTACCCGCTCCAGTAGGTGCTCCGCAGCCGGGCGTCCGCCGGCTGCACGGCGGTGTAAGACTGGCTCGGCAGCCCCAGCAGGAAGTCGGCCATCGGATCGCCCGTGCCCGTCCGGCTCGCCGGATTCTCCGTGGCGCTACCGTCGAAATTGAAGCCGCCGAGGGCAAACTGATTGCCGAGCTGGTTGTAGTGAACGTTTTTGATAGACAGGCCCATCTTCAGCACGTGCTTGCCGCGGATCCAGGTGAGGTCGTTCGCCAGCTCGAAAATGTTGTTGTGCGTCAGATAGATGTGCGTCCGATCGCCGAACCCGCTGTAGCCCGTCACCCCGAACGTCGGCCGTCCCCAGAACGCCGGATCGTTGCTCACATTGATTCCGGGGAACTGAAACAGGTCGGTGTTCAGGTCGTTGACATACGAGTTCACGCCGAGCATCCCGTTGTCCAACCGACTCCAGCCGAAGCGCGCGCTACCGACGAGACTCGAGCTGATGACCCACGTGTTGCCGAGCAGCACCTGATCAGGCCGGGTGTTCGTCCACGTGCCCTGGCCGGGAAACGCCGCCGGTGTGTATTCGCGCTCCTTCGCCCAGCTCGAGCGGCCATACCAGGACATCGCGTCGGACTGTACGTAGTCCATCCGCAGGAGCACCTGATCGCTCCGGGCCTCGCGCGATTCGTTGCTGAGATAGTTGCGCGAGTCGCCCGGCAAGTTCACTTCCGGCCAGAACGGCATCGCCAGCAGCGCCTTGGCGTCCATCCGGCTCCGGGGAATCTGGTTATTGGGAAATCGCTGTGCCGAGATGGTGCCGTCCGGCTGCACGGTGCGTGTCGCCGGGTCGTAGATCGGCTGTTGGCCCGCGAAGTCTCCGGCCCGCAGCGCGTTGGTCGGCACGTTGCTGAGACGCGTCAACGCCTTGTCTTCCCGCAAGCCTTCATAGTTGCCGAAGAAGAACAGTCTGTCGTGGAAGATCGGCCCGCCGAACGTGCCGCCAAACTGATTCCGCGAGAACGGCGGAATCGGTTCGGTCTTGCTGTCGAAGAAATTCTTCGCGTCGAACCGGTGGTTGCGCAGGTACTCGAAGAGCACGCCATGGAACTGGTTGGTGCCAGACTTGGTCGTCACATTGATCTGCGTGACGCCGAAGCCGAACTCGGCGGGATACGTGGCGCTCTGGACCTTGAACTCCTGCAGCGCATCGACGGACGGTAGCAGGATGTAGGTGTTGAAGTTCGGATCGGTATTCTCGATGCCGTCGAGCGTGTAATGGTTGAACTGTCCGCGCTGGCCGTTGATGCTGATCTGCTGCCGGGCGCGATTCCCGCCCTGAAAGCTGGTGGCGCCCGCCGAGGCGGAGCTGTTGATGTTGACGCCGGGCGTCAGCGCCGTGAGCTGGAGGTAGCTGCGGCCGTTGAGCGGCAGCTCGACGATCCGCTTGTTCTCGATCACCTGGCCGACGGTGCTGTCTTCGGTGGCGAGCAGCGCCGCGCCCGCCGTCACCTCGACTGATTCCGTAACGGCTCCGGCTTCGAGCGTGAAATCAAGGCGCGCGACCTGCTGGACTTGCAAGACGATATTGCGGCGCGTCTGCGTCTGGAAGCCCTCCAGGGCGAGCGCGACCGTGTACCTGCCCGGCGGCAGGGCGGGGAAGGCGTAGTTCCCGTCGCTGTTGCTCACGGCATGTCGCTCAGCATTGGTTGCCTCGTTGGTTACGGTGACGGAGACGCCGGGCAGCACGCCTCTCGTCGCGTCCTGGATGGTGCCCGTGATTTCCGCGACTCCTTGCGCGAACGCACTGGCCGCGACCATCGACAGCAGCACGACGAACCATACCGCCGTGGCTCGTAGCTCGAACATACGATCCTCCCAACGTGCGTTATCAGCTGGCGGTTGCTCCCGACGGGCGATTCGGGCGGAGCCACCACCAACAACAGATGGCCGCGACGTTAAGCATGGCGGCCACATAGAAGTACGTTGCGGCGCTTCCCGTCGTCTGCAGGAGCACGGGAAACGTGATGGAGCTGACGAACGAGCCGAGGTTGCCAAACATGTTCATCGAGCCGGAGAGCACGCCGGTGCGGGGGCCGGCGATGTCCTGACAGGCCGTCCAGCTCGGGCTCAATGTCATGTCGACACCAAACGTGGCGATCGAGAAGCAGATCACCGCGCCCAGCACCGTGGGCATCGACGGCGCAGCGAGCAGACCGGCGGCACCGAGCAGGAAGCCGGCGATCGCCGGCAGACGGCGCGATCGCCTCCAGTGCCCTTGCCGGTAGATGCGGTCGACGAGCACGCCGCTTACCCAGTTGCCGATCGCGCCGAAGTAGAGCGGCAGACTGGCATAGGCGCCGGCCTCCGCCGCACTCAGGCCGTAGTGGGCATGCAGATACGGCAGCAGCCAAGAAAAGGCGATGAAGAAGGTGAAGTTGGACGCGAAGTACTGCAGCGCCAGCAGGAGCGCATCGGCCGTCCACAGCGACGCGCCCGCCCCTCGGTGAGCCACCCTCGGCTCGCCGTCGTGATTCTGGATGTGCGCAAGCTCCGCGGCGGATACGCGCGGATTCTCCTCCGGTCTGTTCCGGAACCACGCAAACCATAGCGCCGCCAGCGCGAACCCAGCCACGGACAGCAGCCAGAATGTGCCCCGCCAGCCGACGATGGCGATGATGAAGGAGACGACCGAGAGTCCGAACGCAGCGCCGAGGCGAGAGCCGACGAAGAGGACGCCTTGGGCCGTGCCGCGCTCGCGGCGCGGGAGCCAGTTGTAGATGGCACGGCTCGCGGTGGGATAGATGCCCGCTTCCGCCGCGCCGAAGAGAAACCGGATGCCGATGAGCAGCGGAATCGTGCTTGCCGCGCCCGTGACGCCTGTGAAGACGGACCAGGCGACGACGATGAACGCCAGGAAGGCGCGCGGCCCGACGCGATCGGCGGCCCAGCCGGAGGGAATCTGAAACAGCGCGTAGCCGAGCGCGAAGATCCCGAAGATGAGCCCGAACGCGACATCGTCAATCCCCAGCTCCACGGCCATGTAGGGCTTCGCCGCCGAGATCGCGACACGGTCGACAATGGTGAGAAAGGAGAAGACGAAGAGCAGCGCGACGACGAGGCGCCGCACCGGCGTCTGACGAGTCGAGGCGTGCGCGGGCGTGCGGACCGGAGCCGACACCGTCATGACCGTTGCGGGAGGCATTGCATGGCGTCCTCAGGCGATCGTGGAGCCGCCCGCCGCTCCGGGCCCGGCAAAAAGCTCGTGCTCGAGCAGCTTCATGATGGGCAGGCACTCATGGCGCTCCAGGTGCTCGCGGATGAAGCCGCGATCCACCCGGTCGAGCCACGTCCAAATCCGATCGGTGATGCGAACGTTGAAGGCGAACGTCTCGACGGCGTCCTGGCGCACGGGCGAGGTGTCGGACGTGATCCAGCCGTCGTAGTCGAGCTCTTTGAGGTAGTAGAGGAGCTCGACATACGTCCACAGGTTTCGCGTCCCTGCCATGAGATCCCAGTCCCACTTGCCGTTGTTGTCGTTGATGTGGACGTAGTAGGGGCGGCCGCTCATCGCAATGTGCGCCAACGCCTCCGCGGGCGTTTCGCCGCCGTAGATGGAATGCCCCACGTCGAGCGTCACGCCGACATTCCCCTCGACCGCATCACAGAGCAGCACCGTCTTGACCGCCGAATCCAGCAGACAATGGACGCGCGTTTCCGACGGCTTGTATTCCATGAAGAGCGGGATGTCTGGCCGATAGGCGGCGACCTCGCGGACGGCGTCGACCATCCGCTCCCACGCGCGGATGTAGTGGGTGTGGAAGGCATAGTCGTAGCCGTCGCTCAAAGGACAGCAGGTCACCTTGTCGGCGCCGATGGCGTGCGCGTAGTCCTTGGCGCGCGTCATGAAGTGGATCGCCTTGGCTCGGATGGCCGGATCGGGCGAGCTCAGGGAGCCGCTGGCGAACTCGCGCTCACCTTTGATGTTCACGTTGACGGCCGACACCGCGATTTCGTAGCGCGCGAGCAGCGCCAGCAGGGCGTCCGGTTCAGGAACCTCGTACGGGTGGACCACTTCGGCCCCGGTCACGCCAGGTATGCGGCGCATCATCTCGAATTTCTGTTCGAGGGTGCGCGGCTCCTGGTACTCGCAGAACCGGTCGCGCTGGAGGCCGAGAAACGATGTGATGATGGCGTGCTTCATTCCTGGGGACCGACCGTGAAGGGGATTTCTTCGATGGTACAGGTCTGCGTGAACCGCGGACCGCGGAGGTCGTAGGCGACGACGCGCAAGGTGTGCGGCCCCATTTCGATCTCAGACGGGTTCCACCACTCGCGTCCGCCGAGCATGAAGGGCGCGGTGCGCTTGTAGCTGTACGGCTTGCCGTCGATGAAGAACTCCACGCGATGAATGGGCCACCGCGCGTGGCGATCCTCGATAATCGCCTCGATCCAGGCGGGCTTCGTCAAGGTCTGTCCCGCCTTCAGGCCCTTGATGGTGATGACGGGATATTCAGGGTCGTCGACGCTCGGCCGCGGCGGCACTGGCGACCCCGTGAGCCGCGCCACTTGCTCGAAGAAGAGCCACTTCACGGCCGTGCTGATTCGCCAGTTCGCCGGCGGCGACTGGAAGCCGTCGCGATAGTTGTTCCAGCCCTGATCGTAGTATCCCCAGCCGACCCGCTCGCTCGCGGCGGCGTGTAGATTGAATGCGCTGACGCCATCCTCGTTGATCATCAGCGGGCGATCATGGCCCGTCCAACGGCGCTGCGCCTGAATGGTCTCGTGTACCTCCTCGGGCGTGCGGCCGTTGGTGTGAATCATCACGTAATCGACCATCCGCAACGCGAGGTCGCCCTTGCTGCCGCGCGGCATGATGCCGCCGGACCAGCTCATGGACACGGGAAAGTCGTTGCCCGCTTCTTGCTTGGCCAGGCTCACGAGCTCGTAGATCCCATCAGGCTGCAGCAGCGGATGGCTGTAGCCTCCGACGCTGGTCTCGTTGTTGATTTCAATCAGGACGTTGCGGTGAGGCAGCGACTCGAGGAACCGGATGCCGTTGACCACGGCGGTGCGCAGATGTTGGTCGTTGTCGACGATCTCGATGCGCTCGTCCGACCCTTGGTAGAAGAAGCCGACGATGACGACCATGCCGAGGCGGTCGGCAGCCTCGAGCACCTTCTGCAGGCGCTTGGCATAGGCCGGCTTGAGCGCGCCTTGCGGGTCGAAGCCGCTGTTGTAGTGCGGCTGCATGGGGACGTCTTCGCCGTAGTTGCCATCGACCGGCCCACCGCCTTGCAGATTGACGGTGAACGCCAGGAGCCCGGCGCGTCGCCAGTCTGAAAGCGCATCGACGAATTCTTGGACATTCCGGTCCGGGTCCCACGTTCCGTCCGGGTAGTCGAAGAAGACATCGCCCATCGTGTTGGACTGGTACGGCTTCGACTTCGTCCCCCCGTTCGGATAGTTTGCGTCATCGAAAATCGCCTGGACGGCGCGCACGTTGAGGAGCGTGCCAGCGATATTGGGATCGGCGTCGGGGAAGCCGGATGCGGCCGTGTAGGTCGGCTCGCCGTTGATCAGAAACGCGGACCCACGGATGCCCACGACGGTCCGCCGGCCCTCTGGCTGCCCGGTGATGTGCGCGCCTGTCAATCCGAACGCCACCGCGAGACAGAGGCCCAGGCGCACGCGTTCGCTGTCACACGGTCGTTGCATGCGGAAAACCTAGCGGCGTTCCTCATGCGAGACAAGTCGCGATCCGAGCAAAAACTTTGACGATCCTATCGTTTGCGCGTGGGTGCCGGTTGAGCTGGCACGGACCGTGCACTGTGCAGGAGTAGCGCGCGGGCGCGACTGCACGGAATGCCACTAAACGGCTGAGGTTCCGCCAGCAAGCGCGACGGCGCGTGCCCATTCGTAAACCATCGGCTCCCCTGCTCGCACCTTAAGTCAGCTTCAAAGCGGACCAGAGACGCGGGTCTGAACAGCCGATGCTTGGAGTCACTATGAAGCGTTCATGCATCACGACAGCTCTCATCAGCGCGATCTGCCTAATACCAGCCTCTGCGATAGCCGCGCCTATCGTGGTCAACGGCACGGGCTCTTGGCAACTCCTTTCACCGCCAGCCGTTGAGACGTCCGCCGTCACAACGCTGAGCAATGGCACCCATCCCTACTGGAACGGCCCGTCATGGGATTCGGGCGGGCCCTGCAACGCGGGCAGCCTCATCTCCGGTACAGCATGCAATGCCTATGTTTTCCCGGACCCGGTCAGCCTCGCCGTCACGGCCAACGGAACCGCGAGCTATTGGGGCACGGCAGGCGGCGACGCGGATGGCGACTTCTATCTCGACGCGGGCGGCAGCTCAACCTACGACATCACGATGCACGCCGAGCTAACGGCGTGGAGCCACAACAACGAGCTGGGTTGGTACGACCCGTTCACGGGCGAGCACCACCAGCTCTTGTCGGTCGACACGACCGTAGGCGACACGGTTCGGGTCACCCTCCCGTCCGTGTTCGGCTTTTACTACTACAACACCACCTTCGAGCAGGCGTACTACACACAGTCGTCGTGGAATGATGGCGGCATGCTCGGTGCGGGTTCCCAGGGCTATGCGCCGGGCCAGCAGTTCGCGCTCTTCAACGAGGAAGACTACTGGTGGCTTGGCATCGAAGACCTGTTCGGGCCCCTTTCGGTAAACGGCTGCGCCGCCGTGGGTCTCTGCTCAGACTGGGACTACAACGACATGGTGGTTCGGTTCGAGCCGGTCAGCGTGCCGGAGCCAGGCATGACGGCCCTGCTCGGTGTGGGACTGCTCGGCCTGGCGTTCGCGCTGCGTCGCAAGACAAGCTCCGAGCTTTGAGTTAGCGCCACACTACCGTAGCGAGGGGT
Organism: Luteitalea sp.; assembly: GCA_009377495.1. GTDB lineage: Bacteria > Acidobacteriota > Vicinamibacteria > Vicinamibacterales > Vicinamibacteraceae > WHTT01. Next base: position 243,882 of record WHTZ01000002.1, read on the forward strand.
CTTCCGCCTTCGCGCTCTGCGCTTCGGCGGACAAGTCCGCCGTAGCCTTGGCGGAGGTGGACCGCCGTAGCCTTGGCGAAGGCGGTTGGACCCCTCGCGCGCGCGGCCTGGAGGACGTGACCGACATCGCCTCATTCGTCGCGCAGCGCGGTGAGCGGATCCAGAGACGCCGCGCGACGTGCCGGGAGGATGCAGGCCAGCACCGCGGACAGGAGCAGCAGACCCACGACGATGGTGAACGCGATTGGATCGATCGCGCCGACACCGAACCACAGGCCGCGCATCGCCCGTCCGACCAGATACGCGCCGACCGTTCCCACGACCATCCCCACGAGGACCGTGCGTAAGCCTTCGCGCAGCATGTGCCACAGCACGCGGCCGCGGCCGGCGCCGAGCGCCATGCGCAGGCCGATTTCGTGCGTGCGTTGCGCCACGGTGAAGGACATCACCCCGTAGATCCCCAGCGCGGCCAGGAGCAGCGCGATCCCCGCGAAGCTGCCGAAGAGCAGTGCTTGAAACCGATCCCCGGCTAAGGATTCGTGGACGAGTTGGTCCATGGTCCGCACATTGGCCATCGGCAGGTCAGGGTCCATGGATTGCACGATGGCGGCGATGCTCTGCTCGACGCGGTCCGGATCGCCGGCGGTGCGTACCGCCATGGTCGTGCCCGGCCACGGACTCTGCGCGAAGGGGACGTTGATCTCGGGCTGCTCTCCGCCGCGCGGCCCGGCGTTGCGGATGTCACGGTAGACGCCGACGACCTGCCATTCGATCTCCGGTCCGAGCTTCAGGTCACCCGGGATCACCTGCTCGACGACCACGCGCTGCGTCAGAGGGTCGACGTTCCTGGGGAGATACTGTCGCGCGAACGTCTCGTTCACGATCGCGACGGGGACACGCCCGGCCGTGTCCTGGTCGGTGAAGGCGCGTCCGCGCGCCATCGTGATGCCGAACGTCCGGTAGTAGTCGGGCGTCACACTGTTGAAGTCAGCCGCCGGACGCTGTGATGGATCGCTGACCGGGTGTCCGGCGATGTAGAACGGCATACCGACGCCGGTGCCCTGCACCGGCATCCCCACGGATGCGGACACCGACACGACGCCCGGCACCGCGCGGACCTTCTCGAGGAGCTGCTGATAGAACGTCGTCATCTGCTCGGGCTCGGTCAGCCGCGTGGGTGGCACCGGCAGCGAGAACGTCAGGAGATGGTCCGTGCGGAAGCCGAGGTCGACGGTCGTCAGCTTCACCACGCTGCTGATCGCGAGACCGCCACCGGCGAGGAGCGTCAGCGCGAGCTCGGCGACGACGAACGCACGCCGGAGGCGATGCCGGCTGGTGCCGATCGCGGCGCGGCCCGCTTCCTTCAACGCGTCAGTGAGATTCGCGCGGGTCACCTGCCAGGCGGGCACGCAACCAAACAGCACGCCGGAGAGCAGCGACACGCCCAGGGTGAAGAGGAGCACCGGCACGTTCAGCGCGACCTCCGCTTCCGACGGCAGCGTGAACGGCGGCATCACCGCCAG
>WHTZ01000002.1:247014-317841 GCA_009377495.1 Luteitalea sp.
ATTGAGCATACCGTTCTATCTGTGGTCTGTCAACAGCTCGTGCCGGAACGAGTTCTTGCGGGCCGAGACCCTGCCGGGCCTCGCCCCACGACGCTCACTTGGTGCACCTTTGGTGCCCCAAGAGTTCTTGCAGATCACGCATGCGACGCGATAAAACCATTCCCTCACGTTCTCTCGGCGTGCCTCCGCTCCCCTACCGTTCCCCTTCTGGCGACTCTTCGCTGGATGGCGGCACGATGTTCACACTGATTCAACGCGGAACGCACCTGGAAAGCACGAGGATTCATCTCAATCGCTCTCATCGTCGGTTCTCCTGTGCCCGACAACCAAGATGGTGTGATCCGTCGCCTGTGTTGATGGTAATGGGATGAACGATCAAGACAAGTGGTTTGTGATGGACGACGGCATGGTGTAGCAAACTACCTGCAATCGGAAGTGAACAGCAGTGTGTGAGTCGGTGATCCGCCGAACAATGAACCTTGTGGACATCTGCCACAGTTATCTGCCTCTTGGACGCCATTGAACCAACGAGAGCGAACGATCAGAGAAGCTCGTGTGATCCAGTCATGTCGACCAATCCCTCTATCCCGGACCATGACGTCCCCGACACGCTCGAGCTCACTATCCCTTCACAAGTGCGGGCGATCTGCGATCCCTGCGGACGACGATCCTCGACCTGGTACTCGAGCGGGCGCAGCACGTCTCGGAAAAAGAAGACATATGAAAGCAATCGTGTGCACGAGATACGGACCACCGGATGTCCTTCGACTCCAGGAAGTAGCAAAGCCCGTTCTCGGGGACGATGGTGTACTGGTAAAAGTTCGTGCGGCCACGGTCACGGCAGGCGACTGCGAGGTTCGCCGATTCGACATCGGGGCCCTGTTCTGGCTTCCCCTACGTCTGTACATAGGGATCAGGAGGCCCACCCGAGTGAGGGTTTTCGGTCAAGAGCTGGCCGGCGAGGTCGAATCCGTCGGCAAGAACGTCAAAGGCTTCCGCGAGGGCGACCAGGTTTTCGGGTTTACCGTAGGCGCCGAAGCGGCCACGTTCGTCACGTAGTACATGTTCGCTCTTGCTGTCGCTCTGTGGATCCAGCAGAATACCCGTGTTGGTTCCAGGTAGACGGATGGATTCCGGCGCGGCGCCCCGCCGCGAGGAGGAGAGCCATGAAGAAGGCGACGAAGACGACACGGCAGCGTCGGATGACGCGCCGCGAGTTCGTCGGCGGGGCCGTGGCGGCCGCCGGCGTGGTGACAGGGGCCCCCGCGTTGCTGCGGGGCCGGAATCTGAACGACAAGTTGGACATCGCGTTCATCGGCAGCGGCGGTCGCGCCAACGCGAACATCAAAGAGCTCATCATCACCCCGGGGCAAGGCGGCGACGCCAAGGGCTCCGAGGCGCAGGCGGCACCGCATCCGGACGAGAACGTCGTCGTCCTCTGCGACGTGGACCAGAACGCGCTGGACTCCGCCTCTTATCGGTTCCCGCAGGCCAGGAAGTACAACGACTTCCGGCGCGTCTTCGATCGCCCGAACGACTTCGACGCCGTCGTCGTCTCCACGGCCGAGCACACCCACGCCTTCGCGACCTGGCTGGCCCTGACGCACGGCAAGCACGTCTACTGCGAGAAGCCCCTCACCTACAACATCTGGGAAGCGCGGCTCATCCGGGAGACGGCCGCGAAGTACCCGAAGCTGTCGACGCAGATGGGCAACCAGGGCCACGCGTCACCAGCGCGTCGCACGATCAAGGAGATCCTCATGACCGGCGCCATCGGGCCGGTGCGCGAAGTACACGTCTGGGCAGAGCGCGCGTGGGGACTCCAGGATGCGGCGTCCGCCGAGAAATTCGACAAGCCGCACGGGTTCTACAAGGGCATCCAGATCGTGGACCGGTTCAAGGAAGAGATGCCGATCCCGTCGCCCAACCATTTCGATTTGTGGCTGGGACCCGCCCCTGCGCGACCGTTTCACGAGACGTACTTCCCGGGGCCCCGGTGGTACCGCTGGTGGGATTTCGGCAACGGCACGATGAGCGACCTCGGCAGCCACGACAACGACGTGCCGTACACGGTGCTGGACATCAAACAGCCGCTGACGATCGAAGCCACGTGGCCGAGTGGACCGGCCCATCACGAGCTCGCGCCCGCGACCATGACCGTGATCTATGAGTTCCCCGCGTCGCCATCCGGGGCGCCGCCAGTGAAACTGGTCTGGTACCAGGGCGACCGCAAACCGCCAGGGTGGGTACCGGAGTGGGGCGGCCGGTCGCAGCTGTTCATCGGCGAGAAGGGCATGCTGCTCGGCGACGGCAAGCTGTTGCCCGAGGAGAAATTCAAGGACTTCCAGACGCCGCCCGAGACGCTGCCCCGCTCACCGGGCCACTGGATTGAGTGGGTCAACTACGCCAAGGGAGTCGGTCCCGTACCCGGCTCGAACTTCCAGTACTCCGGTTGGACGACTGAAGCGAATCACCTCGGCAACGTGGCCTACCGCACCGGAAAGAAGATTGAGTGGGACTACGAGAACCTGCGCGCCCGCAACGCGCCGGAAGCGGCCCCATTCATCAAGAGGCCCACGTACCGCAAAAGCTGGGACCGCATCCTGAAATCCTAGGTAGGGCCGCCTCGCCGAGGCGGCCGTGACGGCGAGGAGTCAGGCAGGCAGCGTGACCCTCACAGCCCGAGAGGCAGGGAGGAGATCGGTGTGGGGATGACCCGGCGGGATTTCGTGAAGCACGCCAGCATCGCGTCGGTGGCCGCGTCGGCGATGGCTCAGGCGCAGGCAACGGGCGCAGCGCAGACGAAGGAATCGCTCAATCCGCTGCCCGTGCGCGTCGGAATGACCGACTGGAACCTGGGGCAGCGCGGCGACATCACCAAGATCGCGCTCGCGCGCGAGATCGGGCTCGACGGCATCCAGGTGAGCCTGCAGTTTCCCACCGACGGCACGACGCCGACCCTGCGCGATCCGAAGACCCAGGCCGCCTTCCGGCGCGCCGCGCTCGAGAACGGCATCCAGATCTGCTCGCTCGCCATCGGGTCGCCGGGCAAGTCGCGGCTGCCGCTGCACACCAGTCCCGCGGCCGCCATCCTCCTGACCGAGGCGGTGGAAGTGGCGCGCAATCTCGGCACCAACGATATCCTGCTCCCGATCCTGGGCGACAGCCACATCGACATGACGAACCAGTCCGAGGTGGACACCTTCGTCGCCATGATGAAGGAAGTGGCGCGCTACGCGGAGAAGCACGAGGTCGTCGTCGGACTGGAGGACTGGATTTCGGCCGAGGACAACATCCGGCTGCTCGATGCCATCGGATCGGACTACGTCGCTGTCTACTATGACCCGCACAACATCGTCTCCCGGGTGAAGGACCTGAAGGACATCTACGCGGAGCCGAAGATGCTGGGCAAGCGCATCCATCAGGTGCACGTGAAGAACGCCGACATGCTCCTGTCCAGCCCTGGGGGACGGCTGGATTGGCCGCGGATGGCGCAGGCGTTCTACGAGATCGGCTACCGCGGCTGGTACGTCCTCGAGACCGCCTCGCCGACGAAGGACATCGTCGCCGACACCCGCGCCAACATCGAGTACGTGAAGAAGACGTTCCGGATGCCTCCGCCGCGGCCGTCTTGAGCGCGCTGACGCGCCCGTTCACTGATTCGAGGACGAGCTCTTCGTTCGCGCGTACTCCTTGTACAGCTCCCCGAGCCTGGTCCGCGACCGAAGGAGATCATCGTGAGCGCAAAACATGACAAACGCGCACATCGTGAGAAGACCCAGCACGAGCCACGGACCTCCGAGGGAATGCAGCGCGCGACCGGCCGGGACCGCGACGAGTGGTTCGCCCAGCTCGACGCGTGGGGAGCCACCGACCGCGAGTACCGGGAGATCGCCGAGTGGCTCGTGGCCAAGCACGGCCTCAGCAAGTGGTGGGCCCAGAAGCTCACGGTCGAGTACGAGGAGGCGCGTGGGATGCGCGCGCCTGGTGTCCGCAGCGGCGGCACGTTCACGGTCACCGCGAGCAAAACGGTGACCGTGCCTGTCGAGCGGCTCTTCAAGGCCTTCGTCGACCCCGAGTTGCGCGAGCGCTGGCTGCCGGGCGCGGTGATGCGCGAGCGCACGTCTCAGCCCGGACGCTCGGTGCGATTCGACTGGGAGGACGGCGAGATGCGGGTCAATGTCGGCTTCACCGCAGAGGGTGCTGCCAAGAGCCAGGTGGCGGTAGAGCACGAGCGCCTGCCGCACACCAAGGCCAAAAACGAAGCGCGCGCCTACTGGCGCGAGCGACTGGCGGCACTCAAGGCGCTGCTCGAAGGCTGAGCTGTCGGGCGTTCTGCACTTGACACTCCAGTGAAGTCATGAGAACGTTCGCCATGTGGTGCTCGTCGAGGAGCCGTGAGCATGTCCGGCCTGAGGCGGTTCTTTCTGCGCTTTTACAGCGCTATCCGGTCCGGGCACGCGGAAAGCCAACTGGATCGGGAGCTGCGCGCGCACCTCGATCTGCTCGAGCGCGAGCTCCGGCGTCGAGGCATGACACCCGAAGAGTCATCCCTCGCGGCGAGGCGCGCGTTGGGTGGCACCGACTGGACCAAGGATCTGCATCGCGACGCCCGGTCGTTCGTCTGGCTGGAAGACGCCGTGCGCGATTTGCGCTACGCCGGGCGCACGCTTGCGCGGGCACCTGGGTTCAGCGTCCTGGCCGTGCTGACCCTGGCGCTCGGTATCGGGGCTGCCACCGTCATCTACAGCGTGATTCATGACGTGCTGCTGGATCCGCTGCCCTATCCCGCGTCTGAACGGTTCGTGAACGTGCGGGTGCGCGATACGGACACGGGCCGTCAGCGCTCCCTGCTCCCAGCCGCCGAGTTCCTCGACTACCAGGAACAGAGCCGTGCCTTCGAAGCCGTCATGGGGACGCGAGGCGAGAGCATGGTGTTGACCACCCCGGAGCGGAACGAGCTCCTGCGCGTGGTGCGCGTCACGCCAAACTTCTTCGACGTCATGGGACTGAGCCCGTTAACGGGCCGCGCGATCGGACCGGCAGATGCGGAGCCCGAGGCCCTGCCCGTGGCGGTGTTGCGGCATCGAGCCTGGGTCAGCCATTTCGGCGCCGATCCAAGCGTGATCGGACGCACCATCCGCCTGGACGGCATCCTGCGCACGATCGTTGGCGTCATGCCCCCGCGCTTCACGTGGCATGCGGCCGACGTGTGGATTGCCGGACCGATCCACAGGCGCGCGCCGGATGCCCAGACGGCGCCTCGGAACTTTCAGGCCCGTCTGAAGCCTGGAGTGAGCCTGCAGGAGGCCGAAGCGCAGCTCAACGTCATCGCAAAACGACGCGCACGGGCGCTACCCGACGAGTACCCCGAGCACTTTCAGATCGACGTGGTGAACGTCATCGAGTCGGTCGTCGGCACTTCCGCGGCGTGCTCTACACGGCCCTTGCCGCCGTGGCGCTGCTCTTGCTGATCGCCTGCTGCAATGTCGCCAACATGCTCCTGGCCAGGGCCAGCGCCCGCGAGCGGGAGATGACGGTCCGCGCGGCGCTCGGCGCCGGCCGGGGGCGCATCGTCAGGCAGGTCCTGGTCGAGAGTCTGCTCCTGGCCCTGTTCGGCGCCGTCGGAGGTTGCCTGCTCGCGTATGTCGGCATCAAGGTGCTCGTTCCGCTTCTGCCGCAGGGGCCGTTGCCCGGAGAAGTCCAGTTCGGACTGGATCGTCCGGCGCTCCTCTTCAGCCTGAGCGTTGCCGTGCTCTCGGCGTTGCTGTTCGGGGCGGCTCCAGCGCTCTACAGCGCACGCCGCAACCTGGTGGAGGGCCTCAAGGGCGAGAGCAGAGGCGTGGCCGGCGGGCGAGGCCGGTTGAGAAACACATTGGTGGCCGCCGAAATCGCGCTCTCGCTGGTGCTCCTGGTCGCGGCAGGATTGCTCATGCGCAGCTTCATCTCGCTGGTGCGGGTCGATCTCGGATTTGATCGCACGAACCTTCTGGTGTTCTTCGTCACATTCCCTCCCGGCGAGGAGGCCACACCCGTGGAGCGGTACCGCTTCTACCAAGAGGCGCTCCAGCGCGTCGCCTCGCTTCCTGGTGTAGCAGCCGTCGCCGCGAGCACGGCTCTCCCTCCGGCGGATGGGGGGTATACGAGCGACATCGACATGACCGATCGCCCACACGACGTGCGACGAACGGCGCTCATCCAATTCTGCACGGAAGGATATTTCCAGACCCTGGGCGCCCCGGTCTTGCGGGGAAGTGGATTACCCGCCTTGGCCGCAGACGAGGTGCCCCGGACCGCAGTGGTGAACCGGACGTTCGTTGACAACTACTTCGGCACAGAAGATGCCCTTGGACATCACATCGGGGTGACCTTGCCTGCCACCGAATCGGACCAGGCCGAGCGAAGGCTGTTCGAGATCGTCGGTGTGGTCGAAGATGTGAAGAACGAGGGGCCTCGGGATGCGCCTGCGCCTCACGTGTATCTTCCCGCCACGACGACCATCGGCAATATCGTTCTCGTGCGCACGGTTGGCGAGCCCCGCCACTCGCTGAATGCGATTCGCACGGAGATCAGGCAGGTCAATCCACACGTGGTGCTGAACGAACGGGGCACGCTCGAGGAGATTCTCGGGCTCTCGGTGTACGAGCAGCCGCGCTTCAGCCTGATCGTGTTCGGTGTGTTTGCGGTGACCGGGACATTGCTGGTCGCCATCGGCGTCTTCAGCGTCATGTCCTACACCGTGTCGCGGCAGACGCGGGAGATCGCCGTGCGCATGGCCCTGGGCGCCGGACGTGGGCAGATCATGGGTGTGGTGCTCGGTCTTGGCACGCAGGTGCTATTGGCCGGCGTCGGGGCGGGCGTGCTCGCTAGCTTCGCCACGGCCCAGCTGATAGCGAATCAGCTCTGGAACACCTCTCCCCACGACCCGCTGACGCTGGTGGCCGCCATCGCCGTCATTGCCCTCGTGGCGCTGGCCGGGTGCTATCTCCAGGCGCGACGAGCTACGCGGGTCGATCCGATGGCCGCCCTCCGCCAAGACTGAAACCCCGCGGCGCCTAGTCGTCGCGGTGACTGCCCTCGTCTTCACCGGGCCAGTAGCATGGTCGTTATGGCTGCGCCGCCGCGATCTTCACTTGCGCCAGCACATTGTCCAGCTCTTTCCTGTCCAGGAACCGACCAGCGAGGACCACGGCCCTGACGCGTCGTACGTGCGCGATGTCGATCAGCGGATTCGCGTCGAGCAAGACGAGATTGGCGGTGCGTCCAGGCGCGACGCTGCCGAGCGTCTGTTCGAGATCGAAGTACCGGGCCGGATTCAGCGTGGCCGTCTGCAGGCGGCCAGCGGAGTCATTCCGCCGCGGACCATGGCGTCGAGCTCGTCCGGCACGCAGAAGCCGGCGATCATCATGTCGCAGCCGGCCAGGATGCCGACGCCGGCGTTGGCCATGTCCTTCGTCACCACCGCGCCGTTTCAGCATCTGCACGGCCGCGCGTCCGTCCTCTGCGGTCTTCACACGCAGGCGCAGCGGCCAGTCGCCCGGCGGATCATCGAGGATCGGCCCGGCCGTGAAGATGCGCGGGCCCAGCACTCGACCCGAGGCCGTTCGATCGCGCATCGCCAGCACGGGATCCAGATCGGATCCCATGTCGCGGATGGCGGTCACGCCGTTCGCGACATAGAGTTTGAGCCACGATTCGGCCGTCGCCGCGTGCGAGTGCATGTCCCACATGCCGGGCATCAGGAACTTGCCCCGCCCATCCACGACCTGCGCACCCGCGGCCGGCGCCATCCGCGGCCACGATGACGATTGTCGTGTCGCTGATCGTCACCGTGCGGGCCGGCAGGATGCGACCCTCGACGACATCCACGACGTTGACGCGGGTGATCACCAGCGCTCCCGTCTGCGCCGTGAGCGGAATGGTGGCAACGACTGCCACAGCGACAGCCAGCAGACACATTGTGGATGTTCGATCAACCAAGGGCGCCTCGCTTGGAACGACGATGACGCTACTGACGGGGCCTAGTCCTGGCGCAACGCGATCATGGGATCCACCGCGCTGGCACGGCGGGCCGGCACGTAACACGCAACCGCCGCAGCGACGAGCAGTACCGTACCAACCGCGAATACAACAGGCAAGCTGAGCGCCGCAGTGCCGTAGAGCGTGCTTTGCATGGCGCGCCCGAGGCCATAGGCCCCCAGGAGCCCCAACAGCAGGCCGCCCACGGCGAGCGTCAGTCCATCGCGGAGAACCTGGAGCCGCACGTGACGTTGTCCAGCACCGAGCGCCATGCGCAGCCCGATCTCCCGCGTCCGCTGCGCAACCGCGAAGGCCATGACGCCATAGATGCCAAGCGCCGCCAGCACCAGCGCGAGCGCCGCCAGTCCACTGTAAAGCGCGATGTTCAGGCGATCGGGCGCCAAGCGCTCACCCACGATCTGATCCATCGTTCGCACGTTCGTCAGCGGCAGCTCAGGATCGACGGCGTGAACCGCCGCCTCGAGGCTCTGTCGCAACGCTTCAGGGTTGGTTGCCGCACGAACCGCGGCCATCACCTGTGGCCACGGGCGCTGCGCGAACGGCACGTAGATCTGTGGCGCCTCGGGATCGCCGAACCGCTCGACATTGCTGACATCGCGGAACACGCCCACGATGTGCCACTCGGCAGGAGGACCCGGGACCGCAACGGCCCCAGGCCCCAATCCACGAGTTCCAGGGACGAGCTCGTCCATCACTACACGCCGGCCCAACGGATCCCGACTTTCCAGAAAGAGCTCCACGAAGCGCTCGTTGAGCATGGCCACGCGCTGCGTGTTCCGGCCATCGTGCGTAGTGAAGACGCGGCCGCGCACGAGACGGACCCCAAAGGTCTCGAAGTACTCCGGCGTGACCATCTGAACGCCCGCGCTCGGCCGGAGCGAGGGCGTGTCATCGGGCTGGCCGACAATGCTGAACTCCCTGAGAAGCCCGGTACCGAGTAGCGGAAGCCCAGGGGCACTGACGCTGGCATGGACCACGCCAGGCACGGTCTGGAACCGCTCGAGCAGTTGCCGGTAAAAGCCGTCGATCTCGGCCGCCAAGGAAAACCGGTCTTCGTTCACGGGCAACTCAAACGTGAGGATGTGATCGGTACGAACGCCAAGGTCGACTTGCGTGCGGTGCCAGAAGCTCACGATCGTCTGGCCCGCGCCGGCAAGCAACGTAAGCGCCAACGCGAACTCGACCACGACGAGCGCGTGACGCAGGCGCCGACGTCCGCTGCCGGTCGCGGTGCGCCCCGCCTGTTTCAGCGTGTTGTTCACGTCCGATCGGCTCGCCTGCCAGGCCTGCGCCGAGCCACACAGCAGTCCAGCCAGCATCGTTGCCACGAGGGTGCACAGCAAGACCGGCAGGTTCAGTCGGGGGTCCGCTTCAGAGGGCAGTGTACCGGGCGGCAGGATCGCGAGAATGCCCCGGAGAATCCAGATGCTCGACAGTGCGCCCAGCGTGCCCCCGGCCGCGGCCAGTACGAGGCCCTCGGTCAAGGCCTGCCGGGCCAGACGCCCGCGCGTCGCCCCGAGTGCGGCGCGGATGGCCGTCTCGCGTTCGCGCGCCGCGCCGCGTGAAAGGAGCAGGTTCGCGACGTTGACACACGCAATCAACACGACGAAGCTGACCGCTGCCAGGAGCAACCACAGGTTCGCCATCCTCTCCGCGCTCATGAAGTTGTTCTGCAGCGGCTCCACGCTCACGGTCCGGCCCGTGTTGGAGTCTGGGAACCGTCGCGCCAAGTTCTCCGCAATGACGTTCATCTCTTGTTGCGCCCGTTCCATGGCCACGCCCGGCTTGAGCCGCCCAGTGATCAGCAGCGGGCGGAATTGACGATTCGTCGCCTCGTCAGGTGTCAACGAAAGTGGGATCCACAGATCGGCCGGCCGACGATCCTGGTGTCCGGGCGGCAGCACGCCGATCACCGTGTACGGCGTCGCATCCAGGCGGATGTCACGCCCGATGATGTCAGGATCAGCACCGAAGCGCTCGCGCCAAAGCCGATGGCTCAGGAGCACCACCTGATTCTTGCCGGCCTGGTCTTCATCGGCTCTGAAATCGCGTCCAAGCCAGACACCATCTCCGAGCATGCGATATCCGTCGGGCGACACCTGTCGCGCGCGGACGCGTTCCGGCGCCTCCCGGGTGGAGAGATTGAATTGGCGAGGCCACCATGGCTCCAGATACTGGAACGACGTGGCCTGTGCCTTCCAATCCAGGTGCTCGGCGGGCGACGTACGGTCTCGGCTCTCGCCCACCATCGACCAGACCATCACGAGCTGGTCCGGCTGCGGATGCGGCAACGGCGCGAGCAGGGTCGCGTAGACGATGCTGAAGATGGCCGTATTTGGCCCGATGCCCAGCGCAAGCGCGCCGATGGCGGCAACGGAGAACCCGGGTGCCTTCATCAGCCCTCGAACGGCCACTCGCAGGTCGGACCACAGAACGCTCATGAGATTCCTCCTCTACCGCGCTGGCGGTGATGGCAAGGAGTACGGCGGGTCATAGGTACCGATTGAGGAGCTCGAGAAGGTGCCTTCGCGCCTCCTCCTCGGTGTCATAGAACTCGAGCCAATTACAGTCGTCTCATTCAGGGCTCCTGTGTCCGTCCTCTCCCGCCAGCGTAGGTGGAAAGCCAGGCGGTAACCAGGGCCTTGTAACGTGCGACGGCATGCTGTAACGAGCTACCGCCAGGGTAATGTGGATGACGGAAGGAAGAGAGGACTTTGCCTAGAGCTGTTGGCTAAGTCGTTCTTCGAGCCTCGATCGGTACATTCGGCCGTGCAAGATTCCTGACCCGTGACTCCCGATTCCCGATCCCTGCCTATTCCTGGCGCAACGCGATCATGGGATCGACCGCACTGGCGCGGCGGGCGGGCACGTAGCAGGCGAGCACCGCGGCGACGACGAGTAACGTCCCCACAGCCAGCAGCACAGGCACACTGAATGCGCTGGTGCCGTAGAGCGTGCTTTGCATGGCGCGACCGAGTGCATAGGCGCCGACGAGGCCCAAGGCGAGACCGCCCGCGGCGAGCGTCAAACCTTCGCGGAGCACCTGGAGCCGCACGTGACGTTGTCCAGCACCGAGCGCCATGCGGAGGCCGATCTCCGATGTCCGTTGCGCGACCGTGAAGGCCATGACCCCATAGATGCCGAGCGCCGCCAGCGCCAGTGCGAGTGCTGCCAGTCCGCCGTAGAGCGCGATGTTCAATCGATCGGGGGCGAAGCTCGCCCTCACGATCTCGTCCATCGTTTGGGCCTCGGTCAATGGCAGCTCCGGGTCGACAGCATGGACTACCGCTGCGACGCTTTGTCGCAACGCTTCAGGGTCGATCGCCGAACGAACCGCCGCCATCGCCTGCGGCCATGGGCTCTGCGCGAACGGCACGTAGATCTGCGGCGCCTCGGGATCACCGAACCGTGCAACATTGCTGACATCCCGGAACACCCCCACGATGTGCCACTCGACAGGAGGACCCAGGACATCGGGCACGAATCCAGGGGTCCCCGGCACGAGCTCGTCCATCGCCACACGTTGACCCAGGGGATCCCGCCCTTCCAGAAAGCGCTCGACGAAGCGTTCGTTGACCACGGCCACGCGCTCGGTGCTCAGACCATCGCCCGCGGTCAACGCGCGGCCGCGCACGAGACGGATCCCGAACGTCTCGAAGTACTCCGGCGTCACCATCTGGACGCCTGCGCTCGGCCGTACCGCGCGCAGGTCATCCGGCTGTCCGACAATGCTGAACTCCTTGGAAAACCCGGTACTGAGCAGTGGAAGCCCGGGAGCGCTGACGCTCGCGTCGACGACGCCAGGAAGCGCCTGAAACTGCTCGATCAGTTGCCGGTAGAAGCGGTCGATCTCGGCAGGCGACGAAAGCCGCCCTTCGTTCAGCGGCAGCCCAAAGGTGAGGATGTGATCCGTGCGAACGCCAAGGTCGACCTGCGTGCGGTGCCAGAAGCTCAGGATCGTGAGCCCCGCCCCGGCAAGCAGGGTCACCGCCAGCGCGAACTCGACCACGACGAGCGCGTGACGCAGGCGGCGGCGTCCGCTCCCGGTCGCGCTGCGCCCTGCCTGTTTCAGCGTGTCGTTGAAGTCCATTCGGCCTGCCTGCCAGGCCTGCGCCGCGCCACACAGCAGTCCAGCCAGCATCGTGACCAGGAGTGTGCACAGCAAGACTGGCAGGTTCAGCCGGGGGTCCGCTTCATTCGGCAGGAAACCGGGCGGCAGGATCGCGAGAATGCCCTGGAGAATCCAGATGCTCGACAGCGCGCCCAACGTGCCACCGGCCGCGGCCAGCACCAGGCTGTCGGTCAAGGCGCGCCGGGCCAGATGTCCGCGCGTCGCCCCGAGTGCGGCGCGGATGGCGGTCTCGCGCTCGCGCGCCGCGCCGCGTGAAAGGAGCAGGTTCGCGACGTTGACGCACGCAATCAACACCACGAAGCTGACCGCCGCCAGCAGCAACTTGAGGTTCGTCTTCCTCTCCGCGCTCAGGAAGTTGTTCTGCAGCGGCTCCACGCTCACGATCCGGCCCATGTTGGAGTCTGGGAACCGTTGCGCCAAGTCCTCCGCAATGAGGTTCATCTCCTGTTGCGCCTGTTCGATGGTCACGCCTGGCTCGAGCCGCCCCACCATCAGCAACGGGCGCAACTGGCGATTCGCGATCTGGTCGGGTGACAACGAGAGCGGGATCCACACATCGGCCGGCAGACGATCGTTGACGCCAGGCCGCAGCACGCCGATGACCGTGTACGGCGTCCCATCCATGCGGATGTCACGCCCGATGATGTCAGGATCGGCGCCGAAGCGATCGCGCCAGAGCTCGTGTCTCAGGAGCACCACGTGGTTCTTGCCCGGCTGGTCCTCATCGGCGGCGAAATCGCGACCGAGCCAGACGTCTTCGCCCCACATGCGATGCCCGTCCGGAGACGTCTGCCGCGCGCGGACGCGTTCCGGCGCCTCCGGCGTGGCGAGATTGAAGAAGCGAACCCAGATCGGCTCCAGATACTGAAACGATGTGGCCTGCTCCTTCCACTCCAGGTAATCGGCGGGCGACGTGCCGTCTCGGTTCTCCCCCACCCGCGACCAGACCAGCACGAGCTGATCCGGCTGTGGATACGGCAGCGGCGCGAGCAGCGTGGCGTACACGATGCTGAAGATGGCCGTGTTCGGCCCGATGCCGAGCGCCAACGCGCCGATAGCGGCAAGCGAGAATCCAGGCGCCTTTATTAGGGCGCGGACAGCCAATTTGAGATCGGACCACAGAACACTCATGCGACACCTATTCCTGGCGCAACGCGATCATGGGATCCACCGCGCTGGCACGGCGTGCCGGCACGTAGCAGGCTATGACCGCAGCGCCAAGGAGGACCAGACCGGCGACGAGGACCACGGGCAGGCTCAGCGCACCCGTGCCGTAGAGCATGCCTTGCATGGCGCGACCGAGCGCATACGCACCCAGGAGCCCCAACACCAGCCCGCCCGCGGCGAGCGTCACGCCTTCGCGGAGGATCTGGAGCCGCACCTGCGCGTGCCCCGCACCGAGCGCCATACGGAGCCCGATCTCCGCTGTCCGCTGCACGACCGTGAAGGCCATCACCGCATAGATGCCGAGCGCCGCCAGCAGCAGCGCCAGCGCGGCGAGTCCACCATAGAGCGCGACGTTGAATCGATCGGACGCCAAGCGCTCACCCACGATCTGATCCATCGTTCGTACGTCCGTCAGTGGCAACTCCGGGTCGACGGCCCGAACCGCCGCCGCAAGGCTCGGTCGCAACGCTTCAGGGTTGCTCGTCGCACGAACCGCTGCCATCGCCTCTGGCCACGGGCTCTGCGCGAATGGGACGTAGATCTGCGGCGCCCTGGGCTCGCCGAACTGCTCGACATTGCTGACATCGCGGAGCACCCCCACGATGTGCCACTCGACACGAGAACCTGGCGCAAGCGTGCTGCCAGGAACGATCTCGTCCATCGCGACACGCTGACCCATGGGATCCCGGCCTTCTAGAAAAAGCGCAACGAACCGTTCGTTGACCACTGCCACACGTTGCGCGCTCCGGCCATCACGCTCGGTCAGCGATCGGCCCTGCAGCATCCGGATCCCGAAGGTCTCGAAGTACTCTGGCGTGACCATCTGGACGCCCGCGCTCCGCCGCAACGCGCGCGGGTCCTCGGGCTGTCCGACCACGCTGAGCTCCCTGGGAAACCCGGTACCGAGCAGCGGAAGCCCGGCGCTGACGCTGGCCTGGACGACGCCAGGCACCGTCTGAAACTGCTCGAGCAGTTGCCGGTAGAAGCCATCGATCTCAGCCGCCGAGGAGAACCGCCCTTCGCCGACCGGCAAGCCAAAGGTCAGGACGTGATCCGTGCGCACGCCAAGGTCGACCTGCGTGCGGTTCCAGAAGCTCAGGATCGTCAGGCCCGCGCCGCCGAGCAAGGTGACCGCCAGCGCGAACTCGATCACGACGAGCGCGTGACGAAGGCGCCGACGTCCGCTCCCAGTCGCGCCGCGCCCCGCCTGTTTCAGCGTGTCGTTGAAGTTCTTTCGGCTCGCCTGCCAGGCCTGCGCGGAACCACACAGCAGTCCACACAGCATCGTCGCCACGAGTGTGACCAGCAAGACCGGCAGGTTCAGTCGCGGATCCGCTTCGGCCGTTAGGGTACCGGGCGGCAAGATCGCGAGAATGCTCCGAAGAATCCAGACGCTCGACAGCACCCCCAACGTGCCACCGACCGCGGCCAGCACCAGGCTCTCGGTCAAGGCCTGTCGAGCCAAACGTCCGCGCGTCGCCCCGAGCGCGGCGCGAATGGCGGTCTCGCGCTCCCGCGCCGCGCCACGCGAGAGGAGCAGGTTCGCGACGTTGACGCATGCGATCAACACGACGAAGCTGACCGCCGCCAGCAGCAACCACAAGATCGTCTGGCGCTCCGCGGTCAGGAACGTGGTCTGCATCGGCTCCACGCTCACGTCCCGGCCGGTGTTGGAGTCGGGGAACCGTCGCGCCAGCTCGGCGGCAATCGCGTTCATCTCCTGTTGCGCCTGTTCGACGGTCACGCCCGGCTTCAGCCGGCCGTCGACGAACAGCGGGCGGATGTGACGATTTGTCGCCTCGTCAGGTGTCAACGAGAATGGAATCCACAGACGGGCCGGCAGACGATCCCGTTGCCCCGGTGGGAGCACACCGATGACGGTGTACGGGGTCGCATCCATGCGAATGTCACGCCCGATGATGTCCGGATCAGCGCCGAAGCGCTCGCGCCAGAGCCGATGGCTCAGGAGCACCACGTACTGCTTGCCCGGCTGATCCTCATCGGCTCGGAAATCACGTCCGAGCCAGACGTCTTCACCGAAGATGCGATGCCCGTCGGGCGACACCTGTCGCGCGAGGACGCGTTCCGGCGCTTCTGGGGTGGCGAGATTGAAAGCACGACCAGGCCAAAATGCCTCCAGATACTGGAACGACGTCGCCTGCTCCTTCCAATCCAGGTACTCGGCCGGTGATGTACGGTCTCGGTTCTGACCCACCATCGACCAGACCCTCACGAGCTGGTCCGGCTGCGGAAACGGCAGCGGCGCGAGCAACGTGGCGTAGACGATGCTGAAGATCGCCGTATTCGGCCCGATACCCAGCGCCAAAGCGCCGATGGCGGCCAGCAAGAGCCCCGGCGCTTTCATCAGCCCCCGGACAGCCGATTTGAGGTCGGACCACAGAATGCTCATGCGACGCCCTCCTGAAACAGAACAACCAGGACGGTGCGAGTGCTTCTTACCGTGCCTCGTCCGAAAACCGCTCCACTGTCAGGTTCCGGAAGTGAGCGATAGTGCCCGGCCCGATCTTCAGTGCGACCGCGCCGTTCGCGTCGGGGCCCGATTTGACGTCGTTGACGATCAGCGTCGGCTGGTCGTTGTCGTGGACGTAGAGTCGCGCCTGTGCCCCCCGCACCTCGATCTTGACCTTCGTCCATTCGCCCGGCACGAGGTCGACGTACGCTTCATACTTGCTCGGCGTCTCCTTGCGAAGGCGGAACCACGGCCAGTCGGGAGACGAGATGTACTGCACGGCATGATTGCGCCGTTCTTGATCCTCGGCCCGGCCGTTGGTGGGACGCAGGTAGAACTCGTCGTAGGTCCTGTTATCGTCTTGCAGCCGGAAGACGATTCCGACGAAGCCGCGCGCGCCCTCAA
Organism: Luteitalea sp.; assembly: GCA_009377495.1. Classification (GTDB taxonomy): domain Bacteria; phylum Acidobacteriota; class Vicinamibacteria; order Vicinamibacterales; family Vicinamibacteraceae; genus WHTT01. The sequence continues at coordinate 263,229 of WHTZ01000002.1, forward strand.
ATGCCCCGGGCTCGGGAGCGCCGGCAATCTCCGCCTCGATGATGCCGTTCGAGAAGTCGAGGCCCTCGATCCGAGCCAGTTGCTTGAGCTGCGCGCGTTCCTCAGGCGTCATGCGTTCCAACCGGCGAGCAGTCTCTTCGGACAACGTCACACGCAACCCTTTCTTCCCGTCGAGCGTGGCCGGCTCGGCGGTCACGTCGTGGAGCTCGAGCCCGGCGGCCGACTCGAGTGCGTAGTGCTGGCCTTGCACATCCGCGGCGCCTGGTAGCAGGAGCACCGCGCTGGCGGTGAGGGCGAGCCGTGTAAATCTGGTCATGGGTGAGCTCCTGTGACTATCGTCTTGTTCAGCGTAGGAGCCAGGCCAGCACTTCTTCCATGAAGATGGCGCTGTCCTTGCCCCAGTAGGTTGTCCCGGCCGGGTCGCGCGGCACACCTGATAGTCGCTCTCCATTTGCAGATCCTAGGAAGAGCGTGGCCATACCTTCGCCCATGACGATGATGCGGGCACCGTTGCCGAGCTTCTCCCAGGCGGCGAAAGGCTGTGCGGGCTTGCCTTCCTTGTCCAGTTGGTAGGCAAATGGTGTGCCGCCCTCGACGGCGCGCCCGCCGCTGTACGGAATCTCACGGTCTGCCTTGGTAATTTCGCCCGCCTTGGCAATCGCTCCGCAGTTGTGGACATACTCCGTGTCCGGAGTGAGCTCCATGCCAAAAGGCGCGATGATGTCGTTCACACCCGTCGTTGCCAGGTTTTGACGGCGCTCTTCATCCAGGACCAGAAGCAGCGATCCGCCTCCTTTGACGAAGGCGACGATCGCCGCTTTCTCCTGTTCCTCGAATGTCTCTGAGGGAGCGCGCAGATAGACCAGGCGACTCCCTTTGATGGACTCAGAGGTGATGGGCTGGGTGGACGTGATGACCTCGGCGGCGTTCAGGCGTTTCGCGATCTCCGCCATTCTTTTCTCGAGATCCGCCACCGGAGGCTGACCGTGCGCCTGGTCGAAGTAGATCCGGGAAGGTGCGGAGTCTGTGGCTTGCGCTGCCCCAGTTCCTGGCAGGAGAAGCACCGCGCTGATCGCGAGCATAAACAGTGCAGATCTGGTCGTAGGTATCGATTGAGGCATTCGAGGTCGTCTCATCGAGGACTCCGATCGCGATTCTTGCGCAAGATAGGTGTGAATGCCGCCAGTGGCCAGCGTTTTGTAATGTGTGGGGGAATACCGTAGCGAGCGGCCGCGATGGCGATGTGGACGCCGGGGACGAATCCTTGGGTCGGCTAACCTCGATCTGGGCTTAAGTACGCTGGTGTTCCCGATCTGAAGTGTCACCGCGGCGGCCGACCGTCTCTTCCGAGAGACCGCGACCGTACCACCGACTGAAGAGGTCACGGCGGAGGTCACCCCCGCCCAACGCCGCGCGGACGCCCTCGGGCTCCTGGCCGAGAGCGCCCTGGCCAGTGATCTCGATCGCGGGACGGCGGGCGATCGGTAGCAGGTGGTGATCCACGTCGACGAGAACACGCTGAAAGAGGACACCCGACCGGCCGCCGGGGATCATCCGGTCGAGCCCGACACGGGCCAGGCGGTCCTGGAGGACGCCGAGGGCGCGTACGTTTCCGCGGAAACGTCGCGGCGGATCGCCTGCGACGCGTCGACCGTGGTGATGCGGCATGCGCCAGACGGGACGGTGCTCGATGTCGGCCGGAAGCGGCGGACGATCCCGCCAGCGATCCGGCGGGCGCTCGCCGCCCGCGATCGCCGCTGCCGGTTTCCGGGCTGCACGGCGCGACATTGTGAGGCCCACCACGTTCGGCATTGGGCGGACGGCGGGCCGACGCGGCTCACCAATCTCGTCTTGTTGTGCAAACGCCATCACCGGGCCGTCCATGAAGAGGGCTTCACGCTCACGCAGAGCGCCGATGGAACGGTCGGCGTCTGTCGGCCGGACGGCCGGCCGCTGCCGACCTCGCCGCCAGTCCCGCGATGGGACAACGACGACCAGGTCCGTGACCCACTGGCGCCCATCGCTGCGCGGCTGGCGACCGCGGGTATCCGGATCGACCCGCACACGGCCACCCCGCACTGAGAGGGCGAGCGGTTCGACCTCGGCTGGGCGATCGACGTGCTGTGGGATCGTCCGGTGGGCGTGACTCCAGGCGATGACGTTTCCGCGGAAACGCGGGCGGACAGACACCGTGAGGAAACGTCTTAGAGCCGTTGGTTCAGTCGTTCTTCGAGCCGCGATCGATACATCCGGCTGATCTTCAGGGACGTGGCATCTTTGAGCGTCACCGCGTAGTCGCCGTGGGCATCCTGCACGAGCTCGTGGACGAAGTCGAAGTTGACCATGTGCGAGCGGTGAATGCGGACGAACTGCCGCGGATCGAGCTGGGCCTCGAGGCGGCCGAGGACCTCGCGGTGCAGGTACGTCTCTCGCCCGGTGTGGATCGAGACGTACACACCGGCCGCCGCGATCCATCGAATGTCGCGCACGTGGATGAGCCGGACACGGCCGCGCTCCTTGAGCGCGAGGCGGTCCAGGTAGCCAGGACGAGACGAGTCGGCTGCCGCTTCGGCGGGAGCGGTGACGAGGTCACCAAGCAGCGCGTGCATCTGCGCGACGAGGGCATCGGAGGCGCCGTTTCGGACGAGTCGAATGGCTCGCGTCAGCGCAACCTCGAACCGCTCATCACTGTACGGCTTGAGGAGATAGTCCACCGCGTGCGCGTCGAAGGCGCGTAAGGCGTAGGCGTCGTGCGCGGTGGCGAACACGACGACCGGCATCGGCTCGAGCGGCAGGGCGTAGAGCGCCTCGAGCATCGAGAAGCCGTCCATCTCGGGCATCTGGACATCGAGAAAGATGATGTCGACCGGGGCGCCGGATTGTGCGGCGGCGGACACGGCTTCGAGTGCCGCGTCACCCCCGGCACAGGCGGCGGCCACCTCGATGGCCGGCTGCCGTTCGAGCAGCGCCATCAGGCGTCTGCGCGCGGGCTTCTCATCGTCAACGACCAGCACGCGGAGGAGACGACTCATGGGGCTTCGGTGAGGTGGGTCACACGAGGAGCGGCGGGCGCCGGAACCTGCGTGTCGCGCCGAAAGGGCAAGGAAATCTCGACGCGGACGCCGCCCTTCGCGCGATCGGCCACCACGAACCTGTGGCGAGATCCGTAGAGCTCCTCGAGGCGGCGCGCGATGTTCGACAAGCCGACACCCGCGTGATCCTCGAGGCGCCAACCTTCCGGCAAGCCGATCCCATCGTCTTCGACGACGAGTGTCAGCCAATCGCCCACGCGGCGCTCGGACACGTGGACGTGACCGTTCCGAAGGAGCGCACCTGTCCCGTGGCGGATCGCGTTCTCGACGAGCGGCTGCAGGATGAAGCTCGGCACGAGCGCGTTGCGCACATCTTCCTCGACACGGACGTCGACCGTCAGCCGATCCTCGAATCGCAGTCGCTCGATCGTGAGGTAGTCTTCGAGGAAGGTCAGCTCCTCGGCGAGGGTGACTTCTTGTCGCCCGGCATGGTCGAGCGACGAGCGAAGCAACGTCCCCAGTCGAGCCATCATCCGGCGCGCCGTCTTGGGATCGGTCTCAGTGAACGCGCTGATCGTGTTGAACGTGTTGAAGAGGAAGTGCGGGTTGAGCTGTGACTGCAGCACACGGAGCCTGGCCTCGGCCAGGTGGGTCTCGAGCTGTGCAGAATGCAGCGCGAGCTCGGCCGCTTCCTGCTCGCGCTGTCGGGCTTCGGCGGCGTAGCTCGTCGCCAGGCTCGCGCCCACGATGAGCGCATAGACCATCGCCTCTCCGAAGACGTTCTGCAGGAAGAAGCGCGCCACGGAGTCCGGGTGCCCCATGACCGGGAGCACGACTCGGAGTCCGTAGTGCATGGCCACGGCTACGAGAATGAACGGCATTCCCAGCGGGACATGGGTGAGGATCCGCCGGACGGGAGACATGCGTCCGAGTAGGCGGCGATCAGCGGCGAAGACGAACGGCGCGAGGAGGCCCCAGACGTACCACCGCGGCATCGCGATCTGCATGGCATCCATCCAGGTGGCCTCGGGCCAGAGGAGGTACGACTGTGTCGAGAAGAGGAGGCCGAGACCGGTCCAGAAGGCCAGCGCGAGCGCGGCTTTGATCCACCATTTCTGCCGCGAGACGTGCTCGTGAGCCGGCGCTGCGAGAAACTGCTGCGGACGATGAGGCGCTTCCACCACTGGCTCCTGCTCGTGCGTGCTGCGGCCGTAGCCACTGCCTAGTGTATGCCGATGACGAGTTGCCGGTCGATTGACTACAGCGAAAACGGGTTCAATATCCTCTCTCGTCCATTTGCGGATGCCGCACGGTTGATGCGACCGTGTAAGGCGTGCAGGACCGCCTCTCGAAGCCCGCCCACGTCGTTGGCTCGGACCCAACGGGCTGACGGCAGCGACCATCCTCGCGCGCGCGGGCGTCGCCACGACACTGATCGAGGCGCGCCCCACAATCGGCGGCGGCATGCGGTCCGCGGAGCTGACGCTGCCCGGCTTCCTCCACGATGTCTGTTCGGCGGTCCATCCGATGGGCGTCAGCTCGCCCATCTTTCCAGCAGCTCCCGCTAGCCGAACACGGGCTGGAATCCTGGCGCGCAGCGTCCTGGATCCCGCCGCGCTCGAGCGCTACAACGCAAACCTGATTGGCGGCGACATTTCCGGCGGCGGGGCCGACCTGCGACAGCTCTTCCCCATCACCTATTTCCCCAGCGGCAGCGGCGACAAGACCTCCGACTGGGTCCTCTTCCTCTGTCAGCTCGCCATCGCCGCAGTCGCCGCCATCGTCTGGTCCATCGTCGACCGCCGCCCACGCACCACCGGTGGCTGCACGAGTGGCTGCGCGTGAGCGTGCGCTACGTCCTCGGCTTCACGATGCTGGCCTACGGCATGGCGAAGGTGATCAAGGCCGCCGGGCCGGGCGGGGCGAAGCCGCCGATCTACGGCATCTACGAGGTGGAGGAGCTGCGCCGCGACGACGAAATCGTCCCGCCCGCTGCTCACCGAATCGCGCCGCTGGCGCAAGGTGATCGTGCCATCGTCCAGCGGGTTCACGCTTCGCCTGATGGACGACACGGTCGTGCGGTTCCGCGCGGAGTACGACGCGACCAGGAACACGGTCAGCCTGACGCCTCCGGCCACCCCACGCGCGTGTCGCCCGGGGCCGGCGCCGCCGCGGCGGCTGGCGCCGCGGACGTGCTCACCTGGGTCCGGCACGACGCGGACCGGCTGACGCTCCAGGGAACGGTCAACTCTCGCCAGACGGTGCACTCACTCCTTGTGTTGGCGCACGATTCCTCGTGGTCGAAGCAGCCAACGTGCGGTGACCCGAGTAGGAACGTTATAGACAAGAGAGAGGATGTCTTCCTCACGAGCGAGACGTCCCGTTCTTGGATTCGTGTGCCACCTGCCACGGGGCGGTCCGGCAGTGCGTGGGATTCGACACAGAAGCGACGTGTAAGGAATAGCGCTATGAACAAGGCCTGGAGCAAGCAATCACGGTTCGTCACTGCGGCAGCCGTGGTGACCCTTCTCGCGTCGCCCGCTGCGGCGCAGAGCGACCGCCCAACGGTGGCGATCTTGGATCTCGATTTCGGCGCAGTCCACCAATGGTGGAGTGGCGACTGGGACATCGGCAAGGGTGTTGCTGACCTCATCGTCGATGGGCTCCTCGAGGACGGGGCGTACCGTGTCATTGAACGGAAGCAGCTCGACGCGATTCTGGCCGAGCAAGATTTCTCGAACAGCGATCGCGCCGAACCGGGTGCCGCCGCGGTAGCAGAAATCGGCAAAGCCTTCGGCGTGAGATATCTCATCGTCGGCTCGATCACCAAGTTCGGAACCGAGAAGAAGAAGCTCGGCATCGGCGGTCGCAGTTGGGGAGGTGGGAAGTTCGGCGTCGGCAACATCGGTACCGAGAAAGGCAAGGCGACCGTGGCGCTCGCGCTCCGGATGGTCGACACGTCCACTGGCGAGATCCTGGCCAGTGCAAAAGGCGAGGCGACCTCGTCGCGCCGCGGCCTATTGCTCGGCGGCGGTGGTGGTGGCGGCGGCGGCGCGATCGGCGGCGTCGAGATGGGATCGGACGACTTCCGGGAGACGGTGCTGGGTGAGGCCACTGAAGAAGCCGTCAACGAGGTCGTGACGAAGCTCACGGCCGCCAAGACACGGCTCACCAGCCCCGAATAGCAGGTGTCCGCGCCGAACGCGCGCGCGAGATGGAGCGCGGATGGGAGGGGATCAGTAAACGAACTTCAGGCCGAACTCAATCACGCGCGGATCATTCGCGGTCCCGAGAATGCTCCCAAAAGAAGGGGACGAGAGATTGGCTACCGGCTGGCCGAGCAGGCGAAACTGCGTGTGGCCGAGCTTCTCGATCCGGCCAAGCGAGGCGCCTTCGAACGCTGTATTGAACAGAATCGGTGCGTCGGTTTGCGCGAGCGCTGCGGTGAAGGCCGCAGCGAGCATGACGAAGCACAGGCGAGAGGGCCGGAGGAGCAGGTGAAAATGTGCTTCATGAAGCCGTGATTCCTTCATCGAGGTCTCCCACTGGGCGCTACCGCTCCGCTCGCGCGGTCAGGAGCAGCGCACGCGACCCCGCCTTGTCGCCGTAGGACCCGAGATTCCACTGCCGGCTGTACGGGATCTATAGGCTCGGGTTTGACCGCCACCGCAGGGTGACGTTGCTTGAACAATCGAGTGGATTGTTTGCACAATCTACCGCAGTCCAATAGCAATGACGAGCACGCGCAAAATCAATGCCGAACTCGTTCCGGAACGAGTTGACAACCATATGACATAGCACTCGCAAGATTCATGCGTCGCACAGATGGATGTGTTTGCGGGTTGGCGCCGCCGGCCTGGGCGACGAAGACCGAGCCGCTCTCATCGTGAATTCGCTCTTCGATCGCCCGGCTCGAGTCGAACGTCGATTGTGGTGACCTTGCTGACCTGCACGAGGATATCCGTGACGGCCGTCGGTCTGAAGCCGGTCGCCTCTGCGGTCAGCAGGTAACTGCCAGGTGGAACGAAGTTGAACACGTAGACGCCTTACGGCCCGCTCCGCTGTGTGATCGTCGCCCCTGTTTCGGCCCTCACCAGCTCGAGCCTGGCGTCTGGGACAACGGCGCCTTGTGGATGCGCGAGATCACCACTACGACGTGACGAGTCAGAGATTCCAACTGCGAGTGCTTCTTTGCGCGTGTCTTCTGCTCGCCGGCGCTGGTGCCGACGCTGGTGCCGACGACCGCCCGCGGCTGCTCGTGCTGACCGACATCGGCGGCGACCCCGATGATCAGCAGTCGCTGGTGCGGCTGATGGTCTATGCCAACGAATTCGCTATCGAAGGCCTGATCGCCACCGCCTCCGGCACGCCGGGAGAGCTCGACGTCGCCGTGACCCGGCCCGATTTGATCCGAGAGATCGTCGTCGCCTATGGCCACGTGCGGCCGAATCTCGCCCGACACCGCGACGGCTGGCCTGCAGCCGATGAGCTCTTGCAGTGCATCAAATCGGGTAACCCGCGGCGCGGCCGGGACCACATCGGCGAGGGGCACGACACGGAAGGCTCGCGCTGGCTCGTGGCGCGCATCGACGCGGGCACCGCCGAGCGCCCGCTCAACATCGCGATCTGGGGCGGACAAACCGATCTCGCCCAGGCGCTGTGGCGGGTGAAGCAGGATCGCGGAGCGGCCGGCCTCGCCGATTTCGTTCGCCGCTTCCGCGTCTATGACATCGGTGATCAGGACGGCATTGCCGACTGGATGCGCGTAGAGTTTCCCGGGATGTTCTACATCCTCAGCAAGGCGCCCGCAGGCCACGACAAGCGCGAAGGGACGTTTCGGGGCATGTATCTCGGCGGGGACGAATCGCTGACCAGTCGGCAATGGGTCGAGCAGCACGTGCGCAACACAGGTCCGCTCGGCGACTTGTATCCCGTGAAGACCTGGACCGATCCCAATCCGCACGGGTGTCTCAAGGAAGGCGATACGCCTTCCTGGTTCTTCTTCCTGCCCTCTCGCGGCAATGATCCGGACGATCCGTCTCGCCCCGGCTGGGGCGGCCAATATCGGAAATCACCTGACGGCTGGCATCGCGACCTGCCGTCAACAGAGGACTTCGATCCGCGCGACACCGTCAGCCGCTGGCGGCCCGATTTTCAACGCGACTTCGCCCAGCGGATGTCCTGGTGTCGCAACCGCGCGCCGTGAGCTCAACGATCGTCATGACCAGAGTCGATCAGCTTCATCCTCAACGCGGTGTGAAATTGCGTGTAGTGGATATAATCACCATACATCCACATAAGCTGAATGTCGCGTGCAGAGCCTCGCGGAACGAACGGGCGTACATTCGGCTGATCGGAACGTTCAGTGATCGGTGTTGAGGCCCAGCTTGCTCCGTGATCGTGTGTGACCCATTGCTCAATCTCAAAGACGCCGTTCACAGGGCGGGAAAGATACACGACCGAAGGGTCGGCATGGTCCAGCACGACACCTCCTGAATAATGCGGCTCGCGTTCCACCTCCCCTGTTGCGGTCTGCGGAAACCAGGATCCCGCCTCGGTGATGAGATGGTCTTCCCATCGTGTCCCATTCCAGTACGCGTACCGGTACCGGTGGTCCGTCTCCGTGGGAAACGCCGCATACACGATCACCGGATATCCGTTTCCATCAAGCGCGATGTCCCACACCCACCCGCGGGCTCCCGCGGCATCTGCATCGTAAACCAGGTCTGCAGCCGAGGGCTTGAACGGTAACGCGTTCAGCCCGGCAATCTTCGAGCCATCGGCTCTATAGAAGGCGCCGTCCCGGTATTTCGCGTAGTAGATACCGTTGCTGGGCTCGTTTCTCGGGTGCCCGTCGGTAAAGGCAAGATGGATGCTTTCCCGCCCATCGGATGCATATTTCACGTACGGGCGCTGGCCTGGACCCTCGATCACGGTTTGTGCGTCCGTCCAGGTGTGGCCGCCATCATCGGAGGCGGCAAACGCCGGTTTGAAATTGCCCCCACGCCAGAACAAGTAGATCCGGTCGTTCTCGCCGCTCAAGCGATACGGGTTGGGGTACGTATAACCCTTTTCGCCGGCGGTGTTGGTCTTCACTTCTCTCTCCGGTTCCCAAGAGGACACATCTTCGGGATTCACCGTCGTGCGATAAAACATGTGTTCCCCACCATGGCCGGAATAAAACGCCGTCAGCCGGCCGTCCGGAAGCGACAGGAGGGCCGGGTTCGCGTGGTCATCTGGATCCAGGTTCTCTCTGACGGTTGTGACCCTGAAGCGGTTCGTGTCAGCGGCACGGAAAGCCACCTGAATATCACCCGCCCGCGTGACCCAGCCTACGTACGTGCCACGCTGTTTTCCCTCGTAGTAGACGGCTCGGGGATCGGCAAACCAACACCACGCTCCATCAGCGGTGACGTCACGGATGGCCTCCCCGGGACTGTTGCGTGTGGCTTGGGTTTCGCCCTGTGGCCATGCCGTCAAGAGGATCCAGGCCAACACGATCGCGTATCTGCGTGTCCCGAGTCGTTTCAGCATGTCGCTGCCCAGAGCTGCTATTGCGCGCGCGTGGCGCCCGCGAAAGGTGCCGCGAGGGTTACTCCGCGGCCTGCCGGGATGGCGGCGGTTCGGGACCGACGCACCGGAAGCCGGTGTGTGACGAGCCCGTGTCGGGAGAGGTTTTCATGCGCGCGCTGGGGCGATACCCCGTGCAGTAATTCGGCGCGCAGAGGAACGAGCCACCGCGAATGACCCGTTTCGCGATGCCTGGCTCGTCGGGATCGAAGCTGGATTCAGGTCCCGTGGGATTCACGGCCGGTGCGTTGGAGTAGTAGTCTGGCCGATACCAGTCTCGAGTCCATTCCCAGACGTTGCCCGCCATGTCGTATAGCCCGTACCCGTTGGGGGCGAACGAACCCACAGGCGACGTGGAGCGGTAGCCGTCGTCCACCGTATTCCGAACGGGGAACGTGCCCTGCCAGGTGTTCGCCTGAGACCGGCCTCCGGGCGCGACCTCGTCACCCCACACGTAGCGCTGACGTTCCAAGCCCCCACGGGCCGCATACTCCCACTCCGCCTCGGTGGGGAGACGCTTATCCTCCCACTTGCAGAAGGCGACCGCATCGTCCCAGCTCACAGCCACAACCGGGTGCTGCTCCCGTCCGTCGAGGGTCGTCTCCGGACCCTCGGGATGACGCCAGCTCGCACCTGGCTCATACGTCCACCAGGGATAGTAACTGTCTAAGCGCGTACCTAGCTTGGGTTTCTTGAAGAGCACCGCACCCGGCACGAGCTCCTCCGGCGGAGCCCCCGGAAAATCTGCCGGGTCAAGGGGTCGCTCAGCCGTCGTGACGTAGTCGGTTGCGTCCACGAACCCGGCAAAGCGGGCGTTGGTCACCGGCGTCCGATCGATCCAGAAGCCGTCCACCTTGACGTGCCGCACCGGGCGCTCGTCCGGGTGCCCCTGCTCCGATCCCATCCAGAAGTTCCCCGCTGGAATCCGCACCATGTTCACCGCTTCGTCGAGGACCACTTCTTCCGGTGCAGCGGGGCGACCCGGAGGGTCAGCCGCGGTAGACCGTTCCCGGCCGTCCTCAGCAGCGTCCCCCGAGAGGCGCCAGATACCGATTGCCGCCAGCATCATCAGCGCTGCCAGCGCCGCCAGAAAGCGCGGCCAACGACGGCGCAACGTGCGAGGTCCGGCGACGTGACGGCCACGACGGATCGTCTTTGCCTTCTGCATGTCAGGGCCAGTCTACCAAATCGACTGAGCACGAGCACTGCAAACGTCCAGCAACGCGCCGCCAAGCTTGCCGATAGAGCTTGACCTTGGATAATAGATCAGCGTTTGATCACGATTTCACGATGGATGCGAGGTCAGTATCTCCTGACTCTGCACGGCTGGAGGAGTGGGAGCGCGCGAGACCATGATGCGGGTTTGCCAAATGGCGGAGGACGTCACGGCGAGACCAACTTGGACAGCCCTTCAAGCCCCGCTTGAGCGATCATGCCGTCCTGTTCGGCTGTCACGCCGCTGACCCCGATCGCGCCGATCACGTCGCCTTCATGGACAATCGGCAGGCCGCCTTCGAACGCAAGCGCACCCGGCAAGACCATGAGCTGCGGGCGGCTGGAGACGTCGTCAGAGAACGCCTTGCTCGGCCGTTTGAATTTGATCGCACTCTCGGCTTTGCGCATGGCGACGTCGATGCTGCCGATCTGGACGCCGTCCATGCGCTGAAAGTAGAGCAGGTTGCCGCCCTCATCGAGAATGGCTACCGCGACGTTCCATTGTTTGTTCCGAGCAAACTCTTCGGCGGCCGCCGCTATCCGCTTCGCCGCGTCCAGCGACAGCGCCTTCTTGCTGAGCAGTTGCGCGGACGAGGGAGCTCCGCCAATCAGAAGCACCAGTGTAAAGAAGAGGCTCCTCAACAACAGCCCGTTCATTCTCTTCCTCCCGATCCACGGCCAACCAGACGACGTTCGAGACTAGTCGGCAGCGCGACGTTTGATGTAGAGCGCGATTTCGCGCCCCAGGGAATCAGGCTTGTTCCAGGTCACGTCACCGGAAGAGACCGCGACACCAGACTGGGTCACGCTGCTGCCGTCGGCCGTATCGAACCACAGCAGGTCATACGTGCCGGCGGGGATTTTCCTGACCCCGATTGGGCCGGAGTAATCGTAGGTGTACGCGATGTACGATGTGCCAGGGTTGGCGAGTACCGCCGTCCTCGTCCAGAGTCCAGCCCATCAGCTCTACGTCGGTGGCATCGTTGTAAAACTCCAAATGGACGACGATACCTGCCTCTTCAAGTTGGCCAATCCAGCCGTCCCATTGGTCGAGCACGTTCTCGTTGAGCGGTTTCGCTGGATCGAAATCAACAAAGGGGTTGTGCTGGTCGTCTCCTTCGTCCTTGATGTTCGGACGTCGCATGCGGAACATCTGGACGTGGAAGGCGTTCACGCCGGCCTCGGCCATCTTTTCGATCAGTTGCTCCTGCCCGCCGCCGGAGCGCGTGCCATCATCGCTCAGGCTTCCCAAGAACAGGAACGTCTCGGGATTGTCCGGTCCGGATAGGAAGGCGGGGCCGCCACCGTTGTACTTCAGATAGCCCGGATTCTGTCCGGCCACGATGATTTGGCCGGGCAGCGCCTTGGGGTCGTCTAGCGGCCCTGTCGCCTTGAATCGGCCATCAGACGATCTCTCATTCGCGAGGTCCGCCTGACGGCGATTGAACTGGATGTAATCGATCTCGGCCCGCGCCCCGTTCGTCGCGATCAGGATGTCATCGCCGTTCTGCAGATCCACATCACGAATCGTCTGCGTCGTCCAGCGTTGACCGGACCGGGATGAATTCCAGGGGGAACCTTGCGTCTTTCCATCGATCATGAATTCAAATCGGTTTGGCGCGGTGCTCTCGCCGAGGTAGCGAATCTCAACGTCATACGTTCCCGCGGAGGCGGCGAACGGCTCAGAGAATGTCGTACGAATGCGTCCGATTCCCTCTTTCGCCAGCCGGACAGTTCAGTCGCTGCGAGACCTCCATTGTGCCCACGTTATTCAGCTCAAATCCTTCAAGCTCACGAAAATTCTCCGCTTCGATACGGATCTCGTCTCGTTCCGGGATCCGGCTTGGCAGCTGCTTGTTTTCCAACAGATTCTTCAGTTTCTCCGGATCCGCCCGTTGGTCGGCCGTGGCCACGAAATACGCCATCCCGGCGTCGCTGCAGTCAGGCCGAGTCGAGACCGTTAGCCTCTCCCAGAGAAAGCGGACTTGGATCTTTGCTGTCCCTCATCCAGTGGAACGGCGCCCATTCCTGGTCGTACGGTTTGCGGCCATAGGCACTGGTCTGAAGCAGTCGTTGGCTGGGGACCTGAACCCAATTGACCCCCGTGGCGATGACGTCGCGCTTCGTATGCGTATACGTGTACTTGCGAGCGTAGCCGTCGTTCCAGAAGCTGTGCGAGATGCAGTAGACGTACTTCCGCTTGCCGGGATCGGATTTCAGAATGCCCATAACCGGCACCTGCATGGGACCGGCGACGATGAAGTAGAGCGGATTTTCGGCAGAGGATTCATCGATCGCCCGCGTGATGCTGGCGACCGTCCCGTCGAGATCTTCGCGGCAATTGTACAGGATGGATCGGTCGTAACCGTAGTGCTTGGCCGCACCGAGAACGCCTTCCTCATGAACGGTTTCCCATTCGGGATCCGTCTTCGGCAGGATGCAGTTGTAGCTGAAGTGGACAACTCGATGCTTGAGCCCGCTTTCGGCGAAGATCGCAAGCGCGACGGGGGACGACGCCCAGTCATCCGGGTCGTTGTGGTTCCCGTCGGCGTTATAAGCGATGCGGCCCTCGAATGTTCCGTTCTCAGTCAGTCCACTCGCGGCGGAAGACGGCGCGGCGAAGTACCAGAGTAAGCCCGCCACAAAGGCCACAAGCCAAGAGCGCTCTCCTCTTCTCATTCTCATCACCTTGGGCTCCGCTCACCGTGAACGGAGGTTGAGTTGAACATAATCCAGTCGCGCAGGCGGTCCGCTCACGTCTACGCCGATCTCGTCGCCGACGCTGACTTCGACGTCAGAAATCGTATGGCTGGTCCAGCCTTGCCCGGTCCCCGCTGACTCCCATGCGCTCGCTCGCGCTCGGCCGTTGAGAAACAGTGCGAACCGCGAGCGCTGACCCCGCTCGTCGAAGTATCGCACCTCCACGTCATATCGAGTGCGAGCTGCCGTGTATGGCTGGTCGAAACTGGTGCGGATACGGCCGACGTCCACGCCGCCGATCGGCGTAGCTTCCGTGCGATGCGACGCTGCACGATCGGTGATCTCCAACTCATAGCCGTCCAGGGTTATGAAATTTTCGGCCTCGATCCGAACTGTCGACCGAACGTCAACGGGCCTGGGCACGACCTTCTCGTCAAACAGCCGCTTGTACTTGGCGGGGTCGGCCTCTTCGTCGCCCGTAAGGAGAAAGTACGCCATCCCCGAGTCGGAGGGATCCGGCCGCGTCGAGACGACCATGCGCTCCCACAGAAACCGGACCTTGGGATCCTCGGAATCCCGCATCCAAAAATACGGCTCGAACTCCTCCGGCTGGGCGGGCTGCCCGTACGGGCTGAACGCCAACAGCCGGTTCTGATCGCGAATCTGAATCCAGTTGACTCCCAATTGAATGACGTCGCGCTTGGTGTTCTTGAAGGAGTATCGCGTCACCAGCCCGTCATTCCAGTTGCTGTGAGAGATGACATAGACGTGCTTGCGCACGTCGGGCCTCGATTTCAGGATCCCCAACACCGGAACCTGCATGGGACCGGCGACAATGAAATACAACGGGTCCTCGACAGTCGATGCGTTCACAGCCGTTGTAATGCTCGCGACCGCCGCATCGAGATCCTTACGGCAGTCATAGAAGAGCCCCGTGTCGTAGCCATAGTGCTCCGCAGCGCCATGCACGCTCGCTTCATGCGTTTTTTCCCACTCTGCATCGGTGTTGTTGAGTATCGAGTTGTAGTCGAAATGGACGAGCCGCTCTTTGACGCCGAGCTCAGCGAAGAGGGCCAGGTCGCCCGGTTGGCCTCCAGCGTGCTCTCAATCACCATCTGCACCACGCCGATGCGCAGGGTCCTGCCCGCCAGCTGCACGCCGCTCTCCACGGCGGACAGACACAGCAGCCCTAACACGGTCAGGCAACACACCCGCAGCGAGTCTGCCCCCGTTCGAAACACAGAGAGTCTGACTAGCCTCATAAGTCATCTCCCAGCACGCCGCCCGGATTGTTGATGGTTCGGGTGGTTAAGCAGATTAAACGGTACGATTGGGCTTTCGCGGCGCTCAATCACATAACATAAGATATCAGACCAATTATTGCGACAAAGCTATCACTCGCTTTCCTCGCCTGTCAAGAAGAAGCTTTCAACGGGCTATTCACTAGCGTCTGGAGCCAGGCTCACGGCGCCCTGAGCGGAGTCGCCTCTCGACTTCGCTTGGGGCGACCCTGAGCTTGTCGAAGGGGTCGAAGCGGGGGGCGGCGGGCGCGGACCCCGAGCCGCGGCTCGCGAGAAGGAGGGCGATGTAGTTGGCCGTCAAGCGGTCCTTTCCTACCACGGCGAACAGGCGTTCGGCGGCGTTGGTGAGATGGATCAGCATGGACGCCGCCGCTGGACCCGATTGCCGGCTGAAGACGGCTCGCAGGATCGCGTTGTGCTCGCGAACGATCTCGTTGACGACGGATTGCTCGTTGACGGCCTTCGTGATCCAGATCTCCAGCAGGGAGCGCATGCCGTTCACGAGGTGAACCAACGCGCTGTTGTGACTGGCCCGCGTCAGCAGCACGTGAAATTCCACGTCGTAGCGGGAGGCCCGTGATGGCTCGGTCCTAAGCTCGGACATTTTGGCCATGACCGCCTCGAGAGCGCGGCGGTCCGATTCGTCGTGCCGTTCGGCCGCCAGGCGAACCGCCTCGACTTCCAGAATGCGTCTCACTTCAATGACCTCCTCCACGGTCGAGCGCTGGAGCATGAGGCCGAGACCAATCAGTCGCTCCACTGGCAGGTCGTTCTCACCCGTGACGAAGGTGCCCGAACCCTGGCGCGACTGGATGGCCCCCGTGAACGCCAAGGAGCTCACGGCTTCCCGGAGGGTGGAGCGCCCGACGCCCAGCCGCTCACACAATTCGCGCTCAGTGGGAAGCCGAGCGCCCGGCTGAGACGACGCGACCAGCTGGGCGAGACGTAGCGTGGCTTCGAGAGCGAGATCCTGCCGCGTAATCTTCTCGGACGCATCCACATCGCCCTCGCTTACCGCGGGTTTCTCGATTCGCAGGTCCATCCGAGTTAAGCTACTACGCTCAGGTCTGGCGATCAATTGGCTGATCAATCTCGATCTTATAGCGGTTGGCGATGGCTGATGTCCACGCTATTCTCATTTTACGCTAGAATGGACTGACATCTGATGTATTCTTCACGTCTTCATTCGTTGCGGAGCACGAGGATCGGATCGACGCGGCTGGCCCGACGCGCGGGAACCCATGTCGCGACGAGCGACGCGGCGGCAAGAGTCATGGCCGCCGCTAGGTAAATGGTGGTATTCGTCACGCTTACTCCGTAGACGACGCTGCTCATCATTCGGCCGAGGGCCAGCGCACCGGACAAGCCCGCCACGATACCAAGGAGCAACGGCACGAAACCCTGCAGCACCACGAGCCGCTCGACATCGCGGCCGTGGGCGCCGAGCGCGATGCGGATGGCGATCTCACGTGTGCGCTGGTTCGCCGCATAGGACGTCACGCCGAAAACTCCTATGACCGCGAGGATCAGTGCGATGAAGGCGAACGTACCGAGCAGCCTCGCGTAGAAGGACTCTTCGTCGATCGAGCTCGCCAAGCGGTCGCGCAGCGTGCCAACGCGCGTGATGGGCAGGTCAGGATTGAGCGCCCACACCTGTTCCTTCATGGTCTGGAAGAGCCGCGACGGTTCGCGTTCCACGCGGGCCAGGATCACGCCGCGCTCCGCGCGGTCGGCCGCATAGGGAAGGTAGATCTCGTCCGATGTGTCTCTGAGACCCCTGCCGGTCACGTCGCCGACCACGCCGACGATGTGCATCCACGGACCCCAGTCTCCTTCGCGGCGGAGCCGAAATCGCTGGCCAACCGCTGACGCCTGCGGCCAGAATTTGCGCCCGAACGACCGGCTGACCACGACCTGGTGGTGCTGCGCGTCATGGTCCGTCAGCGTCCGACCCTCGAGATGCGGGACGCGCAGGACGCGGAAGTAATTGGGCGCGACGTGCGCCCACGACGCACCCACAGTCCTCAACGGTTCGGACGGACGATCCTCGAGATCTATCGCACCAAACATGATCCCGTTGTGCGGTGGGACGTCGGCGGCAACCGAGGCTTCGACGACTCCTGGCAGATCACCGACGGCCTCGGCCAAACGATGGAAGAAATCGCGCCGCGTGCCCGGATCGACGTAGACCGCCGGATCGAGCTCAACGAGCATTTCCACGACGTGGTCCGGCTCAAACCCTGGCCCGACGCCTTTGAGATGGACAAAGCTGCTGATCATCAGGCCCGCACCGACCAGGAGCACAAGCGCGAGAGCCGTCTGCAGCCCGACGGCGCTGCGAAACAGCCAACGTCCGAATCCGGCTGGTGCACCACGTGGGTCGTCTCGGTTGAGGTTGCGCAGGAGATCGGTCCGCGCCACTCGGAGCGCCGGCGCAGCACCGATCATCACAGCGGTCAAGAGGGAGAGCGCAAGGCTATAGCCGATAACGGTCGCGTCGAGCGTCACGTGATCCGGATAGACGTAGACCAGGGAAGGCGGCCGCAGGGCCAACAACAGCGCTGTGCCCCACATGGCAACCAGTACCGCGCCAACGCTTCCCAGCACTCCAAGCAACAAGCTCTCGGCCAGGAGCCGCCGCACGATCCCCACGCGACTGGCGCCGAGCGCTGCCTGGATGGCGATGTCCCGCCGGCGCGTCAGGTTCCGAGCCAGCAAGAGGCTTGCGAGGTTGGCACCAACAATAGCCAGCACGAATGTGCTCGCGCCCCAAAAGATCAAGATTGTCTGGTAGATCGAACTTCCCCGCTCCTCGTCACCCGGACGTGACAGCTGTATCTCGATGAGTCCGCCGCCATCGCTCACGAGCGTCGCCGAGAGACTGTCAAGCTCCGCTTTCGCTTGCTCGAGTGAAACGCCCGGGCGAAGCCACGCAATGACGCTCGGGTGCCAATCACCTGCGCGATCGATGCCGCGTGGCACCCACACGTCGACGTCTCGATCGGAGGCAGGCGCCCGACTGACGCCGACCACTGTACGGCGAACATCGTCGAGCATCAACGTTCTCCCGACGACGTCTGGGGCACTGCCAAACTCGCGGCGCCACAGCCCTTCGCTGATTAGTACTACGGGCTCAGATCCAGGGTTGCCCTCGTCAGCTCTGAAGGCTCGTCCGAGGAGAGGGATCATGTCCATCGCCGAGGGCAGGTCGGGTGTCACGATACGGCCTAAGAGCCGCACCGCAGAGTCGCCTCGCCGCCAGGCGAACTGATGCGTGGAGGAAGCCTCCACGCGCTCGAGGGAGTTGGCAAAGCGCTGGATGTCGGCGGCCTGCCGTTCGGTCATCCGGATCGGAGCGTCGCGCACGTATAGCTCGACGAGAACCACACGATGGGCGTCTCGGTACGGTATCGGCTTGAAGAGGACCTCGCGTGCAACGCTGAAGATCGCCGTGTTCGCGCCGATGCCGAGCGCGAGGCTCAGCACGACGAGGGCGGAGAGGCCCGGCGCACGCCTGAGACTGCGGCCAGCGAAGCGGAGGTCTTGGGCAAGCGCATCGATTCTGGGCTCCGACATAGCCCACCGTCCTGAGAGATTCTTCAGTTCAATTCGATCGACCCGTGCGAGAGATTCTACCCCCGTTCCGCCGAGAGCGTCCTGCATTCTGCATTTGACAGGGGGGGTTCGGCACTGAATGGCTTCGCGCACTTCAGGGAAATCTCACACTCTTTTCAGGGTTCTCTAACGTCTTCTCAGCACGCGTCCCTTACTGTCTGGATCGCGCGTTCCGGTTGAGCGCGCGCTGAGCCCAGGCAAAGGAGAGCCCTCGAGATGTCGACGCCTTCCGGACAGTGTGCCGTCGTTGTTGGCGGTAGTGTGGCCGGGCTGCTAGCCGCCCGGGTGTTGGCGGAACACTTTCGCCAAGTCATCGTGATCGAGCGTGATGCGTTGCGCGATGCGCCGTTGGTCCGCACGGGGACACCACAGGCATCGCACGCGCACGTGCTGCTGCAACGAGGTCGGCGTATCTTGAGCGAGCTGTTACCCGGCCTCGAAGAAGACCTCCTAGCCGCCGGAGCCCTGCTCCTCGACTTCGCGAAAGACGTGGCCTGGCTGACCCCTGCCGGCTGGGGAGTGCGCTACGACTCTGAGCTTCCCACGCTCTCGTGCAGCCGCGCCCTGCTCGAATGGGCGGTTCGTCGGCATGTCGTCCGACTCACCGGCATTCACATTCAGTCTGGGTTCAGGGTGGTGCGCCTCGTCGAACGGCAGGGCGCCGTGGTTGGCGTGACGATACGTGCCGCTCGTTGTTCGGGGGATGTCGGTCAGACACTCGACGCCGAGCTCGTGGTCGACGCGAGTGGGCGTGGATCGGCAGCGCCCCAATGGCTGCAGGCTCTGGGCTACCCCCGGCCGTCCGAAACGACGGTCAATGCGTTTCACGGGTACGCGAGCCGTATCTTTCGCGCGCCCTCCGACCCGGCGCGCGACTGGATGGGCCTGTATCTTCAGCCGAAGCCGCCCAGCATGCGACGTCTCGGCATCCTGATGCCCATCGAGATGGGTCAGTGGCATGTCTCGCTGGGCGGCGCTGAGCGCGACTATCCCCCAACCGACGACGAGGGCTTTCTGGAGTTCGCACGATCCCTTCGAAGTCCGATCCTGTACGATGCCATCACGGCCGCGGAACCTGTCTCGCCGATCTACGCCACGCGCGCCACGGCCAACCGCGTGCGCCACTTCGAGCGGCTGTCACGCGGCCCTGCCGCGTTTCTCGTGGTCGCCGACGCGGCTTGCGCGTTCAATCCAGTCTATGGTCAAGGGATGACGACCGCGGCCATCGGCGCGTTGCTGCTACGCGAGCACTTGCGCGCATCGGGCAGCACGACCGTGTCGCGGGCTGAGCGCGCCTGGAGCGCGCGGTTCCAGACGCGGCTGGCTGCCATCAATCGGGTGCCTTGGATGCTCGCGACCGGTGAGGACTGCCGCTTCAAAGGCTCGGAGGGCAGACGGCTCGATCTCGAGTTGCGGGTGATGCACCGCTATCTGGACCGGGTGGTCGCCCTCACCACGCACGATCCCGCGGTCCGCGACGTGCTGCTGCGCACATTCAATTTGCTGATCCCACCTAGCAGACTCTTCCACCCCTCGATCCTCGCCAAGGTCGCCCGACAGGCGATCACGCTTCGATCGATATCGTTGACGGACCGTCAAGACACTCAGAACATGCATACGGGAGACGTGAGCCTAGCGATAATGGACACGTTCACCCGTCGCCGAGCGCCCACCGATGGGTCTTCACCCGCGAGTGGAACGGGATGACTTCGACGCCTTGCGTCGGGTGTCGCGACGCCTCGATGGCAGGGCTTTCTTCGAGCGCGCGTTCGTCGAGCCTCGGCGCCGCTGCCGTACGGATGCGTCCGCCAGAGTTACCAACTCCCGAAGCGCGCGGTTGACCGCCGCGGAGTCCGGGAACACCCTCGCCACATCAGGATCCAGCAGCACCACATTGGTACCTTCGCAGTAGCGCTCGAAGTACTTGCCACGAACCGCGTCGCTGAAGTCGTACTCCGGAAGCATGTCGTCGTCAGGAACGGTCTTGCGTCTTGGATTCTCGAACCGCACAGCTCATGATACGACAGCGCCGTCGCCGCTACACATCGCGCAACGTGATGAGCGGATCGACGCGTGACGCGCGCCGTGCCGGCAGGGCGCTGGCGACGAGCGCCGCGCACATCACGAGCAGCGCGACGCCTGTCAGCGTCCTGGGATCCATCGGTGACACGCCCGTCAGAAACCCCCTGAGCACGTTGGCGCCAAGCGCGCCGACGCCGAGGCCAACGGCGAGTCCGACAGCGGTTAACGCGGCGCTCCCGCCGACGACCAAGCGGATGACGTCCGGGGTACGCGCGCCGAGAGCCTTGCGGACGCCGATCTCTCGCGTGCGCTGCGCGACCGAGAACGAGACGAGTCCATAGACACCGAGCGTCGAGAGCAGCATCGCGATGATGCCGATCGCGGCCGTGAAAACCGCGCCGATCTCGGTGGGCAAGACGGCCACCGCCACGGCCTGCGTCATCGGCTCGATGTTCACGGCGACGTCGGGTGCGAGCCGTTGCATCTCGCGCGTGATGACCTCCGTCGTCGTCTGTACGTTGGTGGTCCGTACGTGCAGTGTCATGTTGTGGGCATACGCCTGGCGGAATGGTGAATACACCGTTGGCGCGATCGTTTCTCCAAGCGTCCAGTACTTGCTGTCGCGCACGATGCCCACCACCTCCCACGACTCGGGACCGGGGTTCAGACGCTTGCCGAGCACGTCACCGTTCCAGAACTGCCGCGCCAGCGTCTCGTTTACGATCAGCACGCGCGGCGTGCCCTCGCGATCGTCCCAGGTGAAGTCGCGACCTGCCACTAACGGGATCCGGAGTGTTTCGAACCAGCCAGGCGTCACGGTGTTGGCGACAACGCGGCGGCCGCGGGTCGGGTCGTCTTCGGTGGACACGTCGTACGCCGTGCGTCCCATCAGCGCCAGCGGCACAATGGTCGACAAGCCGGCCGACTGGACGCCGGGGGACTCCTCGACGCGCTGCTGAAGCTCGATGACGATCCGCTCGCCACGTGCGTCGCGATCCTCGTCCAGCGCCTGGCCAAGGGTCACGTTGGCGAGTAGCACACCGACGGGATCGAAGCCGGGATTCACCTCGCTGATGTGACCGAGGCTGCGCAAGAACAACCCGCTCCACACGAGCAGGAGGCTGCAAACGGCGACCTGTCCGACAACCAGCACCTGGCGCAGCCGCTGCCGTGTCGTCGAACCGCCCTCCTCCTTGAGCGCTGAGACAACGTCGAACCGCGCCGCACGCCGTGCCGGCACGAGACCGAACAGGAGGCACGTGAGTGTCGTCAGACCGAGCGCGTACGCCAGCACCCGCCGGTCGATCCGGAGGTCGAATTCGACCGGCACCGGGAGCCACCACGCGAGCGTGTTCACGCCGGCCGCGAGCACGATCGCCAGCAGCACACCCGCTGCACCGCCCATGAGCGCAAGAAGCAGGCTTTCAGTCAGGAGCTGCCGCACGAGGCGACCCCGGCCGGCACCGAGCGCGAGGCGCAGCGCAATCTCACGTTGCCGTGCCATCGCGCGTCCGAGCAGGAGCCCCGCGATGTTGGCGCAGCCGATCAGGAGCACGAAGCCCGATACCACCGTCATGAGCGCGAGAAACATGAAGACCGGCAAGAGCGTCCCGGTCATCCCGCGGAAGGCGCCAAGACCCTCGAGGGAAAACACCTCCATCGCGAGGAACGACTCGGGAAGCTCCGGATGCTCCCACCTGAGGTGCCGTGCCATCACCTGCATGGCGGCCGCGGCCTGGACCGGCGCGATCCCGGGCTTCAGGCGCGCGAATACCTCGAACTGGGTGTCACCCCGATCGCGCATCACCGGGTTGGGCACGGTGACATCGACCGGGACCCAGAAGTCCTGGAGCATTCCCGGCGGTGTGACGCCGCGAAACCTGCGCGGCATGACGCCGATGACTTCAAACGGCCGGCCATCGAGGGTCAAGACGCGGCCGATGACCGACGGATCGGCACCGAACCGCGCGCGCCAGGCGTGATCGGCAAGGACGAGGACGTCGCGTCGCGACTCGTCGGGTGTGAAAGGGCGGCCCAGCGCGGCGGGGATGCCAAGGATGCTGAAGTAGTTCACCGACGTAAGCTCTCCGGTGAGCCGCACGGGCATATCCCGCGTCGCCAGGCCAGCGTCGAACCGGCGATGCGCGGCCACGCCCGAGAAGACATCGTTGCGGTCGCGGATGTCCTCGTAATTCGGCCAGGACATCTGGCTTTGGCCGGCACGCACACGCACGACCTCGTGCGGTGCAGCGACGGGGAGCGGTTTGAGGAGAAGCGCGTTGACGACGGTGAAGATCGCGGTGTTGGCACCGATCGCCACCGCAAGTGTCACGATGGCCACGGCCGCGAAGCCGGGGCTTCGTCCGATGAGGCGGAGACCGAACGTCGCATCCTGCCGGAGCTCGCCCGCGAATTGCGCGATCCGTCGGCGGCGCTCGATCCGGTCATCGTGTCGCACACAGGCGCGAGCGCCGGACGCCTGATTGCCAAACTCGCGGAGCGCCTGTGCGCGCGCCTCGGCATCGATCAGACCGGAGCGCCGGAGCTCGGCGGTTCGCATGTCGAGATGAAACTGGAACTCGTCATGGACGTCCGCGCGCACCTCCTCTCGGGTACGCGAGGAGAACCGGAACAGCCGCCTGAGGCCCGAACGCTTCATCGGATCACCTCACGCGGTCTCGAGCACCTTGAACACGGCCTCCGCATACTGTTTCCATACCGACACTTCGCTGCGTAGCTGGCGGCGACCTCGGGTGGTCAGCTCGTAGTACTTCGCGCGCCGGTTGTTCTCTGACAGTCCCCACTCGGACGCGATCCACCCTTTGTCTTCGAGGCGGTGCAGCCCCTGGTACAGCGCCGCGTCCTCCATCGACAGCACGCCATCCGTACGCTCGCGCACCCAGCGGGACACCGCATAGCCGTGCGCGGGGCCCTGCTGTAGCGCCCGCAGAATCAGGAGATCGACGGTCCCTTGCAGCAGCGTCAGCGTGGTATGGCTCACCGTCTGGTCTCCTGATTGGACGGCGGACGCGCCGCACATGTTCCACTCACGATGTGAGGGAACAGTATACACGAGGCCAAGGTCCTTACGTGAACCTGCTCGCAAGGTATCGTCGACGGAGCTCTTCGGGAAAGCGCTCGATCGCGTAGCGGAGCATGGTCCGTGGCATACGCCCGGCATGTTGGCGCAGGAATTCCTCTTCAACCGCGCGGTCGCGGTTCCCGATCTCCCTCAGCATCCATCCAACGGCCTTGTGGATGAGGTCGTGCTCGTCATCCAGCAAGAGTCGAGCGATCGTCAGTGTCTCGGTGCACTCCCCACGCTTGATGTAGTGGAACGTCGCCATGATGGCGATGCGACGCTCCGACCAGCGCTTCGCCCTGGCCAAGCGTCGCAAGGGGCTGCGGCTGCGGTCGCGTAGGTGCGCGCCAACGATCTGCTCGGCCGAGCAGTCGATCAGGTCCCAGTTGTTGATATGGGTCGTGCTCTCGAGATACAGGCGATAGATCGCGTCACGCTGCGCCGCGTCTGCTCGTCCGTACTGCCGAACGAGGATCAGCAGGGCGAGCAGGCGCTCTTCGTGCCAGGGCGACCGCAACAGGCTGGCGACCTCGTGGAGCGAGAGATCCTGGTAGGCGCGTGAAAGCTGGCGCAAGACCGGCACGCGGATGCCGAGGAAGCGATCACCTGCACCGTACTGGCCCGGCGCGGTCTTGAAGAAGCGCTGCAGTACAGATGCGCGAGAGGTGTCGCGCAGCGACTTCACGTGGCGCTGGACCGCCGCAGCAGATAGGCTTCGAGACACGGCCCGCGACATCACATCCCGAGCTGTTCAGGCGGTTTCGGGCCGTGTGCCCGCAAGCAGCGCCAGTTCCCGCCACTTCCAATGGCAGTCAACGTCGGCAAACCCAATCGCCCGGAGCCAGCCAAGCTGCGTCTCCACGTCGAGCAACTTGTTCGACGGATCCTCGTCGTGAGGATCGACCTCGATGGAGGCAAGAAACTGCTCATGGAGGGTTCTGGTCGGCGATGCCACGTGCTCGAGATTGCAGAACACGCCGTGTGGGAGGAGCAGGCGGTACACCTCCTCGTAGAGTGCTCGCTTGCGCTCGTGCGATAGATGGTGAATGGCGAAGCTCGAGACAATTGCATCGAACGTGCCCAACGATTTCGGCAGCGGGTGGTCCATGTCGTGAGCGCGGATGCTGACCAACGGATCGGCTGCGAACCGCACGCGCATCCGGTCGAGCATGGTCTCAGAGAAGTCGATGGCCACGGCCTCCGCCGCCGGGCGTGCAAGCCTGACGAGCGCGAGGAGGCGGCCGTCACCGCTCCCTAAGTCGAGCACACGCGTCAACGGGCATGGCAAGCACGCGAGCAGCTCCGCTTCTCCTTCCGTCCGATGGGGAATGGAATCCGCCCGAGCCAGATAGTCGAGCGCATGTGCCGGCGATCCCCAGCGGTTGACGCTCGTCTGGTGCATGAGATTCACTCCTCAGCGTGCTCATATGCCGCGAGTCACCATGACCTTACCACCATCCGTGGCCAGGGCCCTCGCGATGTCCGTCACGACGTTCCCGGTCGATACCACGGTCAGTCGCTCTCCTTGACCGCGAGCGTAGTGCAGACCAATGCCGCGCCGCGTCGCTGCACCGCGGATCGCGTTGCCGGTCACGCTCACGACGCCGTGGCCATAGTTGACCGATAGGCCAATGTACAGGTACTTCGAACCCGCATTGCCTTCGCCGATGCTTCCGCTGGAACCGTGTCACGATTTGGCTCAAAAGAATTGACGAGCTGCGCCGAGTGGCAGGAACCGCTAGCGGACCTTAGACGCCCACCATTTCAGACCGGAATGGGAACGGGCGCTCACCGTGGACAATTTGGTGCGGCACCACAACGGGTGAGTTTCTGTGGCTACTCGGACCGAATCGCTTCCAACGGATTCGTACGAGCCGCCCTCCTGGCCGGCAGATAGGTTGCCAGTGCGGCGATCGCGATGAGCACCGCGGGGCCCGCGACGAAAGCCATCGAGTCGGTCTGGCTGACGCCGTACAGATATCCAACAAGGAGTCGCGTTGATGCAAGGGCCACGACCGTTCCCACGGCGATGCCAGCGATAACGAGCATTAGGCCTTCGTAAAGGACCAAGCGTTGGACGTCGCGCGCTTGGGCGCCGATAGCCATCCGAATGCCGATCTCCCTCGTTCGCTGACTGACCGAAAACGCCAGAACGCCGTACAGACCGATGCCACTGAGAAGAAGGCCGAGGACACCGGCGTAGCTCAAGGTGGTGCTCGCCAGCTGCACGGGCATGAAGGTGTTCGCGATCATGTCGGACAGCGTCATCTCTTCGCTGATTGGCACCTCAGGATCGACTGCCTTGATCTCGCGACGAAGCGTCGGAAGCATCGCTCCTGGGTTGCCCGCGACACGCACTAGCATCCGATTTGCAGGTTGTCTCGCGGGGAAGAACGCATACGGACGGCCGACGCCGTCAGCACGAGCGTAGTCGAGATAGCGAACGAGCCCGACGATCTCATACTCTCTCTTGTTGAAGATGATTGTCATTCCGACGGGGTCCTGCCCCGGCCAGAATCGCCGGGCCAACGCTTCGTTGACCACGGCAACGGGACGAGCTCCTGTCGGATCTCTGTCGTCGAAGACGCGCCCTCGCAACACTGGAACGCGCATTGTCTCGAAGAATTGCGGAGTGACATTGTTCCCCAACGAGCACAGAGGCTCCTCCGGTCGCTCGACGTTTCCGCCACGGCCGTACATTGGGCTTCCACAGCCCCACGCCCAGTCTAGTACAGGTGGAAACTGCGCAAAACTCACGGCCTCCACACCGGGCACCCCTTCGAGTCGACGCGCGACCTCGCGAAAGTACGCGGACGCTTGTTCCGCGGGATATCTGACCAGATTCGTCTTCATCCTGATAAAGGCGACATGTTGCGAATCGAAGCCTGGTGACAAGAGGACCGTGTTGAGACTCTGAAGCATCAAGCCAGCCGTGATCAGCAGCACTACGGATAGGGCGACTTGCGCGACAAGGAGCGAGGCGCGCAGCTTTGATCGCCTGTAGCCTGCATCTGCTGCGCCAGCCTTGAGCCCGGCGGAGGAGTTGACGCGCGCTGCCTGCAATCCAGGGACAGCACCAAAGAATAGTCCGGCGGCTATCGCTACTCCGAACGCGTAGGCGACCACGATCGGGTCGAGGCCGAAATCGAAATACGGCCTGACACCTTCAACTTCAGCGGCGTAGTACTCGCCCAGGAACGCGATCAACGTCTTCGCGATGAGAAGCCCAGGCAGGATCCCAAGCAGCGCCAACACCAGGCTTTCAGTGAGCATTTGGCGTACTAGACGCGGTCCGGTAGCGCCGAGTGCAAGACGCGTGGCCATCTCCCTTCGGCGATTCAGGCCACGCGCGATGAGCAGGCCGGCGAGATTAGCGCAGGCAATCAGTAGGAGACAGCTCACACCGATGAGGAGCAGGCGAGGAAGCTGCGCATCGACGCCACGTACGCCGCTGACTGGTGACAGTTCCACAATGCGCCCATGGCCCGGTTGAGGCAATGTTGCGTCGAGCTGGCTGGACAGGAGCCGAACCTCGGCGTCAGCACTCGTGATCGTCAGGCCGGGTTTCAGCCGGCCAAGTAGCATGAACCCCACACGCTGTGCGTGGCGCGCAACGTCGAACATCGCGGTGGTAATCCATGCATCGACTTGAGGATCTCCAAAACGCAGGGCACGGAACCGCTCTGGCGCAACTCCGATGACCGTGAACGCGGTGCCATTCAACTTGACGGCTTTTCCGACGATCGAACGATCGCCACCGAATCGTTGTCGCCAGAACTCATACCCGAGCACGACGACCGGCTCTCTACCCGGTGCGGCGTCCTCCTCTGGTAGGAAGAATCGGCCAAGAGATGGCTCGATTCCGAGCACCTTAAAGAAATCGCCAGAGACGACGGCCCCATCGACTTCTCGCGCATCCTCACCATCCGCCATGTAGACCTGGGAAGAAGCGGCGATGCCCGAGAACGCGGTGCTTCGCTCCCGATAGTGCTGATACTCCGCGAGGGAGAATTCCGACTCGCGCCCGTCGTCGATTGGGGTGAGGTGGACCAATTGCTCGGGGAACGGGACTGGGAGCGGCTTGAAGAAGATACCGTTGAAGACACTAAAGACGGCCGCGTTCGCACCGATGCCAAGCGCGATTGTGAGCACTGCGACACTGGTGAACCCAGGGCTCTTGGTCAGCATTCGCCCGGCGTAGCGCACGTCTTGCAGTGCGTGTTGCAGCCAAAACCCAATCCAAATCGCGCGGGCGTCCTCACGCGCCAGCGTCTCGTTCCCGAGTTGTCGCCGAGCGGCTGAGGCAGCTTCGAGCTCGGGAACGCCGTCGCTCTCGAGCTCCTGCTGCTTCATTGCGCGATGGAACTCAAGCTCTTCGGCGAGATCCGTCTCCAAGCGGCCCTGCCGAATGAAGTACCAGACGCGACGAAGGAACTGCTGCATGGCGTCTTCTTACGTGGGATTGAGAACTTTCTGCATTGCGAGGACTAGCTGGTCAAATTCCTGACGTTCCGGGTCGCTGATTAGTTGTTCCCATCGTCTATCGATTGGAGTATGGGGCGAGGACTGGGCAGTGTCAAGTCAGATTGACTTTGTGGTTGTCTACAACCCCACGCGATTTGCGCGGGAGAAGTACGACCACTTCGCGCTCCGCGCGCACCTAAAGTCCCTCGGTATCTCGCTGCGGTCAGCGACCGCGCCGATCGACGACACGTCCACTGGCAAGCTGAGGGAAGGCGTCCTGGCGGCCTTCGCGCAATTCGACAACGACGTGCGGTCGGAACGGACCCGCGCCGGCATGCCCGCAGCGCTGGAGCTTGGGCGCTGGACGTTCCTGCACCGCTCGGGTACCTCAACCCGCCGAAGTGGTCCGGCAAGAGTCTCGTTCCCGATCCCGAACGCGCCACTCGTGAAGCAGGCATTCGAGGACTTCGCCACGGGACGGTTCACGAAGCAGGAAGTCCTGGCCAGCGTCACCGAACTCGGGTCGCGCACGCGGCGCGGGTGTTTTCGCCACAGAGTTTTGGACAAATGCTGCGGGACTCGATCTACGTCGGCATGATCGAAAGCCCCGAATACGGCGCGTCCACGCGCGGCGATTTCGAGCCACTCGTCAGCGCGCAGACGTTCTACGGCGCGCAGGCGATTCTGGACCGGCGCGTCCAAGTTGCGGGTCCACAGGAACGGAACCATCCTGATTTCCCGCTCAGAGGCTTCGTGCGTTGCGAGACCTGTGGCCGGCCGCTGACCGGGAGCTGGTCCAAAGGCCGGAACGGGTATTACGCGTACTACCACTGCCAGCGTCAGTGCCGAGCGAGCTCGGCGAGGCGCCCGAGCACGCACTCGAGCATCAACACCTCATCCGCTTCTCGGTCGTCCAGCAGGGCGGGCGGGTCGTTCCCGTCCAGCGAAATGGGCTGCAGGTCGCCTCCGCGCTTCAGCCGCTGTCGCCGCCGTGCGTGATCCACGAGGATGCGTCGCATCGTCTGTGCGGCAACCGTGAGAAAGCTGTCACGGTCGGCCGCGCTGATCTGGCGCTGCTGCAGCAGGCGGAGGTACATCTCGTGGACCAGCGCGGTTGCCGACAGCGTGTGAGCCGGCGTTTCACGGCGGAGCTGTCGGCGGGCCACCTGGCGCAGCTCGTTGTACATGAGCGGCACGAGCCACTCGATCGCGTCCGAATCCCCGGCGCGCCAGCGTGCCAACCACGTGGTGACCGGCCCTTTTGTGGCGACGCTGGCCGCGGCGCCGGTCCCGCGGCTCGCGGGCCCCGGCGGCAGGCGTGCGGGGCGGCGGGTTCAGCGGAGCGGCGGGCGATCTTAGCGGCGCACGTAATTCCAGCATATCGAGATTAACGGTGACGGAGGCCCTGGCGAACGGCACCTCGGTGGCATCGTGGCCAGTTTGCCTCACCGTCGGCGCGATCACCATCAAAGGGAAGGGCCTGAAGGGCCTCTCCGAGATCAACCTGACGGAGGAAACTGACCATGAAGACGCGCACCGCACGACTCGCCGCACTTGCGGGGGTCCCGATCGTCGTTGTGGCATCAGCGGCCGTGGCCGCACCCCCTGCCGAACGCAGGATCGCCACTGCCGCCGCCAACACCGCGTGCTGGGACTTCAGCGACCTGCCACAAACGACCGAGTACCGCATCGGCGACACGTTCACGGCGGAACACGCCGATATCGAGTTCAAGCACTACCTGCTGAACGGCAACAAGGTGACCAATCCCGCCGCCCTGGCGCAAGCGACCAACACGCAGATCTCCCGGAGCGACCGGCCGGAGCTGAGGACGTGCCTCATCAACGCGCACGTAGAGCCGAATGCGCCGCTGAGAGCGGTCACGCTCAAGTTCGGCCACACCGGGTCTGCCAACGGACCGCACACCAACATCGGCGTGAACGGCGAGCTGAAGGAGGTGTCAGGAAGCCTGACCGGCCTGAACGGACAGGTCCTCGGAAACGCAGCGACCGGCCGGGTCGCCATCGTCGTCAACCTCGACGACCCGCAGGCGGACCCCCAGACAGGCACGATGGAACTGCACGCGATCAAGGGCGCGATCGAGAAGTTTACCTTTGGCGGTGTTCAGTTCTTCGTGGACGACGTGTGCCTGAAGAAGTAATCCCGATTCCTCATTCCCACTGACTGCTCATCGAAAGGAAAACATCATGAAGACACACTACGTGCTCTCCGCATTACTGGCCGCTCTTGTTGTGGCAGCCGCGCCGTCCTCTGCCACGGCCGCCGACCGGTGCAAGAACGTGAAGTTCAAGATTACGAATAATCACAAGGACGACGTGGAGATCAAGATCGTGCAGGTCAAGTTCACCAACCCCCACAACGGCGGCAAGGAGCAGACCGAGGTCGTCAAGAACCACGTGTGCAAGCCTGGCGCGACGTGCACGACGAACGGCGACAACCTGAACAACGCTGCCAAGGTGGACCTCAGGAACATCAAGGTCATGTTCCGGGCCAAAGAGGACGACGATGACTGGTCTGACCTGTGGGTCACCCAGCCCTTCACACCCGCCTACCCCAAGTGCACCGATGACAGGACCTATGGTCCGATCGTCATCGAGGGTTGACGCTGACGTTCAAGGGAGCGGCGTGGAAGCACTACCCGCTTCCATGCCGCTTCCGCGCTCGTCGGATGGCTCAAGAACCCTGCTGGAACGTGTCGCAGTCGGCCACGCGCCCGCTGCTCAGCCCGCGCCGCAACCAGCGTACGCTCGTCCGATGACCCGTGCGTCCAGGTTTCCGGCGTCACCTCCCCCTGCGACTGGTGCTGCAGGCGGTCGTCACCGATGGCGGCCGCCGCCGCAAGGCCTTCCTCCACATCGCCTTCCTCGAGCTGGATGCATGAGGAGCAGAAGACCGCCGAGGCCCAGACCGCCAGCGCGTCCGCTCATGGCAACGCGCCGTCCGCGGCGATCTTCCACGTTCTTACTTTGCCGCTGTCGTTCCCATCGCACGGGCGCCTCCTGGTGTCGTGCTGGCGGAAGATATTCTACTGCGCGGTGATCGCGCGCGTCGTTCACAGTTCCGAGGCACCAACTGTGCGCTGGCGGAACCCCGGATCGTTGCTGTCTTCGCGCGAAGCGCCGTCCACGCGTCGCTCGAACCCGTGTCACGAGCGACGAAGGAAACGGGATCTGCCTAGCGCGTCCACGGAGGATCCGGAACTCCACCAAAAACATCGGTCCGGACCTACGAATGTGCTTGACAAGATTTCCGACGCCGTCGCGCGTCCGTGCGAGAGGGCATGAGAATGTCTGGCTGTGAGCCTCACGCTGGTCGATGTGCCACGTTCGGATGTCAGGGCGACATAAGAAGTGGATCCCAGCGTTTGCGTGCACCCTGGGCGCTCCCTGGGCCTCGAAAATCGCCGATGTAACATGGGGCATGAGTCCCTCTGCTTCCGTCTTCGCCCAACTCTCAGACCCCGATCTGCTCCGCGAGGTGACCCGCCTCGCTGCGCGTGAACGTCAGGCCACCGCGTGCCTCGTCGCCTCGCTCGCCGAGCTCAATGCGCGCCGCCTCTATCTCGCCGAAGGCTACGCATCCCTCTTCGCCTACAGCACGCAGGCGCTGCATCTCTCGGAGGCTGCCGCCTATAAGCGGATCGCGGCGGCGCGTGCCGTGCACCGCTTCCCGGTGATCCTCGAACGTCTCGCCGAGGGCACCATCACACTGAGCACCGTGAGCCTGCTCGCGCCGCACCTCACCGTCGCCAATCACGTGGCGCTGCTCGACGAGATCCAGCACCGCAGCAAGCGCGAGGTCGAGCGCATCGTCGCCCGGCTGCAGCCGCGTGCCGACGTGCCGAGCTCGGTGCGGAAGCTCCCCACCACGACACGCTCGCCACATACGGCCCACACGGCGATCCAGAGCACCACGAAGGACGACGCTCCTACGACGCTGCACCCCGACGCGACGCAGGTTGAGACACCGCCGTCACGCCCGTCGACGGTCCGTCCGTCGGCAGCAGGCGCGGCGAGGCCGCCGATGAGTCCGCCGACACCCGACGCACGGGGACGGAAGCACGACTCATCCACGGTCGCCGATACCGGCTCCGCCGAAGGGCGCAGGGCGCACGCGACGGCGACGCCGGCGGACGCGCCCCGTGCCGCGGTCACGCCGTTGGCGCCGGCGCGGTACAAGGTGTCGTTCACGGTCGGGGCTGAAACCTATGAGAAGCTGCGGCAGGCCCAAGACCTTCTGCGCCATGTCGTCCCGAATGGCGATCTGGCGGTGCTCTTTGATCGCGCCCTCACGCTGCTCCTCGATCAGGTCGCCAAGACGAAGCTGGCCGCCACCGACACGCCACGGGCGAGCGACGGGCCGGCGCGGGGATCGCGCCGGATCCCCGCGGCCGTCAAGCGCGCCGTCTGGGAGCGTGATGGTGGGCAATGCGCGTTCGTCAGTGCGAGTGGGCACCGATGTACTGAGCGCGGGTGGCTGGAATTTCATCATGGGGTGCCGTATGCGCGAGGTGGCGAAGCGTCGGTTGAAAATACGTCCTTGCGGTGTCGTCGCCATAACGCGCACGAGGCCGAGCGGGACTTCGGACCCTGGACGGCCACGTCCGTTCGGGAACCGCGACCCGGCGATGGACCAGCGCTCGTATCAGCCCTTGAAGTGCCCAGCGCTGACACGTGGGATCGCGTATCTGGTGGCGCCAGTGATCGTCACCGGCCGTCGCCACAGAGCGGAGGTTGTGCCGGCAGCTGGCCCCGGGGCGAGTCGTGCGCCAGGCACAACATGCCGGAGCGCGCCCATGTCCCGATAGCGCTCGGTCAGGACAAGGTGGACGCGCTGCGGCATCTCGTGATTCCCGAACGAGCACGGTTCGCGCTTGGCTGCGGCGGAATCACCGTTCACCGGTGACATCTCGATGGGCCGCACCGTAGCGCAGGCGCCCTGTCGCGCATCCGTCATGTCCGCGTCGTCGCTACGCTGATCGGAGTCGCCGATCGGAGTCGATGTTGACAATCAACAGGTGAGCTGCTACATAAGATCGCACGCGCTGAAGCACGAGGAGAGTCCGATGCCCTGGCTCCGCGTTCTGTTCACCCAGCTCGGCGATCTCCTTGGTCGCGCCCGATCGGAGCGGGAGCTCGATTCCGAGATCGACACCCACGTGGCCATGCTCACCGAGGAACATGTGCGCGCCGGCATGCCTCGTGATGCGGCTTACCGTGCTGCACGACTGAAGCTCGGCGGCCTGGATCAAACCAAGGAAGCATTCCGCGATACCCGCCGGCTGCCCCTGGCCGAGACCGTTTGGCAGGACGTCAGATACGCGGTGCGCGCGCTCGCCCGTACGCCAGCGTTCACGCTGGCCGCGCTCGTCACGCTCGGCCTCGGCATCGGTGGCACGACGGCGATCTTCAGCGTGGTGAACGCGGTGCTCTTCAAGCCGCTTCCCTATCCGGAGCCGGACCGCATTCTCGTCTTGGTGCGGGACCAGTTTTCGACCGGGATGACCGGCCGCGTCTTCCACTACGTGCGCGACCGCGTGCAGTCGTTCGAGCGCGTAGCTGCCCAGGGCGGTGCTCCAGGTTGGAATCTGGTGGTTGGCAACGAAGCCGAGCACGTGCAGAGCTCGCGCGTCACGGACGGCTTCTTCGAGCTGCTTGGGATCAGGCCGCTCGCTGGCCGCGAGTTCACCCGTGTCGAAAGCCAACCTGAAGGCCCGCGGGTGGTCATCCTCAGCGAGGCGCTGTGGCGTCGTCGCTTTGGCGGGCAACCCGATGCCATTGGACGGGTCATCGAGCTGGGCGGCATCCCCCATACCGTGGTGGGTGTCGCGCCGAGCCAGCCGCGCACCGTCTCGGCGCCAGATGTCTGGACGCCGCTTCAAGTGTCGCCGACCGACGATGGTTCGAACTACACGGTCCTTGGCCGCCTCCGGCCAGGCGTGTCGTACGGACAGGCGCACGGCGAATTCGAAACACTTCGCACCGCCATGATCCGCGAGTTATCCGGCGCGGATGCGCGGGTCGGCAGTCCGCTCGCGTGGATGACGTACCAGAACCACCTGGCGCAAGGCCAACGGACGGCGCTCCTCACCCTGCTGGGCGCCGTTGGCTTCCTGCTGCTCATCGCGTGCGCGAATGTCGCCAGCCTGCAGCTCGTGCGCGCCACGGCTCGGCGACGAGAGATGGCAACCAGGTCGGCGCTGGGTGGCGGTGCCGGCCGGCTTGCGCAACAGGTTCTCACCGAATCGGTATTGCTCGGCCTCGGAGGTGGCCTCCTCGGCGTGCTCATGGCTCGCTGGGGCGTCGGGAGCGTGCTGGCGCTCGCGCCTGAGGGCATCACGTTCGGCCAGCCGGTCGGCCTCGACTGGCGCGTGCTACTCGTCGCCATGACGCTCGCGGTCGGAACCGGGCTGCTCTTCGGCATCGCCCCGGCGCTCGACCCCGGCCGCCTCGTGCTGCGCACGGCACTCTGGGACACGGGTACGCGTCATACGGCGGGTCGTCACACGGCGTGGCTCCGCCGCCTGTTCGTCGTCACTGAGGTGGCCCTAGCTGTCGTCTTGCTCGTCGGCGCGGGCCTTCTCTTCCGAACGTTTGTGAGCCTCCGCAGCGTGCCACTCGGGTTCGATCCGCAGCATGTCATCACCGCCGAGATGTCGCTGCACGGATCGCGCCGGCAGGCATCGGACGAGGCGGCGTCGTTCTTTCAACGCACGCTGGAACGCATCCACGAGCTGCCTGGCGTCGAGGTGGCAGCCGTCGGCAACAACGTGCCAGTGCAGCGGGGGCTCAACCTCGCGCTCGCACCACCTGCGGGTGGAATTGTCACCGAGCCGCGAGCCGTGGATTGGCGGTACGTCACGCCCGAGTACTTCACGCTGTTCCGCATCGCATTGCGCGACGGCCGTTTCTTCGATGAGCGCGACACGTCGAGCGGCACGCCGGTCGCGATCGTGAACCAGACGTTCGCACGGTCCTACTTCGGCCGCGGCAGTGCCGTCGGTAGGCATATCCAGCTCCGCGTCGGCACTGCAGATGACCCACTGGACCCACTACGCGAGATCGTGGGCGTCGTCGCCGACGTCAAGAGCGGGTCCGGGTCTGGCTGGACGAGCGGCCGAAACTCCTTGGCTGCGGCTGCGCCACCCATCATGTACGTCCCTATCGGACAAGTGCCAGAGACGCTCGCAGCCGATGTGCACGGCGTGTTCCCCGTGAACTGGGCCGTGCGCACGCGTGGAGCGAGCGGCGACCTCGTATCTGAGATTCAGGACATCGTGCGCGCGGCAGAGCCAAGCCTCCCGTTCATCCGCTTTCGCACGATGGAGGAGCTCATTGGCATCGAGCTCGAGACCGAGCGTTTTCACATGACCCTCGTCGGCATCTTCGCGGGCATCGCCATTCTCGTCGCGGCCATTGGCCTCTACGGACTCGTCGCCTACAGCGTCAGTCAACGGACTCAGGAAATCGGCGTACGGCTCGCGCTCGGCGCAACGGCGCTCTCCGTGCTCGGTCACGTCCTCCGCGAGGGCCTCGTGCTCGCGCTGATTGGCGTGGCGTTCGGGCTCGTTGGCGCCACCATGGTTTCGCAAGCGCTTCAATCCTTCATCTGGGGTGTCGAGCCACTCGACCCGTTGACGTACGCAGCGGTGGCAGCGCTGCTCGTCTGCATCGCCGCGCTCGCGAGCTTCGCACCAGCGCTCCGGGCCGCACGCATCAACCCAACGCAGGCCCTTCGATGGGAATAGGTGTCCTGCCGAAGCGTGTGCTTCACGCCCTGATCGGTATCCAGATTTCCACACCGCCTGTTCCGGTCTGCGGGTTGAAATGTTCGCCGTAGCGCTCGAAGGTGGGCGCGTCGGCGGCTTCGTGGCCCGATTCCGGCAACCACTTGTTCCAGATGGTGTTGACGGTGCTGCGGATCGTCGAGATGTGGTCGCGGTGGGAGAACACCGCGTATCTCTGTTCAGCGATGCGCACACGGGTCAACTCTGCGGGAAGCTCCGAAAAATCGGAGACTTCGACGCCGCATATGTAATCGAAATTGCCCTCGTCGTCACCATTGCAAACCACGCCGTAGGCTGTCCGTCCCACCTGGCGCGGCACATTGCCGATGTACGGCGCGAAGCGCTGCCACTGGGCAGGAATGCTGTTACTGGTCTCGCAGCTGTAGCGCTCGCCCAGTCCCGAAACGAGCAGCGGCTTGGCGTTCTCAAAGCGTGGTGGTTCAAGGTTTGTAAGAAGTGTCTGTTCCATTTTGATTGGCTCCACGAGCTCGATGTTGTCGAGATGGCGTTGCGCGCGAACCATTTCAGGCGTGCGACCGAATTGGTCGCGGAACGCGCGTGTGAATGCCTCGTGAGAGCCGTACCCAGCGTCGATGGCGACAGCCAGAATATCGGGTGCACCGTTCGCGAGCGATCGAGCGGCTTCGGTCAGACGGCGGCCTCGCACATAGCCCATGACCGAATGACCTGTCGCCGCGACGAACGCCCGCGACAAGTAGTAGCGTGACACGCCACCGATGCTTGCGATTTCTTCGAGCGACACGTCGCCTGCGAAGTGGCTTTCGATATACCAGAGCGCTTTGCCTACGGGGTTCATGAGCAGCCCTCACTGAAGCACGGTCCCTTATACCCTTCTCTCGTGCGGGCCATTTGATTGGAATTGCCGTCTCCGGCTCGAACCAGGTCCGGCTGTGGTTGGGACCGGTCTCATTGCGGCCCTTGGTCATGAATGACGGCGCGCCCTTAGAGGGCAAATTATCATGATAATGTTCCCTCATAGGTAAGACTGTCAGAAGGCTTATGAGTGTTGACCGTTTGTTCGTTGCGCGCGCGGCGACCAGTTGTTACGCCACGGAGGCATGAACATGGACGACGAAGCACTCGTGATTCTCTCGCCGACAGCAAACGTCGACATAACGGAGTCGATCAGTCGGCAGGCTCGTGTTACACAGGTCGCGTCAGACCGTGTCATGGTGATCAGCGCTGACGCCGCCAGTTTCAGCCAACTCGCGGCGCTGCAAGGTGTTGCGCACGTGTTGACACGAACGGACTCGGCTGCAGACGTGAGCGGTCTCAACGCGCAGGAGTCGCTCTTCGTGCAGGGGTGGCTGTTGTCACATCAGCCGAAGGCGCGTAAGGGAGAGGGCCTGCCGTGGGACGCTCCTGGTTTCGAAGCGCCGGGGCCTCGTAAGGAGTAGCGTCCCCACGACAGTGGCGATGCAAGATTACGAGAGAGAGCCACCGCCAAGGCCCTCGTCTGCGGCACCAACGTCCAGGTCGCTTGGAAGCTGGCCACCGCCAAAGCCTTCCTCTGCAGAGGCCTCGGCGGCAAGATCCGAGGCGGCGAGGGAACCACCTCCGAGTCCATCCGCTTCGGGTTCGGAAGCGGTGTTCGCGGAGAGCTGTCCGCCTCCAAAGCCATCTTCACGTTGTCCGGCGCCCTCGGTGCCGCCGCCGAAGGCGTCCCGCTCTGGTTCCGCGGCGGCCGACTTCACCGCTCTCACGCTGCTGCGGCGACCCGCATACGCGGTCATGGCAACCATGGGCATCCGCTCCTCGGCGAGCCCGCCGAAATCCTCTTCAACCGACGTGATGACCTCCGACGGCGTCGCGCTCTGGGCTCCGCCGGGTGGGACGACGTCGATGTCGATGAGACGCAGATTCTGCGTGGCCAAGTCTTCCCATTTTGCGCGGAAGCTTTGCCACGATGCGCCGGACCACAGGTAGTAGCCGTCGCTGCCGGGGAGCCACACGCCCGAGTAACGGCGGCTGCGTCCGGTCTGCGTGATCTCCAGGTCCACCAGACGAAGGTTCTGCTTCGCAAGCTCCTGCCACTTGGCCACGAAGTTATCCCACGTGGCATTCACCCACAGATAGTAGCCACCAGTGCCTTGCCGCCAGATCCCGAAGAAGCGGTCGGCGTTACCGACCCTGACAATTCGAAGATCAATCAGCCGAAGGTTCTGCTTGGCGAGCTCCTGCCACTTGGCCACGAAATTGTCCCACGTGGCGTTCGCCCACAGATAGTAGCCGTCCGTACCGGGAAGCCACACGCCGGAATACCGTAGGACACCGTCGTAATTGGTGACCTCGATGTCCACCAGGCGCAGGTTTTGCTTGGCGAGCTCCTGCCATTTGGCGACGAAGCTGTCCCACGACGCGTTCACCCACAGATAGTAGCCGCCCGTTCCCTGCCGCCAGACACCGTGATAGCGCTCCGCTCCGCCGACACGCGTGATCTTGAAGTCGATCAGGCGCAGGTTCTTTCCCGCCAGCTCCTGCCACTTCTGACGAAAGCTGTTCCAGGAGGCGTTCACCCACAAGTAGTAGGCATCCGACCCTTGCCGCCAGACGCCGGAGTAGGTCTGCTCAGTGAGCGGAAAGCCGAGATGGTACGGTGTGTAGGTGCACATCGCCCAGCTATTCTGCTTCATGAGGCAGTCGACGCCGCCACTCGGTGCGCAGTTGGCGCAGTTGCCGTTCGGCTTGCTGTAGTAACCCCAGCTCCCGCCGCAACTACATCCGCTCGAGGCGTACTCATCCGGCGCCCCGAAGATGTGTCCGGTCTCGTGCGCAAAGACGCGATCGATGTTGTCGGGACCCCACCCATCGTTGTTGTAGTCCATGACGAGGCGCGGCCCGCCGATGGACGCATAGGCGAAATGTCCCAGTGGATATTTCGTGAAGAAACCGCAGTACGCCCAATTAGAGGCAAACTTGGTCCGCAGGCTTTCGACATACGCCGTGACGCCCGCCATGCCGGCGCCAAAGCCCAGTTGCGCCATGGCCGGGTCGCGCCACAGCGCTTCCTTCTCCGCAGACGTGAGGTTGTCGGAACCGGGCGGGGTCGTGAGCGTGACGACCTGAATGTCATACACCCACGTGACGCCCTCCGGGCTCTGGCTGGCAAGCCAGCCGAGACCGTTCTGCACTTCCGCGACCACCTTGACGCGCTCCGCCTGCGAGAACGTGAGCGCAGCCGAGGGCCCCTCGA
Organism: Luteitalea sp.; assembly: GCA_009377495.1. Lineage (GTDB taxonomy): Bacteria > Acidobacteriota > Vicinamibacteria > Vicinamibacterales > Vicinamibacteraceae > WHTT01. The sequence continues at coordinate 302,249 of WHTZ01000002.1, forward strand.
CAATGACAATGCCTACCGCAATCCTCCCCGTGAGGCGGGAGCTGGTTGGTGCGCCGGCCAGGCCGCTCGCCTCGGCCGTGTCCAAGCCGTCGATCGTAATATCGTGGCACGCCGGTGTCTGTGCCGCACCCGAATCCCATGCCTCATTGGCATGCGGGCGCATGGCCTTGGCCGAGGTGTACACGTCCGACTGACGCAGTGCCAGGCCGTCCACACCCAAGCTTTCCGCAGGCGACAGCAGTGCGCGCACACCGGGTGGAAGGCTGGCCGCATCGCCGGTCACCGCGGGTCCGAGGACGTCGGGCAACGCCCGCTCCCCATCCGCTGGAACCTCCTCGACGACGACCCGGGAGCCATAGATGTGCACGACGCGCTTCTGTTCGGTTGCTAGCGCAGCCGCCGCGCCGACGGCACGTGCGCCTTGAAGGATGACCAAGCGTTCACGAACGCCGATATCACCGGCCATAGGGCTTCCTCCGTTCGATTGTGGGAATCGATATCAGGGGAGGGACTACTAAAGGGAGGATCTATACTCAGAGCACAATACTCCGTGCTCGGTCAAAACTTACCGCCATGGCGACAGGATCGCTGAAGCTTCGCATCACGGACCTCCTCGACCGGCCCATCGAGGGACGCCTCCAGATCGACTTCCAGCCAGAGCGCCAGTCACCCGGCGGAACACGGATGGCGGTCACCTTTTCGCTCACGGGTGAAACGACCATCGTCGTGAACGGCCTCCAGTGTCGGGGTGGTCCCGGCACGCTGTACGCCGTACGCATCACGAGCAAGAACTTCCGGCCCTATGCGTTCTTCCAGCTCATTGCTGAACAGCGACACAACACGGCCAGCGATGGGACCGTGCGCCTGATGACCAATCCGAAGCGGGTGAAGGATATCGAGGCGCCGTCGTTTTCGAGGTTGCGATCGGCCGTCCGCCGCGTGCTCGACGCCGCTGACATGCAGGCGACGAAGACCGAAGACCGCGACTTGTCGGAATTACGCGCTGGAGCGCTGTACGGTGCGCTGGGGCCATTGCGCAAGGCGAGCCTGTTGAATATCTTCACAAAGGCCAGCCATGTGTCTTCCGACCGCTGTGCGCGCTTTCTGTCGTCACTCACCGTGCTGCGCCAAGACCGTTGCTTCTGCGCGGTCGACGCGACCATGCCGGAGTTCCTGCGTCGGTCGGCGAAGTTCAGGTCGGCGCGAAGCACGCTCCACCAACCCCTGAGCGGTTTTGTCCTGGAAGACAGCTTCAAGAGCGCGGACGCCCATGCCAATCTCCAGGTCACGTTCATGCGCCACCAGCAGACCGGCGCGCTGAGCGCCGACGTCGACATTGACGAGTCGCGCGGGATCGAGCACGGTTTCGAGGTCATCCGCAACGCTGTCACCAGCGGTCGCACGAACCCGTACCTGATCCGCGAGCTGATGTTGTTGTCGGATCCGGTCGAGCGGTCGCTGGTCCCCGGTTATCGTTTTGTCTTCGGTTAGTGATATGGCTCAGGACCTACGCTACGCGTGGCGGCTGATGAGACGAAGTCCCGCGGTGACCGCCGTGCTGACGCTGACGCTTGCACTCGGCATCGGAGCCAACACAGCAATTTTTAGCCTGGTCGATGCGGTACAGAGTAGCGCTCGTCAACGAAGCGTTCGCGCGGCGATACTTTGGCGAGCAAGGAGCCGTCGGCAAGCGCTTCGGCTGGGGCAATCCGCCGAACGTCTCCTATGGTATCGAGATCGTTGGTGTGGCCCGGAACGCCGTCTACGGCGATCTGCGTGAAGACACGAAGCCGTTGATCTACTTCCCAACATCGAGTGGGCAATACTTGATCGTCCGTGCGGCGCGCGATCTCGCAGGTCTCACGGCAACTCTCCGCCGCGAGATCCAGACCCTCGACAGGAACCTGGCAGTCGTGGGCATCAGAGCAGTGTCAGATAGTATCGAGCGGATGCTCGTTCGCGAAAAGCTGTTGGCGAAGCTTTCCACCTTCTTTGGCGTACTCGCTGGCCTGCTGGCCGCCGTCGGCTTGTACGGCCTCATGGCCTACCGAGTGGTCGGCCGCACACGAGAGATCGGCATTCGCATGGCGATCGGCGCCCAGCGGGCCTCGGTGCTTCGCGCTGAAATGCAATCCGCCTTGCTCATCGTCGCGCTCGGAATCGTCCTCGGCGCGCCAGCCGCGCTCGCCGCAGGCCGTTTGCTCAACACCCAGCTCTTCGGCGTCGCGGCCACGGATCCTGCCATGCTCGGCGTGGCGACGACTCTGTTGGTGCTGGTGTCTAGCGTAGCCGCTTACCTCCCGGCTCGGCGCGCCTCACGCGTGGACCCGACGGCGGCCCTTCGTGATGAGTGACAATAGGTCTCACTCCGTAGCGGGCACGCCCAGCTCACCCAGCTTCGCGGCCATGTCCTCTGCCGACGTCGCCGGGTTGACCTCCGTGTCGACCGCGGCAATGCGCCCCTCCTTGTCGACGTAGAAGGTCCAGCGGCTCGCGACACCGCGGTCGTTCAGCACGCCATAGGCCTTGGCGGTGTCCTTGGTTGGATCGCTCAGGAGCGGGAAATCTGCCTTCTGCTCCTTCGCGAATCCGGTGTTGTCTTCCAGCGGGTCGACACTCGCCATGAAGTAGGTGACGTCGTACTTGCGGATCAGGTGCCCCTTCTCCGCCAGCGACTTGCACTCGATGGTGCATCCTTTCGTGTAGGCCTTCGGAAACCAGGCCAACACCACCGCCTGCTTGCCGCGAAAGTCCGCGAGCTGATAGGTCTTGCCGTCGGACGCCTGGAGCGTGAAGTCGGGCGCCATGTCACCCACCTGCAACCCGTTCTCCTGCGCCAGTAGGCTCCCTCCGAGTATCACCGCCAACCCAATCGTCAGCCATCCACGCATACCATCCTCCTTCCACCACACACAGGATACACTGACATCCACGGAGGAGCGCATGCAGGCGAACCGAAAGGACCGACGCGAGTTCCTGAAGTCGTCACTCGGCACCACGGCCGCGGCAGTGGCCTGGAGCCAGGCCCAAGTCAGACCCCTCTCCGCGCAGGCGCAGCCGGAACCGGCAGCGCGGCCGCCTCGCATCCGCTTTGCGGCGATCGGCTTGAATCATGGCCACATCAACAGCCAAGTGGAGTCGGTGATCCGCGGAGGCGGTGAGCTGGTCTCTTTCTTTGCCCAGGAGAGCGACCTCGCGGCCGCGTTCACGAAGCGCTTTCCGCAGGCAACGCTGGCGAAGAGCGCGCGCGCGATTCTCGAAGACGAGTCGATTCAGCTCGTCGTGAGCGCCTCCATACCAAACGAGCGTGCTCCGCTCGGTCTCGAGGTCATGCGCCACGGCAAGGACTTCATGGTCGACAAGCCGGGCATCACGACCCTGGAACAACTCGCAGAAGTGCGCAGAGTGCAGGCGGAGACGAAGCGCATCTATTCGATCCTCTTCGGCGAGCGGCACGAGAACCGCGCGACCGTCAAGGCGGGAGAGCTGGTCGAGAGCGGCGCGATTGGCAAGGTTATCCAGACGATAGGTCTCGGGCCACATCGTATGAACCCGAAGACGCGCCCGGCGTGGTTCTTCGAAAAGGAACGCTACGGCGGTATCCTGTGCGATATCGCTTCGCATCAGTTCGATCAGTTTCTCTTCTTCACGGGGTCGACGAAAGCCGAGATCGTCGCCTCACAGGTGGGCAACGTACATCATCCACAGTATCCCGGGCTCGAGGACTTCGGCGACGTGATAGTGCGCGGGAACGGCGGCACCGGTTACATCCGGGTGGACTGGTTCACGCCAGATGGGCTCGACACGTGGGGTGATGGCCGGTTGACGATTCTCGGCACGGACGGCTTCATCGAGATCCGGAAGAACGTCGACATCGGTGGGCGCCCAGGCGGCAGTCATCTGTTCCTCGTGGACCAGAAGGAGACGAGGTACATCGACTCGAGCGACGTGACGACGCGTTACGGCGAGCGACTCGTCGATGACATCCTGAACCGGACGGAGACGTCGATGCCGCAGGCGCACGTCTTGCTGGCCATGGAGCTCGCGCTCCGGGCTGAGAAAAACGCCCAGCGGATCGGCTGACTGTCGTCAGTCGTGTCGCAGTGCGGTTGCCGGATTGACGCCTGCCACGCGGATGGCCGGAACGACGCAGGCCAACAAGGCAATCGCCAGCAACAACGCCGAGGTGCCGACCAACGTTGCCGGGCTCGCACCGAAGGTCGTCGGGAGGTTTGGCAACCACGACGCCAACAGCAACGTGCCAACGGCGCCAATCGCGACCCCGAGCGCGGCCAGCCCCGCCCCGCGGCGTAACACCAGCCGCGCGAGTCGGCTGGGGTCGGAGCCCAGAGCAAGCCGAACGGCGAACTCACGCGCACGAGCGGTCACGCTGTAGGCGATCACGCCATAGAGCCCGATGGCAGCGAGCACCAGCGCCAAGGCGGCAAACAGCCCGATGAGCCACCTGTAGAGATTCAGTTCCCAAAGCGAGTCCGCGAGCACCTGCTCCATCGTCCTGATGTTGAAGATGGCCAGGCTCGGATTCACTGCACGCACCGCCGAACGCACTGAGTCGACGATCGCTTCCGGCCGCCCACGCGTGCGGACGATCAGCGACATGCCGATGTCCGAGGCGATCCCGGCGTCCTCGGTGACCGTCTGGTAGATCTCCGGAACCGCGGGTCGATCGAGCCCCACCTGGCGCACGTCTCCGACGACGCCGACGATCGTGCCGCGATCGGTCTTCCGGCCAATCAGGTCCTCGCCAGGAAAATGCCGGCGCGCCAGCGCCTCGTTGATCAGAAGCACCGCGGCTGCGCTCGCCGCGTCGCGCTCGACCAGGCCGCGCCCCTTACGGATCGGGATGCCCAGCGCCTGGAAGTAGCCTGGCGTCACCGTGCGCAGCTCCGCGGTGGGAAGGCGCGACAGCTCCTCGCGGGGACGCCCGTGGACATGGAACGTGCCGGTCCATCCCCAGTTCTGAAGCGGCACGAGCTGGATCATGCCGGCAGCTTCCACGCCGGGCAATTGTGCGACGCGCTCTTCGAGCCTGAAGTACTCCGCATGGGGCACCTTCGGCGTGAGATGGAATGTGAGGACGTTCGCCGTCACCATACCCGTGTCGGTGCGCTGCAGACGACTCAACTCACTCATCACCACGGCCACGCCGGCTGCCAGCACGAACGCGAGCGCCACTTCCGTGACAACGAGGCCGTCGCGGATGCGCCCGTAACTGCCCATCGTGGCGTGCCCGCCGGATTCTCTCGTCACGGTCTGCACATCAGCTCGGGCGGCGGTGAGCGCCGGCGCGAGACCGAACAGCGCTGCGGTGGCGATGCAGACCAGCAGCAGGAAAGCGAAGGCTTGCCAGTCTAGCGTGATCTCATGCGCGCGCGGGATCTTCGCGGATCCCAGGACAACCAGCACATCGATGCCCCATCGCGCCACGGCGGCACCAAGGAGGCCACCTGTGAGCGACAGGAGCAGGCTTTCGGCGAGAAACTGTCGTACGAGGCGAAGCCGTCCGGCGCCCAGCGCCGCTCGCGTCACGACCTCACGGGCTCGCACCGTCATGCGAGCCAGCAGCAAGTTCGCCACGTTCGCGCACGCCGCCGCGAGCACGAGGCCGACGGCGCCAAACAACAGCCAGAGCGAGCGCCGAATCGATCCGACGACATCCTCGGTGAGCGGCACGAGTTGCACACCGGTCGGACTGTAGGGATTCGGCGTACGCGCGTCCAGCCGCTCCTTGATGAGGGACAGCTCCGTGGCTGCGGCATCAACCGTGACCCCAGGCTTCAGCCGTCCCGTCACGTAACTGAATCGCCCGCCGCCCCGTCGTTGATCATCGGGCACCCAGACGTCCGTCCGCGATTCCGCCAGCGCCCCAGGGATTATCGAAGCCGCACGGTAGGGAAACTGAAACGCGTCCGGCATGACACCCAGCACGGTGAGCCGACGCGGCTCGACGACCGTTCGCCGCTGGGCCGCGTCCCAGCGCTGGCCGTACAGCGTGATCGTCTTGCCGATCACGGACGGATCGCGATTGAACCGACGGTTCCACAGCCTCGCGCTGAGGACAACCACAGATGCCGGGTCGCCGGCTCGAAACGTGCGTCCGGCGGCCGGCTGAACGCCGAGCAGGGAAAAGAAGTCGCGCTCGGCCACGACGGCCGTCAGCCGCTCCGGCCCCACTGCGCTCTGAAGATGCTTGGTCGTCAGCTCGTACCCCGCGAACATTTCGAAGGAGGTGCTCTGCCTTCGAAACTCCTCGAGATCGACGCCGAACACACTGCCGACGCCGCCGACCTGATGGATCTCAGTCACCTGCACCAGCCGGTCGGGCTCGGCGAACGGCAGCGGCCGCAGCAGCACGCCGTTGACGATGCTGAAGATCGCGGTGGTGGCACCAGTAGCGAGCGCAAGCGTCAGAACGGCTGTCACGGTGAACCCTGGATTCCTCAGAAGCGTTCGAGCCCCGAAGCGTATGTCCTGGCCAAGTTCCTCCAGCCACCTCCAGCTCCACGCGTCGATACACGCCTCACGCAGGCGCAGCACGTTGCCGAATCGTCGTCGCGCCGTGTCACGCGCCTCCTCCGCTGAGAGGCCCTCGTGCCGAAGCCGCTCCTGACGCAGCTCGATGTGCTGCCGCATCTCCTCAGCGAGCTCTCGGTCGATCCGTGAGCCTCGCACGAGCACCCGGAGTCGCCTCCCGATCTCACCCAGCAAGGTCATGACTCCTCAGTGTTGGCTCTGCTCGATTGATTCAGCCTCTCCTATAACATAGACAGTCTATGCCAATACACCGGCTCTTTGTCAACACGCGCTCGTTAGGGAGGGATCCCGGACGCAGGCAATCTAGGATAGGGAATTACGTAGCGCGCGGCCCTTCAGGCCCCTCGCTACCTACGTTGAATTACCAGATGTCGAAACTCGAGCCATGACACAAGCTTTTGATCTGCTAATACAGAGCTCGTCTTTTCAATAGATTCCGCGGGCAACGCGACCGGATTCGTGCTGCGCCAGGCAGGTCGAGAGCGCGCGTTCACGCGCGAGCCGGAGAAATGACCTGCGTTTCGATCGCGGTAGAGCGGCCGTTCGCGATCTCGCAGATGATGCTGCGGCCGCCTGCTATGCACTGGCCAGCTCGCCCCGGGGCGAGCCCCAGATCTGCGGTTCACCGCTTCCGCTTGAGATCGTGACGCATAGACCGGGCGTGCTTCGCGGACATGCGCTGTGCTCCAGGGACCGAAGTCCCGTTCAGCCTCGTGCGCATTGTGGCGTTTGCACCTCAGCTCGAGATTTTCGACCGAGGCATCGCCTCCGTTTGCATACGGCACGACATGATGAAATTCGAGCTGCCCTCGCTCGGCGCAGCGGTGTCCGCCCGAACTCACGAACGCGCATTGTCCGCTGTCGCGCTCCCAGACGACGCGCTTGACCGTCGCGGGGATGTGGCGCGATCCAGGGGCGAGCGCGCGACCCGCGCGCGGCGTGTCTGTGGCGGCCAGCTTCGTCTTGGCCACCTCGCGGAGCAGGACCGTAAGCGCGCGATCGAGGAGGACGGCAAGGTCGCCATTCGGGATGATGTGGCGCAGCAGGTCTTGCGCCGCGCGGAGCTTTTCGTAGGTCTCCTCGCCGATCGTCACCGTTAGCTTGTAGCGTGCGGGCGCCAACGGCGTGACGGTCCCGCTGTGCGCGTTGGCAGCCTGCCCGCAATATGCGCCCGCGGCGCGTGTGTCGGCCATGGCCGATGCGTCGACGATCGGCGAACACGTCCTGTCAGGGGTCGCTGGGCTGGAGGTGGACGCGGGCGAAGGAGGTGGCTCGACCAGCGTCGTGTCGGCACGCATCACGGGAGACTCCGTCGTGCGCCCCGCAGCCGTCGGTGGTGGTGGTGGTGGTGGCGGTGGTGACTTCGGCGTTGGGAGCCTGCGCACCGTGCTCGGGACATCGGCGCGCGGCTGCAACCGAGCCACGACCTCTTCGACCTCGCGCTTACTGCGGTGGCGGACCTCGTCGAGCAGTGCCAGATGGTTCTCGACGGTCAAGTGCGCCGCGAGCAGGCTCACCGTGGCGAGGCTGACGGTGCCCTCGGCGAGCCGGTCCAGAATCATCGGGAAGCGCTGGACAGCCCGCGCCACCGTGATGCGTTTGTAGGCGGCGGCCTCCGAGAGGTGCAGCGCTTGGGTGCCGTAGCCAAACAGCGAGCCGTGGCCTTCGGCAAGATAGAGGCGGCGCCGATCGAGCGAGGCGAGGGAGGCGATGAGGCACGCCGTGGCCTCACGTTCACGGGCGGCGAGGCGGGCAACCTCGCGGAGGAGATCGTGATCGGAGAGCTGATCGAACGAGGAAAGTGGCGTCGTCATGTCCCATTATACGGGCTCGATCTTCGCCCCCCAGAACGTGCCCGTGGCGCACGCCAACGCCTGGCTACCTCGTTTTGGTCGGCCTCAGGCCCGAATGCGGTCTCATGGTCAACGTGTCGGTCACAGCAGCTGATTCTCACGAGCTCCCAGACAAAAACGCGCTCGCTCCAAACGCCTTGTCAAGTGGTTTCTTCGGTCCGCGCCATCTTTTTTCGCGGCCTCGGCGTTCTCAGCCCGGGCCATTGTCACCTGCTACTTGACCGAGCTCGACGAGCAACCCCAACAGAGCCGCCCGCAGCTGCCGCTGCTGGGCATCACGCGAGATCGTCGCACGACAGTCACCGAGCTGACCCGTAGTAGCCAAACTGCGCGTGATTGCCTCCTGCGATCTCGACCCATCGTGTGTGTGACGGCAACCGTCCTGCATTTGCGCGCGCATCATCGGGAGCCGCGACGCAATCGCGCGAGGCCACCACCTTCAAGACCGGGATCGTCAGCGTGGACTGGTCGTCGTCACGCGGATGCGTTGTGCCGATCATCGCGAGCCCGGCCAACTGCGTCGCATGCCGAGCAGCGAATCGCCCGGCCAGCGCCGCGCCCCGGGAATGGCCCGCCAGCAGGATCGGCCGGTGTGCGCCCCAGCCATCCCGCACCTCGAGTACGAAGTGGCGACGCGCCCGGACGATCAGCGTGTCGAATGCGGCTGGCTTGCCGAACTGACACCGAACGGCGAGGAGCTCGTCCGCGCGAGCGTTACTGCCGCGATGGTCGGAGTCGTCCGGCCCACCCAAAGAGCCCATTACTGATAGGAGTCGGGAATCGGGGCAAAAAGGTTCACGGGTGCCATGTCGTGCGAACGCGGAGCCAGGGGACGAGAGGAACCCGGAAGCGCCCGACAAGGTTCTGGCGACCATGGCGTCGTAGCGGTCCTCGTCTGTGGATCAGCGCGAGCTCTGCGTCTCGTCGAACACGTCGCACCCTCCACGGCCCCAATCTGCGAGCGCGCGGATCACATCCACACCAAAGCGACGAAGACCAGGTAGCCGAGATAACTGCCGGCGAGGAGCACAACCGCGATGCGCGGTGCCGGCTCGGGGAACCGCCGCCAGAGGAGCGGCGTGCCCACGAGGACGAGCAGGAGCTCGGCGAGCATGTACCACTGGCCTCCGTAAGCGGGGTGCCAGTACGAGAGGGCGCTTTCGAACTGCCAATCGGAGAGCGGGAAGAAGTGCCGGTGGGCGTCCTCGCGGTGGAGCGGAAGATCCGCCACCGCGTGTAGCATCATGCTGGCCAGCAGAAAGGCGCTCCAGCGGTTTCGCCGCAGCCTGGCCACGAACCAGCCGAGCGCAAGCAGCGGCAGCGAGTGGAAGCTGTCGAAGACCGCCTGCCAGCCCGCGTGGTAGTAGTCGATCGACCAGATCGTCCCTTCCGGCACGGCCCGCAGCCGCTCCCACGCGTAGAAGACGACCATCGGCAGGTCCGGCAGCACCGCGCCGACCGCGACCGGCACGACCCCGTTGGCTTCTCCGCGGCGAGAGAGCACGAGCAGGTTGAAGATCCCGTGCGCCGGAGTGTTCATGCTCGGTCGAGAGAGTATCACGGAGGTCGGGACGCCTCGCCGAGGCGTCCGTTCCGCGCGGCGCGTTCGGCGAACGCGCCCTACCTCGGCGTCCGTCTATGTCACCACGGGGATCGTGTGTCAACTCTTGGTCGAGTATGACCCGCTCCAGCACGAATCGCCTGGTGCGGCCGATCTCCACGACGTTGCGAGAGATCGAGCTCGTCTCGACGCGCCGAACGCGATAGTGCACCGCCTCCGGGGCAGCGCGCACCTCGACGCCCATTCGTCGCAGCACGTAGGTGAGCGGCTCGGCCAACGCGAACTCGTCTTCGGGAACGAACGAGACGCGTCTCGAGACCAGGACCTGATCTTCCTCCACTGATCCCAGCCGAGCGCGGACCGGATGGCTCGAGAGCTCAATCGGCTGGCGAACCTGTGCGCGAATGGCCAATGCGAGCTGCTGGAAGTCTGCCAGCGGAAGCAAATTCCACCTCGTATCGCGGGCTTGTCTCACTTCTGTCGTGATTCGCGGGAAGAGCGCGACGGCGCCGAACAGCGTGGCGGCAATCAACAGCATCTGACGAACACGGCTCCGCGCGAGCAGCAAGACGCCCGCGATGGCGCCGACGAGCGTCGCGCCCGCCAGCACGTCGACGAAACCCAGATAGTAGGTTTCGATCGGTACCGGGCTCCTAATCAGGGCGACCAGCAACGCGAGCCAGGCCACCGCCACGAGTCCGGCATAACGAAGCACGTGCGGGTGTCGTCGCCGCAGCAGCGTAGCCGTCGTTCCGAAGAGTGCGCCGGTCACCGCGAGCGCCAGTGTCGCGTGGCCTGCCGGCGCCGGAAACGTCGCGGTGAGCACGGTGTGAATCGGCGCCCACGCGTCCGTCACGCTCGACGGATCAGTGGTGCGAGCGGCCAGCGTCCATATGGCCAGCGCGTTGCCGCCGCGATGCCGAACGGCATCGATGAAGACCGGCAACCACAGGATGACGCCGACCACCACCGCGGCCGCGAGCGGCCCGCGCCACCCGGTCGCTCGCCCGGCGCGATCGACGACAACACATGCCAGGGCCGCGACGCAGAGCGCGACGGCAACCGGCAGCGCAGCCAGGTGAACCTGGGCAAGCGCTGATGCCCCACCCACGAGCACCACGAGTGCCCAGCGGCTTCCGCATATCACCTCGAGCGCCATCCAGAGCGTCAACGCGGTCAAGGACGGCATCATCGACGGATTCCAGATGATGCGCCCGAAGATGGTCACCGGCCAGCCCACCAGACAGATCCATGGCAACCAGACGGAGAGGAACGGCATACCTGACACACGCAGGCATAACAACGCCAGCATCAATGGCGTCGAGGCCTGTATCACGCCCATCAACGCCTGAGTCAACCTCGGCTCTCGGCCCGTGACGCCGTGGACTGCTGCAACGAGATACGTATAGAAAGGACCGGGATGATGAATCCCCTCCTTGCTGTATGCGCCGACGAGCACCGGTTCCCCGTCGAGCACCCGCTCAGCGTCGGTCAAGAGTCGCACTTGATCCGTGCCGAACCACACGTGCGAGGGATCATGAGAGAGTGCGGCAAGGCCCAGTGTAGGGATGATCCACACGCCGAGGAACAAGAGGATCCCGCGGGCCGTGCAGGGTAACAGCGTGCGAAGACGGTCGAGGTGCTGATGCTCGCTCACTGAATGTCGGAGACCGTGTGATCGCGCAGGAACTCGCGGACGACGTCGGACACGTCCTGATGGGAACCCTCGACCGCATGGTTCAGCCGTCGCATGGTGGCCTCGTCGATTCGGCCGGCAAGCCGACCCAACGCATCACGAATGACCGGCTGCCGCAGCAGTGTCGCGGTCGATACCACTGGAACGGCGTCGTACGGCGGAAAGAATCGTCGATCATCGTCGAGCATCGTGAGATCCAGCGCCTCAATCAGACCTGCCGTGGCGTCGCCTGCAATCACGTCCACTCGTCCCGTGGCGAGCGCACGGTACGTGAGTGACAAATCCATCACGCGTGGCGGCCGTGCGAACCGGAGCCCGTATGCCTGCACGAGACCGCGATAGCCGTCCTCTCGCTCCAGGAACTCGTACCCGAAGCCCGCCTGCCAGCGATCGTCCACGCGCGCGAGGTCGCTGATGGCGCTGAGTCCGAGCGTCTCCGCATCGCCGCGACGCACCAGGATGGCGAACGTATTGTTGAACCCGAGCGGCGCCAGCACCGAGCGACCCGTACGAGCGTAGGCGTCACGCACGGTCTCGAGCACACGATGACGATCGTGGGCCACGGCCTTGCGGAAGACGGCCGTGAGCGCCGTCCCCGTGTACTCCACGTACACATCGATCTCACCGCCCGCAAGCGCACGATCGCAGATGAACGTGCCTCCGAGGTTCAGCCGTCGCTCGACCTCCAAGCCGCCGAATCGCTCGAGTGCCTGCGCGACGAGCTCGCCCAGGACAATCTGTTCGGTGAAGTTCTTCGATCCCACGACGATGACCGTCTCGCGCGAACGGAGCGGAAGCGCGAGCAGGAACGTGACGAGCAGAAGCGTTATCGCGATGACCAGCGTCACGGCGCGCGTCCAGCGTCTCCCCCGACGCGGCGAGAGTGCCCGTTCCGCCAGCGTGAGCGCGCCATCGGCCGTAAGCGCCAGCGCCGCTGCCGGCACCGCGCCCGCCAAGATGACCGTCGAGTCCACCATCGACAGGCCGCGAAAGATGTACTCGCCGAGGCCGCCGGCGCCGATGGCCGCCGCGACCGTTGCGGTACCCACGTTAATGACGGTGGCCACGCGGAGGCCTGCCACGATGGAGGGTAACGCGAGCGGCAACTCGACTCGGCGGAGCACCTGGCGCGGTGTCATCCCGAGCGCCTCGGCCGCCGTGCGCACCGTGCGATCGATACCCTGAATACCGGCGATCGTCGTGCGCAAGATTGGCAACAGCCCATAGAGGATGAGCGCGACGATAGCAGCCCGTGGACCGATGCCACCTACGAAGGGCAGCGGGATGAGGAATCCGAGCAGGGCCAGACTCGGGATCGTCTGCACCGTGTTGGCGACGGCCGTGAGCGGCGCACCGAGGCGAGGTCGGTGCGCGGCGATGATGCCGAGTGGCACGGCGATGGCGGCTGCCACGAGTGTCGCCGCCACAACGAGCACGACGTGCTCGCCGAGGGCGGTGGTCACCTCTTCGCGATGGGTGGCGAAGAACCGCAGGAGTGCCATTATGGCGTCCCCAGCGTCTGGGAGGGGCTCTCGAAGAAGGGCTGTACACGTGGGTCGCGCGACGCGGCCACACGTTCGGCGCGGTCCCACGCGACCAACGCGCCTTCGTCGAGCACGCCAAGCCAGTCGGCGAGCAGACGCGCTTCCGCCATGTCGTGCGTCACGAGCACCACGGTCTTTCGTAGTCGCTGCTGGATGCGGAGGAACTCGCGCTGGAGATCGCGCCGGGTCAGCGGATCGAGGGCACCGAATGGCTCGTCCATCAGGAGGATGGGCGGGTCGGCCGCGAGCGCGCGTGCCACACCAACCCGCTGGCGCTGTCCGCCGGACAGCTCGTCTGGCCACCGCGTGGCGAACTCGTCAGGGGAGAGGCCGACCAGCGTGAGCAGCTCACGCGTGCGGTCCTGGATGCGTGCGTGCGGCCAGTGCAGCAACCACGGCACGAGTCCGACGTTTTGCTCGACGGTCTGGTGTGGAAACAAGCCGACATCCTGCAGTACGTACCCGATGTGGCGGCGCAAGACGTAGCGATCCCAGGTGCGCGTGTCGCGCCCGTCAACCGCGACGCATCCGGTCTCTGGGTCGAGCAGACGGTTGATCAGCTTGAGGAGCGTGCTCTTGCCGACGCCACTCGCACCGACGAGGGCGGCCGAGACGCCGGGCGGAATGCTGAAGGAGATGTCCTGCAGGACTGGCGAGCGGCCCGGGTAGGCGAACGAGACGCTCTCGAAGGTAATCGCCGCGTGGCGCGCGTCCACGCCGTCGATGATAGCGCACGCGATGCGTACTTGCGGAGCCGGGCCTTCCGATCCTACGCTGCGAGGGATCATGGAGACCCGCAATGCAGGACACAATTCTTCGTCGGCAACTCGTCGAACTGCTCGAAGGCGGCCAGGCCCATCTCGAGCCGGAACAAGCGCTGGCTGGTGTGCCCTTCGAGGCCTGGGCAACGCGGGCGCGGCACGCACCCTACACGCTCTGGCAACTGCTCGAGCACGCACGCATCTGCCAGTGGGACATTCTCGAGTTCAGCCGGCGGCGCGAGCATGTCTCGCCCGATCATCCGGAAGGCTACTGGCCGGCGACCGACGGCCCACCCGATGACGCAGCGGTCGCCGCGAGCATCGAGGCCTTCAATCGGGATCTTCAGGAGATGATCGCGCTCGTCGAAGATCCCGCCGTTGATCTCTTCGCGCGGATCGAGTGGGGTGACGGACAGACCATTCTGCGTGAGGCGATGCTGGTCGCCGACCACAACGCCTATCATCTCGGACAGTTCGTGCTCGTGCGCAAGCTGCTTGGTGTGTGGCCGACATGAAGACCTACCCGACTCAGGGCGTCTCACCACCTCACGACACAGGTTCGCTTGATACAGGAACCTCGCCCGCGGGAATCGCGACGTCTGTCAGCACGTTCTGAGGCGGCGGCGTCGGGCAAGGGCTATCGGCACACGGCAGGTTGTAGCTTCGATTGAAATCGAGCAGCACGCGGCCGTCGCGCGGTGGGTCGGCATACAGCTCGCGGATGCCGTAGGTTTCCGAACCGGCCAACCGATCGCGGAACAGGAACCACAGGCGTCCTGCGTCATCCCACGCCTGCAGGCGCACGGTGCGGCCGTCGATTGTGAGCTCTGCCTCGCCGGGGCTTTCATTGGAGATGGCGTCGCCCTGGACGTTGATGCCAGGTACGCGACGCGGTCTGCCGTACTCGATGAAGCATGCCGAGATCCGGTAGCGCTCATCGATCGGGAACCAGCGCACGCCCGTGAAGGAGTGCACGACGGGTCCCTCTGTCTTGCGCAGGCGAAGCGTGATCCGTGGCCCGCTCCGATGCACGATCAAGGTCAGCCGCCCGAGCTGCAGGCGATCGGCCGGCCTCTGCGGGTTGGCCTGTGCCGGGCGCAGCTCGAACGCCTCCGGAGCGGCCTCGTCGTTGAGTTGCGGCGCCATGCCCTCCGCCAGACTGATGTAGACGCGCCCACGCACGAGCTCGACCACGCCGACGAGCGAAGGCGCCCCTTCAGGGAGCCTGATGTCGTTGGCTTCCGCCGAGCCCATGGTCCAGGCGCCCTCTTCGAGCACGAACAGACCAGCGACGCTCGGCTCCTCCTCCTCTGGTTTCAGCGGCGCCTCCCGCTCTGCACGCCACCGTTCGATCTCCGCTCGATACGCTTCGTCTGTCGCTCCATCGTTCGTCCGATCCTTCGTCCGATCCTTCGTGCCTGGGGTCGGGCGCGAACAGGCGAGGCTCAGCATCAGGGCCATCGTCCACGCCCCGATCCAGACAGTCCGAAGGGACTTGCGCCATGCCTCTCCCATCTCGACCGAACTGCCCATAGGTCCAATGTAACCGCTCCAGGCCCGTACGAGTAAACATCGGTCGTCCGGCCATGGTCAGCGCGGTAGAATGCTGTCTCCACATGCCAC
>WHTZ01000030.1 GCA_009377495.1 Luteitalea sp.
AGGCGACTCGAAAGGCGGCTTCAGCCTCGACTGCGAAGCGATCGGCTCGCCGGTGACGCCTCTGCTCAGCGAGGCGGCTGTGCACCTGATGCGAAAGCTCGTCCAGTAGGCCAGACGCAACCGGCTGTGATCATTCCCCTCGCCATCTCCAGCAGGACCCAACCGACGGGGGCGTGACGCGTGCCGGAGCAGCTCACCTGCTCACTTCTTTCTGGTCGAGGTGCGCTTCGGCGGAAGCTTGCTCCTGCCTTCCGAGCCTCCGACAAGCCGATGGCAACCCCCTGCTTGCGACTGGCGACCTTCTTGCCAGAGCCCGATCGCAAGCTGCCTTTCTTGCGCTTGCGCATCGCCCTCTCGACAGAGCGAGATGCTGTACGGGTGTACTTGGCCATCTTCAATTCCTTTCAGACACGTCATCTGCGCAAACAGCGCCGCCGCCTACTTGGAAGACTGCAGCCATCGTCACACTGTAGTTGCTCCGCTGTCGTCCGGTTTCTTTGGACGCAGACGACCGACGGACGCCGAGAGTCGCGAAGATACGGCTGGCACGTGACTTGACTACCCGCGGGCCAAGCCCGGCGATCAAGATGACGTTCCCGAGCTCGAGCGTTATAATTGACGCGCAGGTACTCAGTTTCGGCGATCGGTGTTCACAAGCAACCGTCTGGGAGGGCGTAAATGGCCGAAGCGACGAACTATCGACCCCGTGTGCTTGCCATTGACGATGAACCGGACATCACCGCGTGGATGCAAGCCGCCCTCGAGACGAATGGCTATGACGTGCTGACGGCGAACGACGCAGGTTCGGCCGAACGCATTCACGACACCTGGCATCCTGACTTCGTCCTGCTCGACCTGCTACTGCCCGATGGTAATGGGCTTGAGCTGCTGAATCGGTTTCATGAGGCCTCGCCGCAGTCAAAGGTGATTGTGGTGTCGGGCTGCGGGAGCGTCCGGAAGGCGGTCCAGGCCATGGAAGGCGGCGCCTCCACGTTTCTGGAGAAGCCGGTGGAAGCTGACACACTCCTCGCCGCGGTTAAGCGCATCGGGCTGGACGTCGCCGATGCGGATCACGCGGCCGAGGGCCTCGAGGCGGGCGAGGGACAGCTCGACGAGATGATCGGAACCGGCCCGCGGATGGCGGAGCTCTTTGAGATGATCCGTCTGGTCGCGCCAACCGAGGCGAGCGTGTTAATCGTCGGGGAGAACGGCACAGGCAAAGAGTTGGTGGCGACGGCGATACACCGCTTGAGTCGCCGGTCGGCCCGGCCGTTCGTCCGGATCAACTGTGCCGCTATACCCGCGGATCTCATCGAGTCTGAGTTCTTTGGTCACAAGCGCGGCTCGTTCACGGGCGCTCTGAGTGACAAGGCCGGCCTGTTCGAAATGGCCGAAGGCGGGTCATTGCTGCTGGACGAAATTGCCGAGATGCCGATCGCGCTTCAGGTCAAGCTGCTACGCGTGCTGCAGGAGAAGGAGTTCCGTGCGGTCGGCGGCAGCCGAACGATCAAGGCGGACTTTCGGATGATCTGCTCGACCAATGTGGATCCCAGGGAGGCATTCGCAAAAGGCAAGCTTCGGGAGGACCTCTACTTCCGCATCAACACGTTGACGCTGAAGGTACCCCCGCTCCGTGAGCGACCAGAAGATATCGCGCCACTGGCGCAACACTTCCTGCAACGGTACGCCGGCCGTGAGGGCCGCGATATCCAGGGAATCGACACCGAGGCGCGCAACACCCTTACTCGCCACCGCTGGCCTGGCAACGTGCGGGAGCTCGAGCACGTCATGGAGCGTGCCGTGATCGTCACCCGCGGACCGCGTATTACGACTGGCGATCTCTTTGACTCGCCATCGGATGCCAGTAAGCAGGGAAGCTTCGTCGTGCCACCGGATCACACATTGGCTGAGGTCGAAAGGATCGCTATTCTGCAAACCCTGGAACGCACGCACGGGAACAAGCGTGCGACGGCGAGCATTCTCGGGCTCCATCGGCCCACGCTCTACAGCAAGCTAAAGAAGTACGGCATCGGCTCCACGGAACGCCAACCCACGGGCCGCGCGAAACAGCGGGCCTAGTCGAGGTCTCGGACGACCGTCGTTGCACATCCTACATGCGCGTCACGAGCGGACGGCCGCGGGTGACGACTGATTGGTCGGCGCGCGTGTGATTCGGGGTTCGGACTATCGTGCGGCCGGCAGCGACCACACGTCGGAAACTCTCTCGTACCGCCCACTCACCTCCACGCACGGTCTGTCGGAGATCAGTCGACAGTTCCTGTGATATTTCAACTGCCATCATACGCTCAGGTGGCGGCGACACGCCCACAATCTCATCAATGCTGACGAGGCATGACCTGGCGCACCGGTCAAGAGCGTGAGTGGCGGACGCACCGGGCAGGCTGCAAACGAGGGCGGGTTTTCCTCAGCATCACCTCAATGTTGGCCCGCTCATTGCTCAGCAATCCGCATGTAATCGGCGGATGGAACGATTCTGTCGCTTAACCGTTCAGGTCGACGGTGAGGTGTGTCCACAATGCGGACAGTCGCTAAGGAGCACGTTGCTCAGCCAGACGATGGCGAGTCGATCGACGCCCTCCTGAGGCGGATCATCGGCGAGTATCGGGAGATGCCTGGCTTGTGCCTCACCGCGCCGCAGGCGCAGCGGCTCTGGCACTTGGATGCGGCAATGTGCGATTGTATACTCGCAATTCTCGTCGACCAGGGTTTCTTGATCCGTACAAACCGCGGTCTCTACGTGAGGCGGGAGTAACCGTCGTACCCGCAGCCGAGTCGCGAGCACCTCCGCTCGACGCGGTACGGGTTTTCGCTGCGGCGCGACTGGCACAGCCGGCTGATGTCATGTTCATCGCGACATCTCATTCGGAAACGTGGAGAAGTCGATCAGCGGCTTCCTAACCAAAGGGTCATCTATGGCTGTGTCCGCAACTTCCCACCTGCCACCAGGACCTCATGGGGTTTCAGGGTCGACCAAGGTAAACGTCGCGACGCTCCGCGACCACATCCTACAATTCTATGAAGACGACAACGTGCTCTGCGACAAGGTCGCCAGCTTTCTGGCTGAAGGACTGATCGCAGCGCAACGGGTGGTCGTGATCGCGATAGAGGCTCACCGGCATGGAGTCGCCACCCGTCTCGTCGAGAAGGGTCTTAATGTGGAAGGCCTCGAGGCGAGCGGACAGCTCACGCTGGTCGATGCTCGAGAAGCACTCTCAAAGTTTATGACCGGTGGCATGCCGAACGAGCAGCTGTTTAGGCGCCATATCGGCGGCCTCATCGAGCAAAATCTTCAGTCGCCAAATCACTCGGGGGTCCGCGTCTATGGCGAACTGGTCGACGTGCTGTGGCGCGACGGGAATCCGGAGGGGGCGACACGCGTCGAGGATCTGTGGAACGCTCTCGCCAGCACTCACCCGTTCTCACTGCTCTGCGCGTACGCGATGGGGCACTTCTATAAGGAAGGGCACGCGTCTCAATTGCGAGAGTTGTGCTACCGGCACACACACGTCACGGCCGCCGACACCAATACCGCGGGAGAGAACGAACAGAGCCTTCACCAACTGATCAGGCAGCTTCAGCAACGTAGCCTCGCTCTCGAGACCGAAATTCGACATCGTCAAGAACTGGAACAGATGCTGCGTGATGCCCTCACAGCGCGTCGTCGAAGCGAAGAAGAGCTGAGGGTCTTCCTTGAGCACGCACCCGAAGGATTGCATTGGATTGGACCAGACGGGATCATCCTCTGGGCGAATCAAGCGGAGCTGGACGTGCTCGGGTACTCACGTGAAGAATACGTCGGGCACCATATCGCTGAATTCCACGCTGACCAAGAAAGCATCGACGAGATCCTGGCCCAACTCTCGCGCAATGGGGTGATGCGCGAGCGCGAAGCGCGGTTGCGGTGCAAGGATGGCTCAATTCGATACGTCTTGATTAACACGAATGCGCTTTGGGAAGATGGACAATTCATTCACGCGCGATGCTTCACCCGTGACATCACAGAGCGTAAAAGAGCTGAAGAGACGCGAGCATGGCTGGCATCGATCGTCGAGTCATCGGACGACGCCATCGTCAGCAAGACGCTCGACGGGATCATCACATCCTGGAACGGTGGCGCCGAGCGGATCTTTGGCTATACCGCGGCGGAAGCGATCGGGCAGCATATCTCACTCATCATCCCCCTCGAGCGACGGGCAGAAGAGGACGCGGTCTTGGCGCGCCTGCGACGCGGCAAGAAGGTCGGTCACTTCCAGACTGTCCGGTGCGCCAAGGATGGACGGAGCATTGACGTCTCGCTGACCATCTCGCCCATCACGAGCGCGGATGGGCGCATCCTCGGCGCGTCGAAGGTGGCGCGCGGCATCACGGCCCAGAAGCGTGCCGACCTGGCAGTCCACCAGAGTGAGCAGCGATACCGCCGTATCTTCGAAACCGCGAGTGTGTCGATCTGGGAGCAGGATTTCACGGAGGTCAAAGCCGCGCTCGAGGCGCTGCGAGACAAAGGCCTCGACGACTTCGAGGCGTACTTCGCTGAGCACCCGGAGTTCGTGGACGCGTGTATTCGTCGCGTCAAGGTCGTCGATGTGAACAACGCGACGCTGCGGATGTTTGGCGCCCATGACAAAGATGCGCTGTGCCGCTCCTTGCCCAACATCTTCGAGCCTGAGACGCGGGACGTGTTCGTCGGTGAGCTGATCGCGATCGCCAAGGGCAAGCCCACATTTGAGACAGAGGCCATCGTGAAGACAGTGGATGGCGATCGGGTGCACACGCTGGTGAACATCACGTTCCCTGCACCCAGCGAGTCATTCGAGAGCGTCTTGGTCACCCTGACGGATATCACCGCCCGCAAGGCGGCGGAAGAGGCGTTGCGGGAGGAAGTACGTGTGCGTCAAACGCTCGCACAGGTTGGTTCATCGTTGGCCGCTGAACTAAACACGAGCAGGGTGGTCCAAGCGGTCACCGATGCCTGTACCACCGTGACGACAGCGCAGTTCGGCGCCTTCTTCTACAACGTTGACGATGACTCTGGCGAGGCGTATCAGCTGTACACCTTGTCTGGCGCTCCGAAGGAAGCGTTCGAGCAGTTTCCAAAGCCTCGCGTGATTGCGCTGTTCGGTCCCACCTTTCGAGGAGAAGGTGTCATCAGGCTGGATGATGTCAGCCGCGACCCACGGTACGGCCAGAACGCGCCGCATGAGGGGATGCCGCAAGGGCATGTCCCCGTACGCAGCTATCTGGCAGTCCCGGTGGTGTCGAAGTCTGGCGCTGTGCTTGGCGGGTTGTTCCTTGGGCACTCGCAGCCTGGTATCTTCACAACCGAGCATGAGCAACTCGCGGTCGGGATCGCGTCGTGGGCGGCGATCGCGCTCGACAACGCACACCTTTATCACGAAGTGGAGAAGGCAAGTCTGATGAAGGACGAGTTTCTGGCGACGCTGTCTCATGAGCTTCGGACGCCGCTGAACGCGATCCTTGGCTGGTCGCAGATGCTTCGATCTGGAAGGCTGCGGCCAGATATGCAGCAGCGCGCGTTGGACTCACTGGAGCGAAATGCCAAAGCGCAGGCCCAGCTCGTTGAAGACTTGCTCGACCTGTCCAGAATCGTTTCCGGGAAACTCAAGATCGAAGCCTGTCCTGTTAATCTCGCGGGCGTCGTCTCGGCCGCGGTCGACACCATCGGACCGACGGCAGCGCTGAAGCGAGTAAACCTGCACATCGATACCGAGGCTGGGAGAGAGCTTGTGGTGACCGGCGACGCCGCTCGATTGCAGCAGGTCGTGTGGAACCTCCTGTCGAACGCGGTCAAGTTCACACCTGCTCAGGGCCGCGTCGATGTCCAGCTGCAAGAGAGCGAGTCGAAAGCGGAAATCATCGTGACAGATACTGGTCGGGGTATCGCACCTAGCGCCTTGCCGTGCGTGTTCGAGCGCTTTCGTCAAGCGGATGGCGCAACGGCACGTGCACACGGAGGACTCGGTCTCGGGCTCGCGATTGTGCAGTACATCACCGAAGCGCACGGGGGAACCGTCAATGTGGAGAGCGATGGCGAGGGCAGAGGTACCACCTTAAGGGTTCGACTGCCAGTCCGGGCGGTGACGGCAGCAACACGCCGGCGCGCGACGTCGGCGACGGACAGTACGCCGGCCATCCGAACAGCGGCGCGTGCGTTGGTGGTCGACGATGAGC
This sequence comes from Luteitalea sp., assembly GCA_009377495.1. Taxonomy (GTDB): domain Bacteria; phylum Acidobacteriota; class Vicinamibacteria; order Vicinamibacterales; family Vicinamibacteraceae; genus WHTT01. Next base: position 6,211 of record WHTZ01000030.1, read on the forward strand.
CGGACGCCCGTGAGTTGATTGGCGCCGTCTTGGAATCATACGGCGCTTACGTGACGACCGTCGGATCCGCAGGGGAAGCGCTCCACATTCTTGGTCGTCAAGCCTTCGATGTGCTCCTCGCCGACATCGGGATGCCAGAACAGGACGGATACTCGCTTATTCGAGCCATTCGTAGTCTCCCCACCGAACAAGGGGGGCAGATTCCCGCGGTTGCCGTGACGGCCTATGCCAGCACGCGCGAGCGTGAGCGAGCCCTGGAGGCGGGATACGACTCGCACCTCGCCAAACCGGTGGAACCGGACCACTTGATTGCCGTCGTTGTCGCGGCGACGAGTAATCGTCCTGCCATGGGGCAGGCTGGCCTCTCAAATCCCGAAGTGGTCGAAAGAGACTAATAGTGGGACCGAAAAGTTGTTGCACGCCGGCTTCGTGTCGGACGTGGTCGTGACGGCGATCGCCGCACCGGCCGCGGCTCCCGAAGGCGAGAGACGGGACGGAAGCTCTGGCATTGTCTCAGCGGACTTCGTGACCATCCGAACCAGAGCGCGCTTCGATGGCTTGTTCCGAAAACGCCGCATGTTCATCCGGGTAGATCCTCGCCAGTCGGCAGAAATATCTGGAGGCCGCACCCGATCCTGTTCCCCGGAGGTTCACACGTGAGCCGGAGCCACGGGCCGTACATAAAGCACGGCAACGTGAAGCGGTGGGCTCAGAGGATGGTTGCCTTGATGATCTGTAGCACGGCCGACGTTGCCATCGCGCCGAGTACCATCCACAAAAAAGGTATCGGACGGACGCTTGGCCGTCTGCTCCTCGATGGCTTTCGCAGTCACTCCCTCACGCTGCGAATGCACATCGCTAGGGTCCTCTTCTGCTGCCATGTCACGCCTTCTCGCTGATTGCGAAGCGTGCAACGACTGATCACAAACCGGCGAGCCGATCGAGGCGCTGAGCAAGCTGGCGCAGCGAGCACGACGCGTCACGCCCGAGGAAGAGGCCGCCTTGCTCCGACATGCGCCTGTTCGGCTTCAGCGTCTGATCATCGCGGCAATTGAGACCTGCTGTCGACTCGGAGAGTTGCTGACCCTCCAGTGGAAGCATGTTTCGCTCGTTCGGCGCGAGCTGGCCATCCGCGCCGAACACGCGAAGGACGAGGAACATCGGTTCCTGCCCATCTCCGACCGGTTGTGCGGCGTGCTGGAGATGGCACGGGTGGGTCCGGATGGTCAACCATTCGGCCCTGAGGGGTTTGTCTTCGGCAACGCCGTGGGCGGCTACCGGGGCGAACCGAAGAAAGCGTGGCAGACGGCCGTCTTGAAGGCGCACGGCCACACGCCGGTCTGGACGAAGACGAAGGGACTGGCGCCGGAGTCGCAAGCGGCCTACGAGGCCATCGACCTGCATTTCCATGACCTGCGGCACGAAGGGGGAAGCCGCTTGCTGGAAGCTGGCTGGCCGATCCATCATGTGCAGGAGATGTTGGGACACGCGAGCCTCGACCAGACGAACACGTATCTGAACGCCGGACGTGTGGAACTCGGCGCATCGATGCGGCGGTTGGACGCCTCGCGTTGCAAATCCGTTGCAAAAGAGGCCCACGTAGAGCGTCCGCCATTTTGCAACGACGAAGCACTTGAGGACAATAAGTCTTTGACCCACTAGCTGTTAGCGACACACGAGCGTGTAGCTCAGTAGGATAGAGCGGCCGCCTCCTAAGCGGCAGGTCGCCGGTTCGACTCCGGCCACGCTCACCAACCTTCGCTCGCCTGTATTGTGAACGAGCTTCGGTTGGCGAGCCACGACGGCTTGCCCGCCGTAGCGTTAGCGGAGGCGGGTTGACAAGTCAGCAAGCCCATGAAGCAATCCGAACGACGTCACCTCCGCACGAACGAAGTCGCGTCCGCGGTCACCTGGCTGACGACAGGCGTCGTGGGTCACCGGAGCGCGCTGGGTTGGACGCTGCTGGGCCTCGTCTTGGTTGCGGCGGCGGTAGGCGGCTACTTTGCCTGGCGTTACTACGTCGAAGGCCGAGCGAGCGTTTTGCTGGCGGACGGCTTGGTCGTCGCCACGACGCCCGTGGTCACACCGGCGCAGATGTTGACCAACCCGCCGCCGCAGGGGCAGCAGACGTTTGCATCGACCGAGGCTCGGGCCGAAGCGTCCGTCTCGAAGCTGCTCCAAGCTGCAGACGCCTATCCATCCACCACGAACGGCATCGCAGCGCGTTACTACGCAGCGGCCGCGCTCGCGGAGACGTCGAAGCTCGACGAAGCGCGCCAACAGTATCAGCAGGTGATCGACCGTGACGGCAACGGGCTGTGGGGCCGCGTGGCGCGACTGGGGCTCGCGACCGTCGACCTTCGCGCAAAGCGCTACGACGCAGCCATTGCCGCGTTCCGCGACCTCGCGACCACAGCGGATACCGATCTTCCGGCCGATGGCCTGCTGATGGAACTGGCGGCAGCGTATCAGCAGGCCGGGAAGCGCAACGAGGCCGTTCGTACCTACAATCGGATCGTGAACGAGTTCCCCGATTCGCTCTACGTCGACGAGGCCAAGTCGCGGGTGGAGACACTCAAGACGCCTGAGGCGTCTTGAGTGTAGTGGCCAATGCTCAGTGCTCAATTGGGCATTGAGCATTGACAAGAATTCCTCTATGAGGATTGCGCTCTTACAGCTCAATCCGATCGTCGGCGACCTGGAGGGCAATGCAGCCCGCATTCGCGCGGCGGTCGAGCGCAGCGGTTCCGACGTAGACCTTTGCGTCACGCCGGAAATGTCGCTGACGGGCTATCCACCCCGCGACCTGTTGCTCCAGCCGGGCTTTGTCCGGTGCGCCGGCGAGCAGCTCGACCTCCTGGCGGATGCTCTGCGCGCCGGACCTGCCGTGCTCGTCGGTTTGCCACAGCCAAACCCTGCCTCCGTTGGACGCCCGCTGTTCAACACCGCCGCGCTCGTGGAGCAGGGGCGAGTCGCCCTGACGTTCACGAAGTCGCTGCTCCCGACCTATGACGTCTTCGACGAGGATCGCTACTTCGAGCCAGGTCGCGGCGTGGAGTCGTTTGAGCCAACCGGCACCCGCATCGCCGTGAGTATCTGTGAGGACGTCTGGAACGATCGCGATTTCTGGCGCATGCGGCGCTATCACCGCGATCCCATCGAAGAGGCGTCCGGGCAAGGCGCGCGCGCGCTCGTCAACCTGTCTGCCTCGCCGTTTGCCTCGGGGAAGCAGCAGCTCCGGGAGGCCATGCTCTCGAGCTTGGCCCGTAAGCATCGCATGGCACTCCTCTACGTGAACCAGGTCGGCGCCAACGACGATCTCATCTTTGACGGCCGTAGCATGGCCTTCGACGCGGATGGCCGCCTGATCGCTCGCGGTGCCGCCTTTGCAGAGGACCTCGTCATTGTCGATCTGGACCGCGCGACAGTCGCCGCACCACCGCCGCCTGGTGAAAACGTGCACGACGAGGAAGAGCTGTTCGAGGCACTCACGCTTGGCACCCGCGACTACGCACGCAAGTGCGGCTTTGACGATGCCGTGATCGGGCTCTCCGGCGGCATCGACTCAGCGCTTACGGCAGTGATTGCGGCTCGTGCCCTGGGCCCGAACCACCTGCTCGGAGTCCTCATGCCGTCGCCGTACTCGAGCCAAGGCAGCCTGGAGGATGCGCAGACGCTGGCGTCGCGGCTCGGTCTGCGCACGCTGGAGATTCCCATCGCGACGATCATGGAGTCGTATGGACGTGCCTTGTGCGAGGCCTTCGAGGGGCGAGCCGCTGACGTCACGGAGGAGAACATTCAGGCCCGCATCCGTGGGAACCTGCTCATGTCGCTGGCCAACAAGTTCGGGGCGTTGCTGCTCACAACGGGCAACAAGTCGGAGCTGGCGGTGGGGTACTGCACGCTGTACGGCGACATGTCGGGCGGTCTCGCGGTGATTGCCGACGTGCCCAAGACCATGGTATATCGCGTGGCGCGCTGGGTGAATCGAGAGGAAGCGCTGATCCCGTCAGCCATTCTCACGAAGGCACCCTCGGCAGAGCTGCGGCCGAACCAAACCGATCAGGACAGTCTGCCGCCCTACGACGTGCTCGACCGCATTTTGGAGCGTCACATCGAGGATCATGCGTCGGTGGACTCGCTGGTAGCCGAAGGCTTCGATGACGCCACCGTGCGGCACGTTCTGCGGCTCGTACGCGTCGCCGAGTTCAAGCGTAAGCAGGCGGCGCCGGGCCTCAAGGTTACGGATCGCGCGTTTGGCAGCGGTTGGCGCATGCCGATTGCCCGAGCGGATTGGGAGCGCGCGTATCGTGGTGAGGGCGTGACACGGTGAGGGGGTGACACGGTGTCACCGTGTCATTAATGTACCGTATACGGCCCTTGCAGCGTGAACTTCGCAATAGCCGTCTCGAAGCGCTCACCGGTCGCTGTGACCATCTGATACGTGCCCTCCATGGACCCGTCTGCGGTCGGGAGCGGGCACGCAGACGTGTATTCGAATGCCTCGCCGGGCTCGATGACGGGCTGCACGCCAATCACGCCAAGCCCGCGAACTTGGTGGACACCGCCCTGGCCGTCGCTGATAATCCAGTGGCGGCTGATGAGCTGTACCGTCACGTCACTCTCGTTGCGAATGGTGATCGTGTACAGAAAAAGCCAGCGGCTCAACTGCGGCGCGGAGTGCTCAGCCGAGTACTCGGCCCGCACCGAAACGTGAATGCCACGAGTTACTGCAACCGATCGCGACATAGACCCCCATTGTGCTGCTGCGGGCCTCTGTGGCCGGTGCCGCTTTGCACGCCGCATTGCCTCCGCGCGTGGCTCGACGTTCCTTCTGTGCGAGCGGTCGAGGACCGATTCAGCCTTCGCCCGCTACCCGGCGTTGCCCATGCTGCGTTGTGTCGGGTTCGAAGCGGAAACACCGGAAGGCGCGAGTGGGGTTCGAACCGCAGACGTGGATCATGACCGTACCCGCTAGCCTGATCATTCGGCCCGCCACACCCGACGACGCTCCGCTGATTGTCACCTTCATTCGCGCCCTGGCCGCGTACGAACGCCTCGAGCAGTATGTCACGGTGACGGAGCAGGGCGTGCGCGATGCCTTGTCCGGGCCGCATCCCGCAACCGAGGCCCTCGTCGCGGAGACCGACGGGGAGCCGGTTGGTTACGCGTTCTTTTTTCATACGTTTTCAACGTTTCTGGGACAGCGGGCGTTGTACCTCGAGGACCTCTTTGTCGTCCCGGAAGCGCGAAGTCAAGGCATTGGGCAGGCGTTGCTGGGACGTGTGGCGCAAATCGCCCTCGAGCGCGGTTGCGGTCGGGTCGAGTGGGCAGTGCTCGATTGGAACGCCCCGGCCATCCGATTCTATCACCGGCTCGGCGCCCAGCCGATCGAGGGGTGGACTGTTTACAGGCTGTCCGGTCCGGCGATGGCACGAACAGGACGGCTAGGTCCCGAGGGGGCCTGAATGCACTAACTCCTTGCAGTAACCCCAGATCGGGTATCATGGGCGTCGGTTATTTGCGTGTTCTCCCCGTCATGAATGGAGCGGATCGGCCCAATCGGGAGGCTAAGGCCGACGCAGGCTCCCGACCAGCGCCGGAAGTCGAGTCGACGGTTGACCTTTTGGCGAGGTTTCGAGCTGGCGACCGGTCAGCCGTGGACGCCTTGTTCCGGCGGTATCTTCCCCCGCTGCGGCGATGGGCACGGGGTCGACTGCCCCGGTTCGCGCGCGATCTGCTGGAGACCGAGGATATCGTCCAGGAAACGATGGTGCACGCCTTCCGGCGGCTCGACCAGTTCGAGGTTCGCCACGACGGCGCGCTCCACGCCTACCTCCGCCAGGCGGTGATGAACCGCATCCGAGACGAGGTACGCAAGGCCCAGCGGCGCCCGATGGCGGAGGAGCTCGACACCCACGACCACGAGGACCAGGGCGTGTCCCCTCTCGAGGAGGCCATCGGCCAGGAGGCGCTGGAGCGCTATGAACAGGCCCTTGGCCGGCTGAGGGATGAGGACCGGCAGGCGGTCGTCTTGCGGGTCGAGCTCGGCCTCGCGTACGCCGAGGTCGCCGAAGGCCTCGGCAAGAACAGCGCGGATGCCGCCCGGATGGCCGTCGCCCGCGCCTTGATCAAGCTCGCAGCCGAGATGGAAGCGCTCGAGTGAGACAGGGCGATCGTCCCTGTTCCCTGAGACAGCCCTGGCACCTCGCCCCTGGCACCTAACCTGATCCCTGTGTTCCCTGACCCCTGTGTTCCCTGATCTGCGTGCCTTCATCGATCGTCTTCAGCAAGACGACGACCTTGCCGTCATTGAAGCGCCGGTTGATGCCCGGCTGGAGATTGCGGAGATCCATCGTCGGGTGATTGCCGCGGGTGGTCCCGCGCTTCTCTTTCGGAACGTGCGCGGTGCCGCGTTCCCCCTCGTCACCAACTTGTTTGGCTCGGCTCGGCGGGCAGCGCTTGCCTTTGGTGACCGGCCGCACGCGCTCATTCGCCGCGTGGCAGAGCTAGCTGAGACGCTCTTGCCGCCCTCGGCCGGAAAGCTTTGGGCCGCGCGTGACGTCCTCGGCCCGCTCCTCAAAGTTGGAGTGCGGCCACGCGCCCGTGGCCCCGTGACCGAGGTCGTGACGACCGACGTCGAGCTGGGCTCGCTGCCGGCGCTCACCTGCTGGCCTCAGGACGGCGGGCCGTTCATCACCCTGCCGCTCGTGTACACGGAACCGCCGGTTCGACTGCGCTCACCGCAAGCGCCTCGACACGGTCACAACCTGGGTATCTATCGGTTGCACGTCTACGATGCCCGCACGACCGGCATGCATTGGCAGATCGGTAAGGGCGGCGGGTTCCACTACGCGATGGCCGAAGCGCGGGGAGAGGCCCTTCCGGTCACGGCCTTCCTCGGTGGTCCGCCGGCGCTCGTCCTCGCGGCCGTCGCTCCGCTGCCAGAGAATGTGCCGGAGCTGCTGCTGGGGTCGCTGATAGCAGGCCAGCGGCTGGACGTTGTGAGGGGCTACGGCCCGCACCCGCTCATCGCGAACGCCGAGTTCGCCCTTCAAGGGGAGGTGCGTGCCGGCGAGCGGCACCCGGAGGGTCCGTTCGGCGACCACTACGGCTACTATTCGCTGCGTCACGACTATCCGGTGTTTCGCGTGGCCAAGATGGCGCATCGTCACGAGGCGATTTACCCCGCCACCGTGGTTGGCAAGCCGCGGCAAGAGGACTTCTACATCGGCGATCTTCTGCAGGAGCTGCTGTCGCCGCTGTTTCCGCTCGTGATGCCGGCCGTCCGCGCACTGTGGTCGTACGGCGAGACCGGCTATCACTCGCTGGCCGCGGCGATCGTCCGCGAACGTTACAAGCGAGAGGCCATGGTAAGCGCGTTTCGCATCCTCGGTGAAGGACAGCTCGCGCTCACGAAGTTCCTGCTGGTGACGGATCAGACCGTGGACCTCCGCGACTTTCGCGCAACCCTGACGCACCTTCTTGCACGAACGCGCCCGGAAACCGACGTGTACGTGTTCGCGAACCTCTCGATGGATACGCTCGACTACACGGGACCGTCCGTCAACGAGGGTTCGAAAGGCGTGTGGCTGGCGCTTGGCGATCCGGTACGAGAGCTGCCTCGGGTCTTCTCGGCGGCCGAGGTGCCGGCGGGCGTCACACGTGTGCACGTGTTTTGCCCCGGGTGCCTGGTGGTGGGTGGACCATCACGGCCGGTCGAGCCGGGATTTGCGTCCCGCATCGCGTCCCATCCTGCGTTTGGTCAGTGGCTGTTGCTCATCGTCACCGAGGAGCCGGACCGCGTGGCCGCCAGCGCCATGAACTTCCTGTGGGCAACGTTCACGCGGTTCGAGCCGGCCGCCGACATGATGGCGGCCAAGATGCACGTGGTGCGCAATCACGTGAGCTACACGCCGCCGATGGTCATCGACGCGCGTCTGAAGCCCGGTTTTCCGGAGGAGCTCTTCTCGGACCCGGACACGGCCTCGCTCGTGACACGGCGCTGGCGCGAGTACTTTGCTCATCGTCATGTCGAGATGGGAGACGCCGAGCGGGCGCACCTCGATCCACCGCTGACCGTCGCGTAAGCGGGGCCGGAGACTATCGGTATTTGGGGTAGGGCGGCCCTTCAGGGACCACTATGACGAGACCCGAAGACTACATTCTCTTCAGCGGGGGCGCTCCCGGCGCGGAGGCCGAGTTCGGAGCCAATGCCGAGCGATGGAGACTGGACGAGGTCAACTTCGGCTTCGAGGGACACTCTGTGGCCCGCACGCGCGGAATGCGCATCTTGACGCACGAGGAGTTACAGGCAGGCGACGTGAGCCTGGAGTACATTTCGCGTCTGATGAACCGGCGCTATGCGGATACATCCACGTTCCGAAAGGTCCTTCAGAGCATCTGGTACCAGATCAACCATGGCCAGGAGGTCTTTGTCGTCGGCACGATCCTGCCGGACGGTCACGTCAAGGGCGGAACCGGGTGGGGCGCCGAGTTCGCCAAGCTGTGCAACAAGCCTTTGCACGTGTTCGACCAGGTGAAGGAGCGCTGGTTCACCTGGGATCAGCGTGATTGGGCGGAACGCGCGACGGATGATGTGCCCTTGGTCACGCAGGCGCACTTCACGGGGACTGGCACGCGCGTGCTGCACGACAATGGCCGGCGGGCCATTGCGGCGCTCTTCGAGCGGTCGTTCGGCAGGTAGCACCGTAGTACTGGGGGATTCATCGCACTATGGCTCGTTTGACGTTTACCTTTTCGCCTGAAGCGATGCTCGCAGCCGCGCCCGGTGCGGCACCCGCGCGCACCGAGCTACCAGAACCAGACCGCTGGGATCTCTCACACATCTACCCGGATTGGGCCGCGTGGGACGCCGACTACACGCAGCTCGAGGCACGCGTCAAACAATACGAGACGCGACGTGGCACGCTCGGCCGCGGCGCCGATGCCTTGCTCGGTGCGCTCCAGGAGAGCGACGCGATGGGCCAGTTGGCGTACAAGATCTGGTACTACGCGTCGCTCGCGCACGACGAGGATCAGCGTGACAACACGATCGGGGCGCGGCGACAACGGGTGCAGATTCTCTTTGCGGCGTGGAAACAGGCCACGTCGTGGTTCACTCCGGAGCTTCTCGAGATCGGCGTGGAACGGATCCGCGAGTGGACGGAGCAGCACACCGCCCTCGCCGTGTACCGCTTCTTCATCGAGGATCTCTATCGACAGCAGGAGCACGTGCTGGACGCGCGCGGCGAGCGCTTGCTCTCGCTCGCCAGCCACTTCAGCAGCGCCCCAGACGAAGCCTTCGAAGCGCTCTCGACGGCAGACGTGCGCTTCCCGACGATACGCCTCAGCACGGGTGAAGAGGTCACGCCCACCTACCCACGGTACCGCGCCATTCTGGCGACCAACCGCGTGCAGGCGGATCGCGCCGCCGCGTTCACAGCGCACCACGAAACCTACCACGCGACGCGTAACACCTACGCCGCGCTGTACAACGGTGTGCTGCAGCGCGATTGGTTCATGGCGCGCGCGCGCGGCTACCCGAGCATGATCGAGGCAGCACTCCACACGAACAACATTCCGGTGTCCGTGGTCGAGAATCTCGTGGCCACGACACGATCGAACGCTCAGCCGCTCCAGCGCTACGAGCGGCTCCGGCGCCGCGCCCTCGGTCTCGACAAGTATCACGTGTACGACGGATCGATCCCGCTCATCGATTTCAACGAGCGCTACCCGTATCGCCGCGTGCTCGACTGGATTGTCGAGTCGGTGGCGCCGCTCGGGTCCACGTACCAAAATCGGCTCCGGGCAGGGTTCGACAGCCGTTGGATCGACGTCTACGAGAATCAGGGCAAGCGCAGCGGCGCCTATTCGGCGGCGGTGTACGGCGTGCACCCCTACGTGTTGATGAACTACAACGACACGTTGGACGCGGTGTTCACGCTCGCACACGAGATGGGACACTCGATGCACACGGTGCTCACGCACGAGCGCCAACCCTTCATCTACAGCGACTACACCATCTTCGTGGCGGAGGTGCCCTCGACACTGAGCGAAGCGTTGTTGCTCGACTACATGTTGCAGCGTTCCACGGACCCGGTCGAGCGCGCCGTGCTCCTCCAGCACGCCATCGATAGCATCGTCGGCACGTTCTATACGCAGGTCATGTTTGCCGACTTCGAGCTGCGGGCCCACGTTCGAGTCGAGGAGGGCCAGCCGATTACCGCAGATGTCCTGAGCGACATCTATTTCGATGTGCTGCAGGCATATCATGCGGACTCGCTCGACTATGATGACCTCGTGCGCGTCACCTGGGCACGCATTCCGCACTTCTTCTCGGCCCCCTACTACGTCTACCAGTACGCCACCTGCTACGCGTCGAGTGCGCACCTGCTGCGCGACCTGCGGGCGGCGGACGAGCACGTCTGTCAGGACGCGATTGGGCGCTACCTCGCGCTGCTGGCATCCGGGTCGAGCGACCACCCCATGGCATTGCTCGCGCGCGCGGGGGTAGACCTCGCGCGCCCAGGGCCGATCTTGGCGGTCGTCGAGCAGCTCGACACGCTCGTCGATCAGCTCGAGCGCGAGCTCATAGCGCTCGGCTCGCTGGCGTAGGAATCGAATGGCTGTGCCAGTCTGTGTCCAACTGCGGATCAAAACAGCTGTGTCCAGTGGAGTAGCATGATTCGCAAACCTGTCGTGTTCATCACGGGTGCGAACGGCGAGATCGGACACGGGTTGATCACCAAACTCGCAGCCGATGGCGGCCGACGAATCGTGACACTCGACCTCACGCGACTCGATTCAGCGCTCGCGTCCCGTGTCGAACGGGAGTTTACCGGCTCGATTCTCGACACCGCGTTGCTCGAACGCATCCTTGCCGAGTTCGAGATCGACCTCGTCTTTCATCTGGCGGCACTGCTCTCGACGCGGGCAGAGTTCACGCCGCTCGCGGCTCACCGGGTGAACGTCGAAGGCACGCTCCTCTTGTTGGAGTTCGCGCAAAAGGAAGGCGAGTCGCACGGGCGTCCGGTGACGGTGGTGTACCCCTCGTCGATTGCGGCGTACGGCCTGCCAGATCTCGACACGCGCGCTCGGGCCGACCGCGTTCGCGAAGACCAGTACGCGCGCCCAACGACGATGTACGGTTGCAACAAGCTGTATTGTGAGCAACTCGGTCGTTACTACGCGCGGCACTACAAACAACTGACGGTGGGGGCGTTCACCGGACGCGTGGACTTCCGCGCCGTGCGCTTCCCGGGGCTCATCTCAGCCACGACGCTGCCCTCAGGTGGGACGTCTGATTACGCGCCGGAGATGATCCACGCGGCCGCACGCGGTGAGGCGTACGAGTGCTTCGTGCGTCCGGACGCGCGGATCCCGTTCATGGTGATGCCGGACGCCGTCAACGCGTTGCTCACGTTGGCGCACGTGCCACGCGATCGCCTCACGCAGACGACTTACAACGTGGCGGCATTCAATCCATCGGCTGATGAGATCCGCTCAATCGTCGCACATGCGTTCCCGAACGCGCAGATTACCTACCGGGTTGACGCCAAGCGGCAAACCATCATCGACTCGTGGCCGGCGGATGTCGATGACAGCGCCGCGCGCCGTGATTGGGACTTTGCGCCGCAGTACTCGTTCCACCGCGCCTTCGACGAATACCTCATTCCCACGATCAGGGGTCAGGTGTCAGGGGTCAGGGGAAAGTAGGGGTCAGGGGTCAGGGGTTAGTAGGGATCAGGGATCAGGAATCGGGAGTCAACGGCAATGCGCAAGAATATCGTGGTATCGAGCGGGTCTTGCCGGAGGCGGTTTGCGATCAGCGGCTCGTTGCTGGTTGGTGTGCTCTCGATCCAGCCGTTGCTTGCAGCACCTCCGACCGGATTCAGTACGCACAGCATCCAGCGCCCAGACGGCGGGAGCTGGCAGCAGGTTGTGGGACTGACGTTTTCCGCCCACGGCCGGATGTTCGTCTGGGAGCGCCGTGGCCGCGTCTGGATCATCGAGGACGGTCACGATCCGGTCACCAGCCCATTCCTCGACATCTCCGCCGAGGTGGGCGGCTGGCGCGACTACGGCTTGCTCGGCTTCGCACTGCACCCCAACTTCCGCCAGAACGGCTATGTCTATGTGCTGTACGTCGTGGACCGCCACCATCTGCTGCACTGCGCCGAGCCAACCTCGGGAGTCGGCGAGCCGATCTGCGATGGCGGGTACGATCCCGCGACGGACGAGTACTTCAATGCGACGATTGGGCGCATCACCCGCTACACGGCCGTGAAACCAGCGGGCGCAAGCGACTTCGATCACGCCACGACAGTCGACGCGGACAGCCGCGTGGTGCTGCTTGGCGAGAGCATCACGACCGGCATCCCGATTCTGCATCAGTCGCACGGCACGGGATCACTCGTGTTCGGCGACGACGGCACGCTGCTCGCCTCAGCCGGTGACGGTGCCAGCTATGCCTCGACGGACACTGGCAACGCGAGCGAGACCTACTACGCGCAGGGACTAGCCGACGGAATCATCGGAGAAGCGGAGAACGTCGGCGCCTACCGCGCGCAGCTCCTGAGCTCGTTGAACGGCAAGATCCTGCGCATCGATCCGGACACGGGAGATGGCCTCAGCTCCAACCCGTTCTACGATCCGGCCGAGCCGCGCGCCGCGCGCTCGCGCGTGTGGGCGCTCGGCCTGCGGAATCCATACCGCATCACGCTCAAGCCACACAGCGGGAGCCACGATCCGGCGGAAGGCCAGCCGGGGACAATCTACATTGGCGACGTCGGGTGGAGCACCTGGGAAGATCACCACATCTCCAAGCGCGGTGGTGAGAACTTCGGCTGGCCGGCCTTCGAAGGCATGACCGAGCAGAGCGCGTACTTGGATCGCATCACGGCGAACAGGGACGCGCCCAACCCGTTGGTCGGCGTCGATGGCTGCGACCAGGAATATTTCTATTTCGGCGATCTCATCGTTCAGGACACCCTCGGTTCGGTCAGCTTCCCAAACCCCTGCAACCCGAGCCAGGAAATCACCACCGCCGACGTCTTCGTCCACGTGCGGCCGATCATCGATACTCGCCACGGTCAGGACAACGCCCGCTGGGCCACGTACAACGGCACCGTGGCCGAGCATCCGGCGATCGGCGAGTACAACACCGAGGGTACGTGGATCGTCGAGGGCACGCCGTTCCGCGGTAACGCGGCCGTGGCGGGCGTCTGGTACACGGGTGACGACTTCCCGGCTGAGTACAAGAACACCTACTTCGCTGCCGACTACGGCGGCGGGTGGATCCGCAACATCATTCTCGACGCCAACGACATGCCGCTCGAGGTGCGCGAGTTCGATTCGAGTCCAGGCCCGGTGGTGGCGATGGCGACACATCCGGAGCAGGGTGGGCTGTACTATGTCGTCTGGCCGTCCACACTCCGCCAAGTCTCGTACTCGCCGGCGAACAGTCCACCCGTTGCCGTCATCGATTCGAGCGAGACCTATGGCCCCGGGCCGTTGACGGTGCAATTCGTCGGCGACGGATCGTCCGATCCCGATCAGGATCCCCTGACGTACGAATGGGATTTCGGCGATGGGTCGGTCAGCGACGCCATCAATCCGGAGCATACCTTCAACCCGGCGACCCCTGACCCAACCAGTTACACGGTGACCTTGACCGTCACCGACCCGGCCAACATGAGCGATCAGGCGGCGATGCTCATCTCGGTCAACAACACGCCGCCCAGTGTGACGATCACGAGCCCGGTCGACGGGACGGAATACCCGATGACGGGCGATTCGATCGTCGATCTGACGGCCTCCATCAACGACGCGGAGCACGACTCCAACCAGTTGAGCTGTGCCTGGCAGACGCTGCTGCATCACAACGACCACGTCCATTCGGAGCCCGTGGATCCCAGTTGCGTGACAACCACGGTGATCTCGCCGCTCGGGTGTGGCGACGAGACCTACTTTTATCGCGTTCATCTCACGGTCACCGATGCGGCGGGCCTGTCGACTCACGCGTCGTCGACGCTGTTGCCAGACTGCAGCCGCATCTGGCAGGGCGAAGACATCGGTAACGTGGCAGCGGCTGGATCGTTCACCGACGAAGGCAGCGCGATCACCGTCAACGGCTCCGGCGCCGACATCTGGGGCACAGCCGATGAGTTTCACTACGTCTACCAAACGCTCGACGGCGACGGCGAGATCATCGCTCGCGTCACGGATCTGACCGACACTGACGACTGGGCCAAGGCTGGGTTGATGGTGCGAGCGGCGCTCACCCCCGGCTCACGGCACGCCACGATGATGCTCACGTCCAACAATGGCCTGGCTTTCCAATATCGACAGGCGGACGGGGGTTCCACTGCGAGTGGTCTCCGTCCCAGGCGCCCGACGCCGGTGTGGCTGCGGCTCGTGCGGTCAGGTGATGCGCTGACCGGCTACCACTCGAGGGACGGCTTGGCCTGGACGCTGCTGGACAGTGTCACGATCTCGCTGCCCAGCTCGGTGTTCATCGGCCCGGCGCTCACCAGCCACGCCGACGGAACCCTGGCCACCGCCACGTTCGACAACATCAGCGTGAACCGTGAACCTTGAGCGTTGAGCCCCTGCGTGAGCGTCGTTCGCCGGGATGCGACCGCCGTTCGCCGGAAAGCACGTCCCGACGGGAGTCTGGGTAGCTATGCTGCCTCTATGAACGGAGTGCTCGCTCGCCCACTCCCGACGATGACCAAGCCCGAACCTCCCATTGGCTCGCCCCTGCGCGATGAACGGAGTCGGCTTGTCGGGTTGCTGGGCTGCGCTGCGATTGTGATCGCGAGCCTCGCAGCCGTGATTGTCTGGACGGCTCTCACGCAACCGCTCGCGTTGGTGGAGGCGCTCAGCCGCGGCGGTCTCAGCGAGCTCGTCGCGTTTCTCGTCGCGGACCTCGTCGAAAGGGTGGCTGAGCTGGCGCGCTTCGTGTGGTAAGGAAGGAGCTCGTAGGCACATGACATCACCGCGCAGCTGCTGCCACAGGTCGGAGGGCGTGCTCGGCATGCTCCTCGTGCTCGGTGGCCTCCTGTGGCTGCTGGTCGTGGTCGGCGTGATCCAGACCGAACGCGTCTGGGCCTACTGGCCTGGACTGTTCACCGTGGTCGGCGTCTTCAGATTGCTTTCTGGAAAGCGGGCTCAGGTCATCGCAGGGCTCTGGTGGATTGCGTTGTCGCTGCTGCTGTTGGATGTCAGCGCGGGCCTGTTTGGCTACGAGCTCGTCAAGGCCGCGCCAATCCTGCTCATGCTGGCGGGCGCGACGCTTCTGTGGCGGAGCCGGCGGTCCACCGAGCCGCAGGCCTTACGCGACGGCCGGCCTGAGCAAGACGAGGACTTGAGCTTCGTCGCCGTGTTTGGTAACGCGGAGCGGACCGTTGCGTCGCAGCGATTCCGCAGGGGCGACGTCACCGCTATCTTTGGTGGCTGCGACCTCGATTTTCGCCCGGCGCACATCGAGGGCGAGGCCGAGATCAACGTGTTCGCGTGCTTCGGCGGCGTGACGATTTCCGTTCCAGAAACCTGGACGGTCGTCAGCCATGGATCAGCCGTGCTGGGGTCGATTGAGGTCGATGCCGAAAGGGGAGTGGCGGAAGGAACGGAACCGGGCGACACCGACGCGAACGCTCCTCGGTTGATCCTCCGCGGCACGACGATTCTGGGGAGTGTGTACGTCTCGAGCAGCGAGTCGTGGTGGCGTCAGCGGCGCATGCATCGCGAGGCGATGCGGGCACGCGCGCTCGAGCGGGCACATGAACACGTGGAACGCAAGGGATAGACTTGCCTCCGGTATTCGCGACACCCAGACGGATCGCGATTTACTTCAGCCTATGGCTCGCGTTGGGGCTCGCGCGCGCCGCCCTCCTTGTCCACCAGCCCGGGTTCTCATGGCCGATCGCACTCGCGATCTCTGTGCCGCTGCTCCTCTTTTACGGGTGCGTATGCGCGGCAAGCTGGTACATCTGCCTGGCCCAGCGGCTCCGAGGGGGGCATATTACCGACAGCCTCGGTGTCCAGGTTCTGGCGGCGATCGTTGCCGCCGGGCTCTGGGTTGGCGTGGCGGCGGCCTGGTCGCACGCGCTGACGAACATGGTGCCCTCCAAAGACGCGCGAGCGCAGCTATTCCTGTCGGGCGCCATGTTGTACCTGCTCGTGGCGGCCGGCCATTACGTGGTCATTGCCGCCGAGGAGTCTCGTGCCGCCGAGCGCCAGGCGTTGCACCAGGCTGTTCTCGCGCGCGAGGCAGAGCTCAAGGCGCTCCGCGCCCAAATCAACCCGCACTTCCTGTTCAACAGTCTGCACTCGATCAGCGCGCTCACCTCGGTCGATCCGCCAGGCGCCCGTGCCATGTGCCTGCGCCTTGGCGATTTCCTGCGCCACGGCCTGAAATACGGCGCGATGGACGAGATCCCGTTGGGCGGTGAGCTCGAGATGATCGAACAGTACCTCGGCATCGAACAGATTCGCTTCGGGCCGCGGCTGACGGTTCGGCGAGAGTACGACGAGGAAGCCAAGACGTGCTCCGTGCCACCGCTTCTCCTGCAACCCCTGGTCGAGAACGCCATCAAGCATGGTATTGCCACGCTGGTCGACGGCGGCACGTTGACCATTCGCACCAAGCGCGAAGACGATCGCCTTCAACTCGCCATCGAGAACCCTTACGACAAGGAGACGCCTCGCGTCACGGGGAGCGGCGTAGGCCTGTCGAACGTCCGGGCCCGCCTGCGTATGCGCTACGGGCGAGAGGGGCTGGTTTCGGTGAACAAGAGCGACGGTCAATTTCGGGTCACCCTGGAGTTACCTTGGAAGGGGCAAGGTGCCTCGCCCCTCGCACCTTTTGGACCATGACCCTCCGCGTCGTGACCGTTGATGATGAGGAGCTCTCGCGTCGGGTGCTGAGAGAGTATCTGGCGGCCTGTCCTGAGGTGACGCTCGTGGCTGAGTGCGCCAACGGCTTCGATGCCGTCAAAGCGGTCTCCGAGCAGGCACCGGATCTGATCATTCTCGACGTCCAGATGCCCAGGCTCGATGGCTTTGAGGTCCTCGAGCTCATCGGATCGAGCGCCCATGTTATATTCGCCACAGCGCATGATGAATACGCTCTGAAGGCGTTCGAGGTGCACGCTGTCGACTATCTGCTGAAGCCGTTCAGCCAGGAGCGCCTGAGTGAAGCCGTCACGCGTGCTCGAGCTCGCATCGCCACGGGCGCCGGCCAGACCCCCGGGACGCTGGTCAGCGACGTGCGACGACGCCAGAGCGACCGTTTGCTGATCCGCGACGGCGGAAACGTCCATGTGCTGCCGGTCGACGCGCTCGATTTCGCGCAGGCGCAGGATGACTACGTGCTGCTGCGCGCCAACGGCCGAAATTACCTCAAGGAGCAAACGCTCGCCGACCTCGAGGCCTCGCTCGATTCCCAGCGCTTCGTGCGGATCCATCGCTCTTACCTCGTCAACCTCGATCGCATCACGAGGGTCGAGCTCTACGCCAAGGATAGCCGTGTCGTCATTCTCAAGGACGGCGCCCGCCTGCCGGTCAGCCGCGGTGGCTATAGCCGCCTGAGCGAGCGACTCTAGGACGAAAGCCCCGCCGTACCATTGGCTTGCATCCATGTATCAATGCATGTAGATTCGTAGATATGAAGTCGCTCTCCACGCTGTGCCGCCTGCTCGGCGATGAGGCGCGGTTGCGACTCTTGCGCGTGCTCGCCAAGGAACAACTCAACGTCAAGGAGCTCACCGCCATCCTTGGGATTGCGCAGTCGGGCGTCTCACGCCACCTGGGTCTTCTGCGCGACAGCGGTCTGGTGGACGAGCGGCGGGAAGCAGGCTTTGCATACTACGGGCTCAGAGTGGATGGCGTTGCGGAGCGTGCCGGGATCTGGGAGGCGCTGCGGCGCGAGCTCGAGGCCGCCAACGAGGATCCGATCGCACGGGCCGACGAGGCGCGACTACGCGAGGTGCTGCGTCTCCGGAAAGAGGAGTTCAAGACGCATGGTGGCGAGGCGGGCCAGTTCGTCCCGGGGCGGAGCTGGGCGGCTTGGGCTCGTGCGCTCGGCCACTTGCTGCCGGCCGTCGTCGTGGCCGACCTCGGGTGCGGTGAAGGATACCTGACCGTTGAGGCCGCACGGTGGGCGAGACGCGTGATCGCGGTCGATCGATCCAAGGTGGTCCTGCAACGAGCGCGTGCGCTGGCACGCAAACGCGGCGTCAGTAATGTCGCGTGGCGGCAGGGCGAGATCGAGCATGTCCCAATCGACGACAGCGACGTGGACGTCGTGTTGTTGTCGCAAGCGTTGCACCACGTGCCCGACCCCGCACGGGCCCTGCGAGAGGCGCATCGCATCCTCAAGCCGGGTGGTCGCGTGCTGGTGCTCGAGCTGCGCGAGCACGATCAGACGTGGGTCAAGGAACGGCTCGGCGACCAGTGGCTCGGGTTTCGTGACGAGGCGCTCCGGGCCCTGCTCGCGGCTGGTGGGTTCGTTGACACACGGCTACAGGTCGGCGCGCGCCTGAAGGGCGATCCGTTCACGGTGCTGATCGCGAGCGCCACGAAACCTGGAGCGACGCGAAGCGGTAGGGCGCGGCTTCCGCCTTCGCTGAAGCTTCGGCGGACAAGTCCGCCGTAGCGTGAAGCGCGAAGGTGGACAAGTCCGCCGTAGCGTGAAGCGCGAAGGTGGACCGCCGCGGCGGCCCGCAAGAAGCGGGCCGCTAGCCAGCACTGGCTTGTCGGGTCCCGACCGGGACCCGACCTGGCGGAGGCGGTTAGCCGCGCCGGAAAGAGACCTGCGAAATGACATCCACGACGGACACACGCGCACGGCTGGACGCGCTACTGCAACAGCGCATTCTCGTGTTGGACGGTGCCATGGGCACGATGATTCAGCGGCGCCGACTCAGCGAGTCCGATTTCCGCGGCGAGCGTTTCGCCGCGCACCCCCGCGACCTCAAGGGCGACAATGACTTACTGGCCTTGACGCGTCCAGACGTTATTGCCGACATCCACCGCGAGTACCTGGCTGGTGGTGCGGACATCATCGAGACCAACACGTTCAACAGCACGGCCGTTGCACAAGCGGATTACGGGCTAGAAGGCGTCGTTTACGAGCTGAATGTTGCGGCTGCACGCCTCGCGCGCGCGGCGGCTGACGAGGTCAGTCAGCGGACGCCAGAGCAGCCACGGTTCGTGGCCGGCGCCATCGGTCCGACGAATCGCACGCTGTCGCTGTCGCCTGACGTGAACAACCCGGCCTATCGTGCGATCACGTTCGAGGCCTTACGCGACGCCTACGCGGAGCAGGTGCGCGGCCTCGTCGACGGCGGAGTCGATCTCCTGCTGATCGAAACGATCTTCGACACCCTCAACGCCAAGGCGGCCATCGTCGCCCTCGGGGACGTGCTCGAAGAGAAGGGCCACGCCCTGCCCCTCATGATCTCGGTGACGGTCACGGACAAGAGCGGGCGCACGCTCTCGGGCCAGACGATCGATGCCTTCTGGACCTCGATTGCCCACGCGAAGCCCTTCAGCGTTGGCCTCAACTGCGCGCTCGGCGCGCGCGATATGCGGCCCTACCTCGTCGAGCTCGCCACCATCGCACCCTGCTGGGTCTCGTGCTACCCGAACGCTGGCTTGCCAAATGCCTTTGGCGAGTACGACGAGCTGCCCGAGGACACCGCGGCCCTCCTGCACGAGTTTGCCGAGCACAACCTCGTGAACATTGTCGGTGGCTGTTGTGGCACGACACCAGACCATATTCGCGCCATTGCAGGCGCGGTTCAGACACTCACACCGCGGGTACCGCAACCGCCCGCTGAGCGCTACCCGCAATTCTCCGGTCTCGAAACGCTCACCATCCGGCCCGACAGTAACTTCATCATGATTGGCGAGCGGACCAACGTCACCGGTTCCGCCAAGTTCATGCGGCTCGTCAAGGCGGGCGATTTCAGCGCCGCAGTGGACGTTGCACTCGACCAAGTTCGCGGCGGCGCGAACCTCTTGGACGTCAACATGGACGAGGGCATGCTCGATTCAGCCGCGTGCATGACGACGTTCTTGAACCTGATCGCGACCGAGCCTGAGGTGGCACGGCTGCCGTTCGTCGTCGACAGCTCCAAATGGGAGGTGCTGGAGGCAGGACTCAAGTGCCTGCAGGGCAAGGGCATCGTCAATTCCATCAGCCTCAAGGACGGCGAAGCAGAGTTTCTCCGTCGTGCGAAGACGGTCCAGCGATACGGCGCGGGAGTCGTGGTGATGGCGTTCGACGAGACGGGGCAGGCTGACACGGTCGACCGGAAAATCGAGATCTGCCAGCGAGCCTATCGCCTCCTGATCGAGCAGGTTGGCTTCGAACCGACCGATATCGTGTTCGATCCGAACGTGCTGGCCGTCGCCACCGGTATGGAAGAGCACAACGAGTACGCGACCGCGTACATCGAGGCCACGCGCCGCATCAAGGACGCGTGCCCCGGGGCGCTCGTGAGTGGTGGCATCAGCAATCTGTCATTCTCGTTCCGCGGGAATGAGGTCGTGCGCCAGGCGATGCACGCCGCGTTCCTGTATCACGCCATCCACGCCGGTCTCGATATGGGCATCGTGAATGCGGGGCAGTTGATGGTGTACGCGGACATCCCGGGCGATCTGCTCGAGCGCGTCGAGGACGTGCTCTTCAATCGGCGGCCCGACGCCACCGAACAGCTCGTCGCCTTCGCAGAGCAGGTCAGGGGAAGCGGCATGCGAAGGGAACAAGATCTCGCCTGGCGCGACGCTTCTGTGAACGGCCGCCTCTCCCACGCCCTCGTCCACGGCATCGTCGACTTCATCGAGGCGGACGTCGAGGAGGCACGCGGGCAATATGCGCGCCCGTTGGAGATCATCGAGGGACCGTTGATGAACGGTATGCGTATCGTGGGTGATCTCTTCGGGGCGGGCAAGATGTTCCTGCCACAGGTCGTCAAGAGCGCCCGCGCGATGAAGAAAGCGGTGGCGTACCTCGAGCCGTTCATGGAACGCGAGAAGGACCTCAACGGCAATGCGCGGTCGCAGGGAAAGATTGTGCTCGCGACGGTCAAAGGCGACGTTCACGACATCGGCAAGAACATCGTGGGCGTGGTGCTTGGCTGCAATAGCTACGACATCATCGACCTCGGTGTCATGGTGCCGTCTGAGAAGATCCTCCAGACCGCTCTCGACGAACGCGCAGACATCATCGGCCTGAGTGGCCTCATTACGCCGTCGCTCGACGAGATGGTTCACGTGGCACGAGAGATGGAGCGCCGAAGTCTCCAGCTCCCGCTGCTCATCGGAGGCGCGACAACGAGTCCGCAGCACACGGCGGTGAAGATCGTACCGGAGTACCAACGGGGTCCCACGGTGCACGTGCTCGACGCGTCACGCGCCGTCAACGTCGTGGCCAGCTTGCTCGACGACCAACAGCACGCCTCGTTCATGGCGACGACGCGCGCGGAGCAGCAACGGCTGCGTGATCTGCACGCGGCGCGAGGCGAAAAGCCGTTGCTGTCTTACGAGGCCGCGTGCGCCAACCGACTCCGGCTTCAGTGGGCGCACGAGAACCTATCCGTGCCGGAGTTCATCGGCTTGCGGAGCGTGGACGACGTGCCGCTCGACGAGATTACGAAGTACATCGATTGGACGTTCTTCTTTACGGCGTGGGAGCTCAAGGGGCGCTTTCCGCAGATCTTCGAGCATCCCGCCTATGGTGCCGAAGCGCGTCGGGTCCACGAGCAGGGCACGGCGTTGCTCGATGACATCATCCGCAATAGACGGCTCGAGGCACGCGGTGTGTACGGGTTCTGGCCCGCCAACAGCGACGGCGACGACATCGTCCTGTACGAGGATGAGGCACGCAGGCGCGAGCTCACGCGGTTCAACATGCTTCGACAGCAGAGCGTCATGCACGACGACAAGCCGAACCGCAGCCTGGCGGACTTCATCGCGCCACACGGAGAGGGCAAGGACTATCTCGGCGCGTTTGCCGTGACGGCTGGTCTCGGCGCCGACCAGCTCGCCAACCAATACAAGGCGGAGCACGACGACTACAACGCGATCATGGTGAAGCTGCTCGCCGACCGGCTCGCCGAAGCCTTCGCCGAGTACCTCCACGCTCGCGCCCGCCGCGACTGGGGTTATGGGCGCGACGAGCAGTTGACCAAGGAGGAGTTAGCGGCTGAAAAGTATCGTGGCATCCGGCCCGCCTTCGGCTATCCAGCCTGCCCTGATCACAGCGAGAAGCGCAAGCTCTTTCCGCTGCTCGATGCCGAGGCACATGGTATGGGACTCACCGAGACCTACGCCGTGTGGCCGGCCGCGAGCGTCTGCGGCTTGTACTTCGCGCATCCCGCCGCTCGCTACTTCATGGTTGGTCGGATTGGCGCAGATCAAATCCAAGCGTACGCCCGTCGAAAGAACATCTCACAGGAAGAGGCGGAGCGCTGGCTGACCAGCAACCTTGCCTACGAATTGGCTGCCGTCTGCTGAAGCACGGGGTGCTTAACGGTTCTGGGGGTCGCGGCCGGGCACGTCGTTGTAGGCGCCGCTGACATCGACGGCGGACGGGGTCGCCGGCTGAGAAAAAGGGGACAGGCCCCTTTTTCGTCGGCGTTGGTTCTCGAAAAAGGGGCCTGTCCCCTTTTTCCGACCCTCCAGATCTCGCGACCCCCATTTCCGTTGAGCACCCTGAAGGACGCCTCTCGTGGTAGCCCGCACCAATCCAAGCTGCCTGCTTCACTCGACCCGGAGAGCCACGAGTGGATCGATGCGTGTCGCGCGGCGGGCGGGCAGGTAGCCTGCCGTAACTGCTACGGCGAGGAGCAGAACGGACACAACTGCCAAGGTGAGCGGGTCGGTCGGGGTGACGTCGAACAGGAGCGCGCGGAGGAAGCGCGTGAGCGCAACGGCAGCCGCCAGGCCAACGCCAATGCCAAGGGCCGCGAGCACGACGCTTTCAGTGAGCACGAGCCGGCGAATGTCGGCTGCCTGCGCGCCCACGGCAATGCGAACACCGATCTCGCGCGTCCGGCGCGCTGTCGAGAAGCTGATGACGCCGTAGACGCCAACCGCCGCGATCAGGAACGCGATGCAGGCGAACGCTCCAAGTAGGAAAAGGCTGAAGCGCCTCGGCGCCAGCCATGCCGAGGTGACCTGGTCGAGCGTGGCCGCATCGTAGACGGTCAGCGTCGGATCGACCGCCCAGATCTGCTGTTTCATGGCATCGATGTGCGACGCCGGGTCGCCGAGGGTACTTGCGACGAAAGTCATTGACCCGAACGGCAACTGCGCGTGTGGAAAGAACACCTCCGGGCGCGGCTGACTCTCTGGTCCTTCGTGTCGCACGTGACCAACGACGCCAACGATCTCCGCCTCTCTGCGCTCGCGATCCCAGTCGACCGTGATGCGCTGCCCGACCGGATCCTCACCGGACCAGAAGCGCGAGGCCATCGTCTCGTTGATGAGCACCACCGCTGGTCCGGCCGCCCGATCCCGGTCTGTGAGCATCCGGCCGCCGAGCAGCGGAATGTTCATCACGCGGAAATACTCGGCTGTGACCATGGTGAGGAACGTGCTGGGCATCGCGTCCGGTGAGGGCTTGGGGCGTCCTTCGATCCAAAATCCAACGTCGATGTTGATGTTGGCGTCGAAGAACGGCATCGCCGACACGAGCCCGACATCCCGCACTCCTGGAAGCGTTCGCATTCGCTCCAGCGTCTGGTCGTAGAAGACCGCTTGTTTCTCAGGCGTGTCATACCGCGGGCCGTAGGTGAACACCTGCACAGCGAGCACGTTGCTCGACGTGAAGCCGGGGTCTTCGCGGAGCACGTTGGCAAAGCTGCGGAGCAACAGCCCGGCGCCAACGAGCAGCACCATGGCGATGGCAACCTCGGCGACGACGAGCACGGAACGGAGCCGTCGAGAAACGCCTGAGCCGACGGAGCGGCCAGCGTCTTTCAGCCCGCCAGCGTCGGTGCGCGTGCACGTCGTGGCAGGCGTGAGGCCGAAAAGTAGTGCGGTCGCAGCAGCAACGACCACTGAGAACGTCAGGATGCGACCGTCGAGGCCCACCTGCTCCATGCGTGGAATGCCTGCCGGGCTCAGTGCCACGAGGGCTTGCGTCCCCCAATATGCGAGCGCAAGGCCTGCGCCGCACCCGAGGAGCGCCAGGAGGAGGCTCTCGACAAAGAGCTGTCGGATGAGTCGGCTTCGACCCGCGCCGAGCGCACTCCGAACAGCCAGCTCACGATGGCGTTCCGCGCCCCGGGCCAGCAGCATGTTGGCCACGTTCGCGCAGGCCATCAGGAGGATCAGGCCGACCGCCGAAAGTAGCACCAGTAAAGCAGCGCGAACCGATCCGATGAGGTGATCGCGAAACGAGACAAGCCTCGCGACCATACCGCTGTTTGTCTGAGGGTGCGCCGCCGCGAGCCGCGTGGAGAGGGCATCCATCTCGCGCTGCGCCTGCTCAACTGAAACATCGCGCCGGAGGCGTGCAACCACGTTCCAGTATGCGCTGCCTCGCTCCTCACGTTCGTATGGACGGATCACATTGGGCGCCCAGACCTCGCGTTCGCGCCCCCCCTGCAGCAGCCGCGGCTGAAAATCCGGCGGGAGAACGCCGACGACCGTGCGCGGTTCACCGTCGAGGATCACGCTGCGTCCGATAAGCTCCCGATCGCCGCCGAAGTACCGCTGCCAACACCCGTACGAGAGCAGCACGACGTTGCTCTGTCCCTCTTGATGTTCCTCCGGGCGGAACGTGCGCCCCATCAGCGGTTGCACACCCACGGTGCGGAAGAAGCCCTCGGTCACGGCCGCCGCGAGGAGCGACCGCGGTTCTGACGTGCCCAAGTAGTCGAAGCTCCAGGGCTCGACGCCGGCCACCACGTCAAAGCTCGTCGCCTGTTCACGCCAGTCCAGGAAGTTCCCGGGGGCGACATCGCCGATCGCGTTGTCAGCATCCGTGCGCTGCTGCCAGATGGTGACGATGCGATCCGGCTCGCTGTAGGGCAGTGGTCGAAGCACCAGGGTGTCGACGACCGAGAACACGGCCGTGCCGGCGCCAATCCCGAGCGCGAGCACAGACGAGGCGACGATCGTGAGGGTCGGAGCCCGTCTGAGAGACCTGAAGGCATAGCGAACTTCCTGGGTCAGATTCAGGTCAAAGGTCGCGAGGACGCGTAACCAGGACGCGTCGACCACGGAGCCCATCGAGCGGCGCAGCAGGTCGAGTCGACTCCGCCGCGTCAGCGCGCCAGACTCCACCATCCAGTGCCAGCGGTGGCGGATCTCCGAATGCCACTCCTCTCGCCACGCCACGCGCATGCTCGATGGCACGAGCACGCTCACCACGCGGACGAAGGCGAGGCTCAACCTGAGCGCCGTCGACGTCGAGTCGGATATTCCTGATCCCCGATTCCCGATCCCCGATTCCTGATTCGGGGCTCCAGATTCCCGATTCATGGCGTCACCGGCCGGCGTGTGGGACGGATCTTGCGGCGGGCGCGCGGGACGATCTCGTGCAGGGCGCGGTAGCGGCTCAACGACTCGGCGAGCAAACGTTCGCCGGCGGCGGTCAGCTCGTAGTAGCGGCGGAGCGGACGCTGCGCGCGGTGCGCCTCGGTCTCAGACTCCCAGCGCGAGCTCACGAGGGCTTCGCGATCGATCCGCCGCAGGATGGGATAGACGGTCCCGCTCGGCAGGCCCGTCGCATCCATGATGTCGAACCCGTAGTGATACCGATGCGCGAGCGCTTGCAGGACGAGTGTGGTCGGGTAAGTGAGCTTCACGAGTCCTATGCCCAAAGAGCGTGTCGATGTCTACATAAGCAATATTCTACATAGCCACCTGATGTCAAGAGCTCCGGCATGTCAGCCGGCCTCCGAAAAGAAGGGGAGAGGGGCTAGGTGCGAGGTCCCAGGGCTGTCTCAGGGATCAGGGACCAGGCCTCGAGGTGTCAGGGAGCCTTCGCGGAAAGGTGAACGGTCGAAGGTTCACCTCGAAGCGTGCATCCGCCATACCTGAACCCTGGATGCCGAGAAGGCGGCGCGGAACCCCGAAACACATGCGGGTCGGTTTCCCGGAGGCGATGTCGGTGTTCGGCGATCCGTTCGAGGTGACGATACCCGACCCGGACCATTCAGAGGGCGAGGCTCGGTTCTTGAGCCTCGGGTTGTCAGAGGCCGGGCGGCTGCTCGTCGTGGCATACACTGAACGTGAAGGGAAGATCCGGATCATCACTGCCAGAGAGGCAACTTCGAGGGAGCGCAGAAACTATGAATCAGGCAAGTAAACCGAGCCGTGCTGACATGCGGCCTGAGTACGATTTTTCAAGCGGCGTGCGAGGTAAGCATCACGAAGCGTACAAAGCGGGGACGAACGTTGTTTTCTTGGACGCGGACGTGGCCAAGGTCTTCACCGACTCCGCTGCGGTCAACCGCGCGCTTCGACTGCTGCTCGATCTCGCAAAGGAGCAGGTCTCGGTGAAGCGGTCGGCTTAGCCCGTTATGCGGCTCGTTACGAGAACTTTGTACTCGTTTGTGGCCGCAGTGCCGCTGCAGAGGCCCTTTAATTCGCTTCACTCCGATTGAAGCGCGCGCATGGGATCAATACGCGAGGCGCGGTGTGCCGGCAGATACGCTGCGAGCGCCGCGATGACGACGAGCGTGGCCACGGCGGCGCTGTGCGCCGCAGGATCGACCGGTGTGATGCCATAGAACAGCGTCGCCATCGTGCGCGTCGCAAGGAACGCGAGCGGTAGGCCGACGATCAATCCCATCAGCACGAGTGTGAGCGCCTCGCGCATGATGAGCCACTGCACCGCACCCCGGCTCGCGCCCAGCGCCATGCGCACGCCGAGCTCCGCCGTCCGCCGCGTTACTGCGTATGAGATGGTGCCATAGGCACGCTAGGAACAATGCCACGGCGCTAAAACCTATGGTCAGCCAGGCGAGAAGCTGCTCTTGTCGCATCCCGCGCGCGACGCGCTCGTCGAGTGTTTCGAGGGATGTGACGGGAAGACTTGGCTCGGCCTCACGGAGCGCGTTGCGGATCGTACTGGCGAGCGCGGCGGGATTGCCCGCCGTCCGCATCTCGAGGCTGGCGAGATAGTCGTCGGGCCGCTGCGCGGCCGGCAGATAGGCCATGCTGGGCGAGTCGCTCTTGAGACCGTCGTACCGGGCATCCTGAACGACGCCGATGATCTCGAAGCCATCCTCATCGAAGTTCGTACCGTAACCCCAACGGCTGCCGATCGGGTTCCGGTTCGAGAAGTATCGCCGTGCCATTGTCTCGTTGATAATGCTGACCTTGCGCCCTCTGGCCGAGTCGTGCGGCCCGAACGTCCGTCCCATTTTCATTGCCAAGCCGACGGTGCGGAAGTAGCCGGGCGTAATGTAATCCTCGCCCGTCACGAGCCATTCATGACGCCCACGCGTATATCCCTCGGCCTCGAAGCCGCTGGTCACGTACCCTCCGCCAAACGGGCCGTTCCTCGACACACTGGCGGCGGTTACGCCCGGCACGGCTGTGACACGTTCCACGACGCGACGATACAGCGGCGGGAGCTCAGCGGGTGTGTAGCCCGCGGCGCGTGCATCCACACGCGCGATGAGCACGTGATCGCGATCGAAGCCGATGTCGACGCGTATCAGTTGCTGCAGGCTGCGTGTGAACAGCGCCGCGACGATAAGCAGGAGCAATGCGAACGCCAGTTGTCCGGCGATGAGCGCCTTGGCCGCGGGTAAGCGGCCGCGTCCCCTGGCGCTGATGACACTGCGCGCTTGGGATTTCAAGGTCTCGGCGAGGCTTACACGTGCGCTGCGTAAGGCCGGCAACATGCCAAAGAGCAGGCCGGTGAGCACCGCCACGCCCAATGTGAAGCCCGCGACGCGCCAGTCAGGACTGAGGTCGAGACCACCGCTCGTCGCGGCCGTGCCGTAATTTGCCAGCGTTAGAAGGGCTCGACTGCCCCAAGAGCTGACGAGCAGTCCGAGGCCACCGCCGATCAGCGCGAGAAGCAGGCACTCGGTCAAGAGCTGACGCATGAGACGTCCACGTGCCGCGCCGATGGACAGGCGAATGGCCATCTCGCGGTAACGATTCGTCGCGCGTGCCAGTAACAGGCTTGCGATGTTCGCACAGGCGATCGCGAGCAGGAGGCCGACCATCCCGAACAACGCGAGCAGTGGCGTGCTGAGGTCGTCGCGCATGGGGGAGAGCCCGCGCGAACCGGGCGTCAACGCGACGCGGTTCGCCTGATATCGCCGTTGGAGCTCTGCGTCCTCGTTGTAGTCATTCCGCAGCCGGTAACCGCGCTGGAGCGCCAAAGTCATCGCTTCGGCCACCGCGGCCACATCTCCTGAGGGCACGCGCACGAAGATGTTGAGCCACTGGATCTCGCGCTGAGGCGGCCAGGGGTTGCGCACGTCACCGCGGCTCAACCTATTACCGGCGTAGCGGACGCTCGCCTGCATCATGAGGGGCACCCACACATGCGGGGTGTGCGTGGCCAGCTCCGTGCCGAAGAATTCAGGTGCCGTGACGCCGACGATCGTGAAGGGCGCGTCGTTGATGATGAGGCTGCGCCCGAGCACGTCGGGCGACCGGCCGAACTTGCGGCGGAAGTAGCTGTCGCTGATAACTGCGACAGGGTGGCTGCCGAGTGTGCGATTGTCGCCCGGGCCCAACAAGCGGCCGATCTGCGGCCGCTGTCTGAGCACGTGGAAGTATTCGCCCGAGACGAGCTGGACTTGACCTGATTCCAGCTGTGATGTCGCACGTCGGCTGTCCGACGTGGCGATCTGCATTTGTCGGATGGTCGTCGCGGCTGCCATCTCGGCGGGTCCGGCGACGAGATCTCGCGCATCCTCGAACACAGGATTCGAGAAGATAAGCGCTGTTGATGGAGGAGCCAGCGGATCAGGGTGGGTGACTCGCGCGATGTAGAGCTGCTCCGGCTCGGTGACCGGCAGGGGACGGAGGATGATCGCGTTGATCAGCGAGAAGATCGCGGCGTTGGCACCGATGCCCAGCGCCAGCGAAAGAACGGCCACGATGGAAAAGAGCGGGCTGCGGGTGAGCAGCCGTACGCCGAAGCGCAGATCCTGCAGACAATCCTCGACCGGTCGCAGCGTGCGCATGTCGCGACAGGCCTCCTTCACTTGATCCGATCCGCCGAAGCGCCGCCGTGCCTGCGAGTGCGCCTTGGCCCGCGCCGATCCGCGCGTGGCCTTGCGAGCCTCCATCTCTTGGAAATGGAACTGTAACTCTTCGTCCAGCTCACGCTCAGCCGCGGGGCGCCGCAGGAACGATCGCAGCGCCATCCGCACACGATGATGCAGGCGAGTAGCCATGGCGTTTAGACCATCTCCAGCAATGTCGTCTCGCTTACTCTGAGCGAAGTGCGCGCATGGGATCGACGTGCGACGCGCGGCGTGCCGGCAAGTACGCTGCGAGCGCCGCGATGACGACGAGTGTGGCCACGGCGGCGCTATGTGCCGCAGGATCGACCGGTGTGATGCCATAGAACAGTGTCGCCATCGTGCGCGTCGCAAGGAACGCGAGCGGCAGCCCGACGATCAATCCCATCAGCACGAGCGTGAGCGCTTCGCGCATGATGAGCCACTGCACCGCGCCGCAGCCCGCGCCGAGTGCGATCCGGACGCCGAGCTCCGTCGTGCGCCGCGTCACGGCGTACGAGATCGTGCCGTAGAGACCAAGACACGCGAGGAACAGCGCCACGCCGCCGAACGCCATCGTCAGCGAGGTCATCAACCGCTCCTGACTCATCGCCCGGACCACGCGATCGCCGAGCGGCTCGATGGGTGCCAGACGCAGCCGCGGCTCGGCCTCTCGCAGGGTGCTGCGAATCTCCGCCGCGAGCGCGGCGGGTGCGCCCGCCGCTCGGACCTCGATGCTGGCGAGGTAGTCATCGCTCTGCGTGACCGGTCGATACGCCATGTTGACTGCACCGGCCGTCAGATCATCGGACCGGGCGTCCTGCACGACGCCGATGATCTCGAACGCCTCTTCGTCGAACTCCTCGTCGTAGCTCCAGCGCTTCCCGATCGGGCTCTTGCTCCCGAAGTAACGGCGCGCCATCGTCTGGTTGATGACGCTGACTTTCCGGCTGTTGACGACGTCCTCCGGGCCGAACACCCGGCCGGAGAGGAGTGTCAGGCCGACCGTGCGGAAGTAATCGGTCGTGACGACTTCGTTCAGTACCCTGAGCTGTTCGTCGCGTCCGCGCGTGTATCCTTCCGCTTCGAAGGCGCTGATCCAATGTGATCCGGAGAACGGTCCGCTGGCGGACATGCTCGCTCCGGCCACGCCAGGGAGGGCGCTGACGTGCTCGACGATCCGACGATAGAGCGCCGGCAGCTGGGCTTGCGTGTAGCCGGCGGCGCGTGGGTCGACACGTGTGACCAGCAGGCGGTCGCGGTCGAAGCCGATATCGACACGCGTGAGCTCCTGCAGGCTCCGTGCGAACAGCGCGGCAACGATCAGCAGGAGCAGCGAGAAAGCCATCTGGGCCGCGACGAGCAGCCTGCCACCGAGCCACCTGCGACCCACACGACTGCTGGACCCGATGGCACCGCGCGTCTGCGCTTTCAAGGCATCGGCCAGCTGCACGTGTGTGCTGCGCCGTGCGGGCAGCAGTCCGAAGAAGAGGCCCGTTGACAGCGACACGGCTAGCGCAAAGCCGACCACGCGCCAGTCGGGACGGACGTCGATGGCGGTGACCGGCGTGCCGTCGTTCACGAGGATCAAGAGACCGCTGCTACCCCAGTAAGCCACAACCAGCCCCAGCGCACCGCCGATCAGCGCGAGAAGCAAGCTCTCAGTGAGAAGTTGACGGACCAGGCGTTGCCGTCCGGCGCCAATCGACAGGCGAATCGCCATCTCGCGGTGGCGGGTCGTGGCGCGGGCCAGTAGCAGGCTCGCGATGTTGGCACAGGCGATCGCGAGCAAGAGGCCAACCATCACGAATAAGACGAGGAGCGGCGTGGTCAAATCACCGCGCATGCGCGAGAGGCCACGGGATCCGGACGCCAGCACGACGCGGCTCGACTGATAGTGCCGGCGGAGCTCCGCATCATCCTGGTAGCCGGATCGCTGCGCGTAGTCGCGCCGCATCGCCAGCGTCATCGCCTCGGACACGGCCGGCACCGCGCCTGCCGGCATGCGGAGGAAGAGGTTCAGCCATGAGATCTCGCGCTGCGGCGGCCAGGGCTTCTGTGAGTCGCCGTTGATGTTGCCCATGTCGCTGGCGTAGTGCACGGCTGCCTGCATCATGACTGGCACCCACATGTCCGGGTTACGGGTGCCTACGGTCGTGCCAAAGAATCGCGGCGTGGTGACACCGACGATCGTCATGGGCGTGCCGTTCGCGATCACCACACGCCCGACCGCGTTCGTGGCGCGGCCGAATTTGCGGCTCCAGTAGGCGTCGCTGATCACCGCCACCGGATGAGCGTCCAGGGTGCGGTTGTCGCCGGGGCCAAGCAGGCGGCCGATCTGCGGGTGTTGGCGCAGCACGCTGAAGTAGTCGCCCGACACGAGCTGCACCTCAGCCGACTCGGCCGTGGCGTCGTTGCTCCCTGCCGTCCCGATCTGCATCGACTGGATGCTGCTGACCGCGGCTACTTCGGCCCGTTCAGCGACCAGCTCGCCGATGCCTTGGTACGCCGGATACGAGAAGCGGGGATCGAGCTGCTCCATGCGCGCGACCTGGGCAACGTAAAGCTGCTCCGGCTGGTCCACCGGCAGCGCCCGCAACACGATGGCGTTGATCACCGAGAAGATGGCGCTGCTGGCACCAATGCCCAGCGCCAACGACACGACGGCAACGACGGTAAAAATCGGACTGCGGGTGAGCAGCCGGGCACCGAAACGGAGGTCACGCAGCAAGTTCTCGAACGGCCGCAATGTGCGCATGTCGCGACAGGCCTCCTTCACCTGATCCGATCCGCCGAAGTGGCGCCGCGCCGGCGAGTGCGCCTCGGCCCGCGCCGAGCCGCGCGTGGCCTCGTGAGCCTCCATCTCCCGGAAATGGAACTGCAGCTCGTCGTCCAGCTCACGCTCAGCCGCGGGACGACGCAGGAACGATCGGAGCGCCATGCGCACCCGATGATGAAAGCGGGTCGCCATCGTCTTACACCGTATCGAGGAGCGTGGTGACTGCACCCGACAGCCGGCGCCACTGTTTCGCCTCGCGTTCGAGCTGCTGACGGCCGGCTCGCGTGAGCGAGTAGTACTTCGCGCGGCGACCCGCGTCCGTCTGGGCCCATTTCGCCAAGATCCAACCCTGATGCTCGAGGCGGTGGAGCGCGGGATAGAGCGAGCCGGGTTGCACTTGCAACACGTCGCCGGAAATCTGTTGGATGCGCAGCGTGATCCCCCAGCCGTGCATCGGCTCCAGCGCGAGCGTCTTCAGGATCAGTAAGTCGAGTGTGCCTTGCAGCAGATCGGTTGGTTTGCCCATGGGTGGATCGCGGATGTGGTGGTCGCCCTCACGCTCTCTCGATCGTCGAGAGTACAGTCGGCGCCGTCGACTGTCAAGGGAACACCGTAGGTGGGGTGCTCCACGGAAATGGGGATCGCTTCGTCGCGCGGCCCTTTAGGCCCCTCGTCGCGCGGCTTTCAGTGGCTGATGTCACATGCGGTGTGGCGAATAGCCCGTTCGCTCTTAGCATTTATGCTAAGCTGTGCCCCATGAAGGGCGGCGATGTGATCCGCAAGGCCCGCCGGATGGCTGGGCTGGCACAATCCGACCTGGCCCATGATCTTGGGACGACTCCCTCCGTGCTCTCTCGGTGGGAGAACGGCCAGGTGGAGCCCAGCTTCGCCGCCGTGGTCCGGACCGTGGAGGCTTGTGGGCTCGAGCTAGCCGCCGTCCTCAGCGAGCCTGACGCTGACCCGCACGACGTGTCGCTGCTGGAGACCACCCTGGCCATGACCGTCGATGAGCGACTACAGCGTCTGATTGATTACGTCCGCTTCGTCGGAGCAGGCCGTGCGGCGATGCGGGCGAGATGAGTGACTTTCGTCCCGATGAGGTCGTTCGCGTCCTCTATGAGCACCGTGTGCGGTTTGTGCTGATTGGCGGCCTCGCGGCGACCCTTCATGGTTCAGTGCACCCCACGTTTGATGTCGACATCACACCAGATGATTCTCCCGACAATCTGGCGCGGCTCTCGGCGGCGCTGCACGCGCTGAACGCTCGCATCCGCGTCGATGGCATTCCGGACGGCCTGGCGTTCAATCACGACGCGACGAGTCTGGCTCGGATGACCGTGTTGAACCTCGTGACACGGGCCGGAGACCTCGACGTTGCCTTGCATCCGGCAGGAGTCGGTACCTTCGTCGAGTGGGATGCGAACGCCACGGATCTCGTTGTGCTCGGCGTACCTGTCCGCGTTGCGGCACTGGATGACATCGTCCGCTCAAAGGAAACAGCAGGGCGCGAGAAAGACCGCGTCGTGCTCCCAATGCTCCGGGTTCTGCGCGACCGGATCCGCGGCCGTGACCGCTGACGGCACGTCCGCGGCTTGTGGAGCAGCAACCCTGCCGTTCCGGTCTCCGTCAAAGCGGAAGGGAGCCTGCTTGCCACTTTCTGTGGACATGCCACATGACGTGTGCCAATAGTCTTGTGGCGTGGCCACAGGAGGAGTGATGGCGTCGAGGCTCGACTTGTTGCAAGGCACGCTCGATCTGATGGTTCTACAGACGCTCGAGACGATGGGACCGCTGCACGGCTACGGCATTGCTCGACGCATCGAACAAATCAGTGGGGATGCCATTCTGCTGAACCAGGGAACGATCTACGCAGCGCTCGTCCGCCTGCAGCAGCGCGGGCTCATTCGCGCGGCGTGGGGAACCTCTGAGAACAACCGCCGAGCGAAGTTCTACGCGATCACGAGGAGTGGCAGGAAGCAGCTACAGGCTGACGCGAGCAACTTCGAACGCCTGGCGGCCGTCATCGGACGGCTGCTCGCCATGGCGGGAGGCGAGGGCCGATGACGCAATGGCTACGTTTACTGGCTGCCAAGGTGGTGGCCGTCCTCGGCAAGACGCCGCTCGATCGCGACTTCGACGAGGAGTTAGCGACACATCTCGATCTGCTCGTGGAAGAAAACCGCCGTCGCGGCATGGAACCGGATGAAGCTCGGCGTCGAGCGCTGATCGCGCTCGGCGGAGTCGAGCCGACGCGCGAGCTGCACCGGGACACGCGCGGCCTGGCCGTGTGGGATAGCCTGACCCAAGACGTGCACTATACCGTCCGGACCCTCAGTCGCGAGCGCGGCTTCTTCGCAGCCGCCATGCTCATCATCGGGCTCGGCATTGGCGCCACGACGTCAATTTTCAGCGTCCTCAATGCGGTGTTGCTCCGGCCCCTGCCGTTTCAACAGCCGGAGCGCCTGGTGCGCGTCGCCAACGATGGCACGGGCGGCTTGTCTGCGGTCACGTCGCGCAGCTCGAATCTTCGCGACTGGCGCCAGCTCAATGAATCGTTCGAGGACCTGGCCGGTTATCACGCCTTCTTCGATTACGGCAGCTACAATCTCGTTGGTCACGGCGAGCCGGAGCGGTTGGTCGGTGTCGGCGTGACGCAGAATTTCTTGGAGCTGCTCGGCGTACGTCCTGCGTTAGGACGCAGCTTCCTGGATGAGGAGAGTGTCTGGGAGGGCCCTCCGGTCGCGCTCCTCACGCACAGTCTGTGGCAGCGGCGATTCGGGTCCGATCCAGCCATCGTCGGGCGCTCGATTAACCTCAACGGTCAAGCCACGACGGTCACTGGTGTCCTGCCCGCGTCTTTCGACTTCGCTTCGGTCTTTTCTCCTGGGTCGCGGATCGATCTCCTGACACCCTTCCCGATATCCGACGAAACCGACGTGTGGGGCAACACGCTGGCAGTGATTGGGCGTCTCAAGCCAGGAGTGACGCCTCAGGCTGCGCAAACCGAGCTGGACTTGATCAATCGGCGGCTGCAAGAAGCCGACCCAGGCCGATGGGGATTGGGCGCGGTCGTCAGCCCATTGCGAGAATCCATCGCGGGGAGCTTTCGCCCGATTCTGGGTGTGCTAGCGGGCGCCGTGGGGCTCGTCCTCTTGATTGCCTGCGCGAATCTCTCCAACCTGCTCCTGGCGCGCGCCGCCGCCCGCCGCAAGGAAATCGCGGTCCGGAGCGCGCTCGGGGCAGACCGTCTCCGGTTGATCCGCCAGACGCTCACCGAAAGCCTGGTGCTTTCCGGGTGCGGGGCACTCGTCGGCGTGCTCGTCGCATACGCGGTGATGCGAGGCGTCTCGGCCACAACGGCCGTCAACATCCCCCTGCTCCGTACGTCCGAGGTCGACATCACGGCATTGGTCTTCACACTGGTCGTGGCCGTTGCGACAGGCGTGTTGTTCGGTATTGTCCCTGCCCTCCAGATCTCGGGCGCGGGTGAATATGAAGCCCTGAGCGATGCGAGCCGTGGATCAACGGAAGGCAAGCGCCACAGGTGGATTCGCGGAGCATTGGTTGTCTCCGAAGTCGCATTCGCCTGCATGCTGCTCGTTGGCGCCGGTTTGCTGCTACGAAGCTTTCTAACGCTGCTCGAGGTCGATCTGGGGTTCCGACCCGAGCAGGCAATCGCCTGGCGCGTGGACGTGGCAGACAAGTACCCGGAGCTTCCGGATCGCGTGGCCTTCTATGAACGCCTGACGCGTGAGCTGCAAGCCGTTCCAGGCGTGGCATCGGTCGGCCTGACCGACACCTTGCCGCTGGGGCGCAACCGCTCTTGGGGTCTTTCAGCCAAAGGCGAGGTCTATGCCGATGGCGAGTACCCGAGCGCCTTTCCCCGCATGGTCGACAGCGGATACATCGAGACCATGGGCATTCCCTTGGTGGCCGGCCGAGACTTCAACGACGACGACCGGGCCGAGAGTGAAAGGGTGATGATCGTGAACGAGACGGCGGCGCGCCGTGTGTGGCCCGGGAAGGATCCGATCGGGCAAGTCGCGGCGTTACATGAGGAGCACCGCGTCGTAGGTGTTGTCCGCGACGTTCGGCACAGCTCACTGGAGGAAGGAGCCTCCCCTGAGATGTACTTGCATATCCGGCAGCAGCCGTCCTGGGGCGCGATTGATGTGGTCGTCCGAAGCGCGCTGCCGGTGAAGACGCTGGCGCCGAGCATCCGGACAGTCTTGCGCAAGGTCGATCCGACGCTGCCGACCGATGAGTTTCAGACGCTTGGTCAGATCGTCGACAGGGCCGCCTCGCCGCGGCGCTTCGTGCTGTACGTGATTGGCGCGTTCGCCGCCTTGGCCGCGCTGCTCGCCTCATTGGGCATCTACGGCGTCATCTCTTACTCGGTCAGTCAGCGTACTCAGGAGATTGGAATCCGCATGGCGCTGGGAGCGTCGCCCGGCGATGTGCGCAGGCAGGTCATCGCCAACACCCTGGCGTTGGCCTCCATTGGCGTGCTCATGGGGCTCGCTGGATCATTCATGCTGGCCAGATTCCTGAGCTCCCTGCTCTTTGGCATCACGCCCGGCGATCCGCTGACGTTCGCGGTGGTGGTCGGCACGTTGACCCTCGTCGCCGCGCTCGCAGGCTCGCTGCCCGCCCAGCGCGCCTCGAGAACCGACCCGATGTCCGCCCTTCGGTCGAGCTAGGTTCTGGAGTCCGGGGCTCCGCTTAGTACAGTGTTTCGCAATTACGGTGACGTAGGTGCGTCACGACGGGCAGGGAGGAGACCGCGATATCAGTCCGGCCGATTCGAAGCAGCGGAGGGACGGACTTCTCCTCCAGGACCGTGAGCGCCGGCAGGCCACCTCACCGCGATCGCACGCGTTTGGGGGGCCGGTGTCGCAACAAGGCGGGGCAACTGTCGGGCAGGCGTGGGCCACGGCTCGTGCGCCCATCACGGTGAGGCCCGCATGGTCGAAATACTGGTTTCGTCCCCGTCAGGCTGGCGGGCACCGACGGATGGGCACAAGTCCTGTGCCAGACTCGTTTCGAAGACGGAGAACGTGGACGCAGTACGTGAAAAGCGAGGCACAGCCTTCCCCCAGGTAGAGGTGCCGACCCTCCACCTCGGCGAGGCAGGCGATGAGGCGTGCCGTGCCGTGGCGTCACGTTCACGGGCAGCGAGGCAGGTGACCTCGCGGAGGAGATCCTGATCGGAGACGTGTTGGAACGTGGGGAGTGGCGTCGTCATGTCCCATTATACGGACGCGATTTTCGACCCTCAGGACGCGCCCGTAGGACACGAATGCGGCGGGATCCACCTTGTTTGCCGTCCACGCACGCGAACGCGCCCTCTCGGTCAACGTGGCGCTCACAGCTACGGATTCTCACGAGCCCACGAACAAAAGCGCGCTGGGTCTCAGAATCCTGTCAAGTCCATTCTTACGTCACAGTAATTCCGAAACCCAGTACCTAGCGAAGCTGGGGCCACTCAGATCACACGGTGGAGCGCGTCTTCATTCGGATCTCAGGGCCACCACGGGGTCGACACGAGACGCGCGGCGCGCCGGGATGAAGACCGCAAAGAGTGCCACGCCCACGAGTAAGACCGATACGGCCACAAGCGTCGCTGGATCGCGCGGCTCTACCTCGTAGAGCAGACTGCCCAGAACGCCCGTGAGCGCGAGGGAACCCGCTACGCCGATGACCAGGCCGAGCAACAGCGACCGTAGACTCTGTCCAAGGACCAGTTGCAAGATCCTTCTCTGATGAGCGCCGAGCGCGATTCGCACTCCGATCTCGTGAGCTCTCTGTGCCACCGAGTAAGCGGTGACGCCGTAGATTCCCACGGCCGCGAGCACCAGTGCGAGCAGGCCAAAGAGCCCAAGCAGGAGCGCCGAGAACCGGTCGTGCGAGACGGAGCCGGCCACGATTCCCTCCATGGTTGCGACGTCGGAAATCGGTTGATTGCCATCGATCGCAGAGACCGCATGGCGCACCGCGTCCGCCAGATGCGCTGAATCGCCGACGCCGCGGACGACGACCTTGAAGGCGCCGCGCGGTTGCTGAAGGAACGGCTCGTACACCTGCGGCGCCGTCTCTCTTCTGAAGCCTTCCTGTTTGACATCGCCCACGACGCCGACGATCTCGCGCATGTATGTCGGGCCAGAAATGTCCAATTGCTTTCCGAGCGGGTCCTCGTTGGGGAAGAAGCGACGAGCCATGGTCTCGTTGATGATCACCACAGGCTGGCTCGCCGGCGTATCGCGTTCGGTAAAGAACCTCCCGCGCATCAGTGGGATTCGCATTGCCTGGAGATAGAGCGGCGTCACGCCGTAGTAGTTAGCCGTCGTCCCCCAGAGTGGGCCAGCAGGGCGCCCCTCGAAGTGGATACCTACGTCTGTGATGCCAGAGAATGGAAGGTCGGTAGAGACGGCGACGGCTCGAACCTCCGGCAGCCCGCGAATCCGCTGGAGTAGCTCCTCCGCAAACTGGTTCTGCTGGTATGGCTCTCCGTAGTTGACCGTGGGTAGATTGATCGTCGCCGCAAGAACGCTCTCAGGATTGAAACCGGGTCTCACCTCGAGCAGTCGCCAGAAACTCTTGAGGAGGAGTCCGGCGCCTGCCAGAAGCACGAGGGCGATGGCAACCTCCGAGACGACCAACGCGTTTCGTGCCCCGGTGCGGACTCCCGCGCCGCTCGTTCTGCCGCCCGCCTTCAGAGCTTCCTGGAGATCAGTCCGCGAGAGGCGGACCGCTGGCGAGAGACCAAACAGGAGGCCGGTGAGGGTCGACAGACCGAGGGTATACAGCAGGACGGGATAGTCCAACGCTATTTCGTCGAGCCGTGGGATGCCTTCAAGTGGCAGGCCGCGGACGATGCTGAGGCCGCCGAGCGCCAGAACCACGCCCAGCAGCCCGCCGAGCAGTGCAAGGAGCATCGTCTCGGTCAGAAGCTGCTGAACGATCCGCGCGCGGCTCGCACCAATAGCGGCGCGCAGAGATATCTCCTTTTGCCGCACGGCGGCTCTGGCCAAGAGAAGCCCCGCAACATTGACACACGCGATCAATAGGACGAATCCGGCGGCACCAAGGAGGACCCAGAGCGCTGTGCGGACGCTGCCAACGTAATGGTCCATTAGTGGGACGGCCTGCGCTTTCCAGTTCTCGCTCTCGCGCATCAAGAGATCCAGGTCGGCCTGGGCCTGCTCACGTGTCACCGCAGGCTTCAAGCGGCCTACCCCCCAGACCCAATGGCTTCCGGTTCTCAGCTCTTCTGACGTAAATCCCATTGGCTTCCAGATCTCCGCATCGCGAGGAAATCGGAAGTCGGCCGGCATGACGCCGACGATCGTGAAGCTGATGCCGTCCAAGCTGACGGCGCGACCGACGACGCGTGGGTTCGCTCCGTAGCGCCGGTGCCACAGGCCGTGGCCCAAGAGCACCACGCGATCGTTTCCGTCCTGGTCCTCTTCTGGTCTAAAGCTGCGGCCCAAAATGGGCTCCACACCGAGCAGCGCTGGAAGGTTGGCGCTCACGCGGGCACCCGAGATGCGCTCAGGGCGCTCCGCGGCCGTCAGATCGAAGGCCATATCATTGAAGGCGGCCATCTCGCTGAAGGTGCGATTTTCTCGTTGCCACGCGAGGAAATCTTGCGGCGTGAGCTCGAAGCGTGGGAATCGGGGCAACCATTTTTCTTCGAGCATCATCAGGCGATCAGGATCGCTGAACGGCAGCGGGCGGAGCAGCACGCCATTGACGATGCTGAAGATGGTCGTGTTGGCGCCGATGCCCAAGGCAAGGATCGACAGGATGACGGATGCGAATCCTGGGCTCTTCCTCAAGGTTCGCGCGGCATAACGGAGATCCTGTTGGAGGCGTTCCACCGCTGTCCAGCCCCACACAGCCCGTGTGTCCTCTTTGACCAACGCGGTGTTGCCGAAGGCGCGCTGCGCGGCGTAGCGAGCATCTTCTGTGGCCAAGCCGGCATCCCGTTGCTCTTCCGCTTCGAGCTCTAGATGCGTGGAGAGCTCTCGGTCGAGATCATTGTCCTGTTGCTGCCGCGACGGTCGCGAGAGCCACGTCATGATCAATCGCCATCTCTGCATGTGATGCCTCCTCAGGCCGATCCTTGCATGTGCGCGGTCGCGCTGCCTGACTGCGTCTGATGGTAGAGAGTCTACTGTAAACTAGGGTAGATAGTCGACTATCTGTTGACCGCTAGATGATCACGCGGCCCACAGGGATCTGGACTGAGGAGATTCACGGGTTAATGCCTTGATCCAACAATACTCTTATTGTATATTGCCCACATGGCTGCGAGGCCCCTCCAGATTTCGATCGACACCGAGCTGCTTCAGCGAATCGACGCTGATCCGGAAGCTCGGGAAAGGGGACGGTCGGCCTTCATCCGTTCTGCGGTGCAGCTTTACTTCAAAATCAAGGAGCGCCGGGAGATCGAAGCGCAACTGACTCAAGCATATGTCGGCGAGGCGGACGCCATGTTGGACGAGGTCGGGGACCTCTTGAGTGCGCAAGCATGGCCCGAGAGCTGAATCGCGGCGAGATCTGGCTGCTCGACCTGCCGCGCCCAGACAAGCGGCGCCCCGTCCTCATCTTGACCCGTCCGTCCCTCGTCCGATTGCTCCACACCGTCACCGTCGCCGCAATCACCTCAACCCTCCGCGGTTCTCCCACCGAGGTAGAAGTCGGCGTCGCCGAAGGACTGAAACAGACGTCGTGCGTCAACCTGTGCAATGTCTTCACGGTCCAGCGGCGACAGTTGCGGACCTTCGTGGGAAGCGCGAGCGCCGAGAAGATGCGCGAGGTCTGCCGTGCGCTCACCGTCGCCTACGGATGCGATTGAGTGCTCTTCAGCATTCTGCAACCTGACAGAGCGAGTTTGACAAGCGGACTGGCTTACACTATTTTAGTCTAGGTCTTATCGAACACGATATCGGAGCACGTGTCGAGTGACGGCGCACAAGCAGAAAGATCTCTTTCCCGGGGCGCTGGAGATGATGATTCTCCAGAGCCTGAAACAGCAGCGGTTGCACGGGTACGCGCTCGTGCAACACATCAAACGGACGTCCAACGACCTACTCCGCGTCGAGGAGGGCTCCCTCTATCCCGCCCTGCAACGCATGCTGAAAGCCGGCTGGGTGAAAGCGCAGTGGAGCGTGTCCGCGAGCGGCCGTCGGGTGCGACTCTATGAGCTGACGGCCGCCGGCGCCAGGCATTTGGATCGTGAGGTGTCGAGCTTCGAGCGCATGCTGGAAGGCATCCGGCTCGTCCTGTCGCCGGTGAAGTCATGAACTGGATAAAGCAGCTCCTCTCGCGCCGGCAGCTTGATCGAGATCTCAGGGAAGAAATCCAGGAACATCTCGATGAGAGCATCGAGGAGCTCGTCGCGGGCGGCATGTCACGTGACGACGCCACGCGCGCCGCACGCCGTGCATTCGGGAACATCACGCGGACCAGGGATCGAAGTCGCGACGTGTGGCGGTGGAGGGCCGTCGAGGACTTCTTTGTCGACGTCCATTTCGCACTCCGCCAGCTTCGCAAGTCACCGACGTTCGCGTTGGCAAGCGTGCTGACCCTTGCCCTCGGCATCGGCGCCAACACCGCCATATTCAGCGTCGTCAATGCCGTGATTCTGCGTCCGCTACCGTATCCGGATCCGGATCGGCTCGTCTCGGTCCA
Organism: Luteitalea sp.; assembly: GCA_009377495.1. GTDB lineage: Bacteria > Acidobacteriota > Vicinamibacteria > Vicinamibacterales > Vicinamibacteraceae > WHTT01. The sequence goes on from WHTZ01000030.1 coordinate 47,905, forward strand.
ATCACGGGACACTCGAGGCACACCCCACCCGGCAGCCCTGTCATATCCCACCTTCTTCGACTTCCGACGCGACAATGACGTCTTCGAGCACATCGCGTCCTTCCGAGACACGCAGCTCTCTCTGACGGGATCGGGACGACCGGTCAGGCTTCGCGGCGCCATCGTGTCCTGGGATCTGTTCGCAGTGCTCAAGACCGCGCCTGCGCTCGGGCGCGGCTTCTTGCCACACGAGGAAGAGGCGGGTGCGCGCGTCGTCGTCTTGAGCCACGGACTCTGGAGTACGCGATATGGCGGCGATCCGGACATCGTCGGTCGAGCGATCACACTCAACCGCGAAGCGTACACGGTCGTGGGCGTGGCACCGGCTGGTTTCAATTTTCCCGCCCTGAGCGATACCGTCGATCTCTGGACGACGCTGGCTTTGGATGCCACGTCGGCGACCCAGCGGGGGAGTCGCATGTTGAATGCGATAGCGCGTCTCCGGCCCGGGGTGACGGTGGAGCAGGCGCAAACCCACATGGATGCGGTTGCCGCTGCGCTCGTAGAACGATATCCCGATCAGAACAAAAGTATTGCGAGCACGTACGTGCGACCGATGCTGGATCGGCTTGTCGGCGACACTCGTGAGCCGTTCCTGGTGCTGCTCGGAGCCGTGGGGCTGATCTTGCTGATTGCGTGTGCGAACATCGCGAGCTTGCTGCTCGCTCGCATGACCGAGCGAGCGCGGGAATTCGCCCTGCGCGCAGCGATCGGCGCAGGCCAGGGCAGGCTTGTCCGGCAACTCGTCACCGAAAGCCTGACGCTGTCCCTCATCGCGTGCACGGCAGGAGTGCTGACCGCGATAGGGCTGCTCCGTTGGGCGCTGCCGCTCGCGGGCGACAGCGTTCCACGCATCCTGCAGTCCAACGTCGATGGCCGGGTTCTCATCTTCTCCATTGCGCTTGCCGTGCTGACCGGCATCCTGGTCAGCGTCGCGCCGGCGCTTCGGCTGGCAAGGGTCGACGTTGTCGATCCGCTCAAGGCGGGAGCGCGCACTAGTACGGATACATCCGGTGGTTTGCGGAGCACGCTCGTCGTCGCACAAATTGCGCTGTGCTTGGTGCTTCTGTGCGGCGCCACTTTGCTCGTCGCCAGCTTTCTCAACCTGGTGGGGCGTGATCTCGGCTTCCAGCCGGAGCGCCTCCTGACCTTCAGCCTCAACCTGCCGGGTGCCGAGTATCCCGCGGCCCGACAGCACGATTTCTATGATCGGCTGCTCGAACGTTTGCAGAGCCTACCGGACGTCACGGCCGCTGCCGTGGCAAGGCCGCTGCCGCTGACCGGCAGCCAGATGACCATCAGCTTCAACATTGAACAGCGGCCGACGCCCCCGTGGGAACGACCATCGTCGAACATGGCGATTGTGTCACCGGGCTATTTCAAAGCCATCGGGACCCCGCTCCTCGAAGGTCGTGCGCTGACCGAGCAGGATGACGCAGCTCGACCGCCCGTGCTCGTTGTGAATCGCGCGTTCGCAGACAAGTTCTTTCCAGGCGACGAGATCGTTGGCAAGCGCATCGAACCGGGCGCATCGTTGAACGAGGGAGGCACCACGATGCGCGAGATCGTTGGTATCGTCGACAGCGTGAGGCAGTCCCCATTGAGCTCAGAGGAGGAGCCGATCTACTACTTCGCCTACCGGCAACTGCCGTGGTGTTGTCCATCCGTGGTCGTGCGCACGTCAGCGTCTCCGTTGGCGATCGAGTCTTCGCTGCGAGCAGTCGTCGAATCGATGGACGCGCAGCTGCCCATCTACGACGTTCGGACTGCCGAAGACCTATTGTCCACGGGCATCGCAGGACCACGTTTCCTGACCACGTTGTTTGCAAGCTTCGCTGCTCTTGCGCTCCTGCTCACGGCCGTCGGTCTCTATGGTGTCATTGCCTATTCCGTGGCACGGCGGACTCGCGAGATGGGCGTGCGGATCGCCTTGGGCGCCAGCCGCGCCACGGTTCTCGCGATGGTCTTGAAGAAGGCGATGTTCCTGGTGGTGATGGGAATCGGCGTTGGGCTCGTTGGCACGCTTGCCGGAGCGCAGCTCGTGGCCAAGATGCTCTATGGCGTTGCGCCTCACGAGCCGCGGCTGCTCGTTCTCGCTTGCTCTGTTGTCACAATCACCGCGGCCGTGGCGGCGTATCTCCCAGCGCGCCGGGCGGCAACAATCGATCCGATGCAGGCACTGCGGAGCGAATAATCACCCCGCCTGCCTTGCCGGCGTGCGACCGTACTTCTGCGTCGCGTAGCCCACGATCATCCCGAGCACGCTGCCAGGCAGCACGATCTCCCAGAAATACTGTCCGCCCGACACGGCGACGAGCGCCGCGAAGAACGCGCCCACGACAAGGCCAACCAGCAGGCCCTTCGGGAGGGAGCTCACGCGACGCGCGTACCATCCGACCAGCGCGCCGACGATGACTCCCTTCATGGTCGAACCGATGACGATACCGACAATTTGCGGGGCGGTCTCCGGGGCCGAGATGAGGGCCGTGAGGCCATCGAAGATGCCGAGAAAACCGCCGAGCAACAGTCCGAGCACAGGCTTGTTCATGAGCCCTCCGTTTTTAATGAATCTCTCTCGTTCCTTTACGCGAGCGCCACGGAATCTGTACGCGCCGTGCTGACGCGCGGCTAGGGCGCGAACCACAGCGCGACAAGCGTGCGCATCACGAGGTAAACCACGATGAGCACGATCGGGGTCCGATACAACGTGACGAACCGTTCCAGGCGGTCGAGCGGCCCCTCCGGATACGCCATCACCGCCCCGCCCGCCCGGTAGCGCGTGAGGTCGTCAGCAAGCTCCTTGGCATCTGAATAACGATCCCGCGGCTCGTGGGCCATCGCCTTCACCGAGATGGCGCGTAATCGTCTCGACCCGTTTCTGAACGCCGCGAGGCGCCGACGGCGATCTGCGCGCTCGTCGAAGACCGGCTCGCGTCCCGTCAGGATGACGTGGAGGATGACGCCGAGCGCGTACACGTCCGCCCGCGCATCGATCCCGGCGGCGCGTGCCTGCTCCGGAGCCATGAAGCCCGGGGTGCCGATGACCGTACCTCTCTCGGTAGCGCCGGGTACCACGTCCGCGGGCCCGTCAGTACGCGCGTCACCCGGATCCTCGGCGTTTGCCGTGGACAGCTTCGCAACGCCCCAGTCCAAGACGAGCACCTCTCCGTAACTGCCGACCATGATGTTCTGCGGCTTGAGATCACGGTGGATGATACCGCGCGCATGCGCGAACGCGACGGGATGGAGGATGCGCTCGAACAGCCCTAAACGATCGCTGAGGCTCATGGCGGCAAGATCGAGCTGGTCGAGCGTCCGTCCACTGACACGCTTCATCACATAGAAGGCGCGTCCGTCCGCGAGCGTTCCGACGTCGTGAATGGGCACGATCCCAGGATGCTCGAGCGCCGCCAGCACGCGCGCCTCGGCCTGCAAGCGCGCCGCGAGCGGGGCATGCGCGGCCGCCGTGTTCATCACCTTGATGGCCACCTCGCGCTGCAACGGCTCGTCGACGGCCCGATAGACCGTGCCCATTCCACCGCGCCCAAGCTCCTCGATCACCGTGTATCGCGTACCGGAGAAATCAGGCCAGGTCGCGACGCGTTGGAGATGCCGCACGGTGCTGTCGGTGAGCCAGGTCATGGCAGATCGATGCCGAATAGATCCCGGCCCTCCGCACGGAACTCGGCGTCGGTGGCCGTGGCGGCGCGCAGTTGTTCGAGCGCACGCGTGCGGAAGAGTCGCCGGACGAACGCGAGATGATTGGTGACCTGATGCACGGTGAGGCCCTCGGCTGACGCGAGGTCGGCGTAAGTCGGGCGTTCGTCTTGCGCGAGGTCGTACCGCTCGAACAGCGTGAAGGGCACCGTGCGTCCCCTCGCCGCACATTCCTCACGCACTTGCCGGACCGTTCGTGCAAACAGGTCACGCACGAACTCACGATGAAAATAATCGTCCAGATCGGTGGCGTCGGCCACATCGTGCTGGCGGAGCTCCCCCTCGGCCGTTTCGAACTCTAGAGCGACGATGCGAAGGCGGCCTCCGCGCCGAGCGGCGCGAGCGGCTGCTCGTTCGTTCATCACGAAGCGGTCCACACATACCCGCAGGAATGTCCGGAACCTGGCGCGAGATGGGTCGAAGGCGTCGAGGTAAGCCTTGTCGAGCGCCGTCGCAAGGAAGGCCTGCGTGTGATCTTCAGCCTCGGGCTCCGGAAGCTGCCACTTCACGCGCAGGTACTTGTAGATAGGCTTCCAGTACGAGCGCACGAGCGCATCGAAGCCCTCCTGCCGGACCTCGTGACTCGCGCTGCGCATCCGCTCGAGGATCGAGAGGCGGGTAGCCGGAAACGGAGCCGGCCACCGCCCACCGGATGAATTTTCGATCGACTGCACGACGCGTCTACTCGGTGGACGTGTCGTGTAGGCTAACCTGGGCGAGAGGTGCAACACAACCGAAACCGCTACGCCGAAACCGCTACGCTGCGGCGGGGTCGGGCTGCATCAAACCGAGCATGTTCTGTTCGGTATCCAGGAAGTACGCCACCCAGCCGATGCCCTGGACAGCCATCCTCGGGACAACGACACGGCCGCCCGCGCGCTCGATCGCTGTGACGGTCTGATCGAGCGAAGCCACGTCGATGACGTTGACCGGTGAAGCCCCGGGCTGTTGACGGCGCATCAGGCCACCGTCGATACCGGGCTGTTCGCCCGGCCCGGTGGTCACCAGCCAGTAGTCCATCGGGCCGTCCCACCGCTGGAAGCTCCAGCCAAACACGCCTTCGTAGAATGCGACGGCTCGTGTTGGGTCGTCCGCCGGTAGCTCGAAATGAATCACGCGGGGCATGTCATGTTCCTCCTGTGACACGAGGCCCGAAAAGCGGGCCACAGGTTCCTATTACGGAGTTCGCCCCTCTTCTGTACTGGGACGCCCCCACACCTTGACATCGCCCTGGCACTATAATACGCTCAATCCGGATGGACGGATAAATGGCGGCTGGATCTGCAGCCATTCTCGACGATTTGTCGGTTCTTGGTGACCTGAACCGAGCGCGCGTGCTCCTGGCTCTCGAAGCGCAAGAGTTGGCGGTGTCCGAGATCTGTGATGTGCTGCGATTACCGCAGTCGACCGTCAGCCGCCACCTCAAGACGCTCACCGACGACGCGTGGCTCGTTTCGCGACGCGAGGGAACGAGCCGGTTCTACAGCGCGTCGCTGAGCGCGCTGCCGGCATCGAGTCGCCGTCTCTGGGGATTGGTCCGCGAGGAGGTGGCGGGAACGCCCACCGCCGCGCAAGACGCGCGTCGGCTGCAGCGCGCCATCGAGGCCAGGCGTGCGACCTCGCGCGCCTTCTTCGCGAGCGCCGCGGGGGAGTGGGACCGGCTGCGCGATGATCTGTTCGGGCCGACGTCGCACCTACTGTCGTGTCTGGCCTTGCTGGATCCGAAGACTGTACTGGCGGACCTCGGTTGTGGAACCGGGCGCGCCTCAGCCGCCCTCGCGCCGTGGGTTACACGTGTGCATGCCATCGACGGTTCCGAGGAGATGCTACGCGCAGCTCGATCGCGGCTCGAGCCATATCCGAACGTCGAGGTTCGACAGGCGAATCTCGAAAGCCTACCGCTCGAAGACCAGTCGGTGGATCTCGCGCTACTCTTGCTGGTGTTGCACCACATTGCGGAGCCTGCCCGGGTTCTGGCAGAGGTAAGCCGCGTGCTTCGCCGCGGCGGGACGCTCGTCGTCACCGACATGACGCCGCACGAGCACGAAGAGTATCGGCAGCAAATGGGTCACGTGTGGCTTGGTTTCTCGGATGAGCAGATCGAGCGATCGGCGCTCGACAACGGTTTCAGCTCATGCCACATCCACGCGCTTCCGCCCGATGCACGCGCGGAGGGCCCGGCGCTGTTCGTCGCAAGAGCTGTGGCAGGGCGATAGCGTGACGCGGTGGCAAGATAGCTAGCTGAGACGATAGTGGTGGGTGGTAGGGCGCCCCTTTAGGGGCGCCGTCTTCGGAACGTCGGCGGTGGACGGCGCGGCTAACCGCCTCCGCCAAGGCTACGGCGGTCCACCTTCGCGCTTCGCGCTACGGCGGACTCGTCCGCCGTAGCTTCAGCGAAGGCGGAAGCCGCGCCCTACTGTCTACCGCGCTCAGCGGCCTCTAGGCCGCGCGATCAAAAGGAGAATCCATGGGCGTAGCCGTGAGTGAAAAGGTACACGCGTTCGAGGCGGCCAAGCAGGCTGGCCGACCGCCGTTCAAGGTCAAAGACCTGTCGCTGGCCGATTGGGGCCGTAAAGAGATTCGTCTGGCCGAGCACGAGATGCCCGGCCTCATGGCCATCCGCAAGCGTTACGCGGGCCAAGCGCCGCTCGCAGGCGCGCGCGTCATGGGCAGCCTGCACATGACGGTGCAGACGGCTGTGCTGATTGAAACGCTTGCCGAGCTCGGCGCCGACGTACGCTGGGTCTCGTGCAACATCTTCTCGACCCAGGACCACGCCGCGGCGGCAGTGGCCGTCGGACGACCAGACACGGGCGGCACGCCGGAGAACCCGCGCGGCATTCCCGTCTTCGCGTGGAAAGGGGAGACGCTCGACGAGTACTGGTGGTGTACCAGCGAGGCGCTGCGCTGGCCCGACGGCGCCGGTCCCACGCTGATCGTGGACGATGGCGGCGATGCGACGTTGCTCGTTCACAAGGGCGTCGAGTTCGAGCAGGCGGGTCGAGTGCCTGACTTCGATTCGGACAAAGATCCTGAAGAGTGGGGCGTGATCCTCGATCTGCTGCGCAAGGTGCTCGCCGAGAGCCCTACCGAGTGGACGGCAATGGCGCCGCAGATCAAGGGTGTCAGCGAGGAGACAACCACCGGTGTGCACCGCCTCTATCAGATGCAAGAGGCCGGCACGTTGCTATTCCCAGCCATCAACGTGAACGACTCCGTCACCAAGAGCAAGTTCGACAACATCTACGGTTGCCGGCATTCACTGATCGACGGCTTGAACCGTGCGACCGATGTGATGCTCGGCGGCAAGGTCGCCGTGGTCTGCGGCTACGGCGAAGTGGGGAAGGGGTGCGCCCAGGCGCTGCGCGGCCAAGGCTGCCGGGTAATCGTCACCGAGATCGATCCGATTTGTGCGCTGCAAGCGGCAATGGAGGGCTACGAGGTGAAGCCGCTCGACGAGGTGGTCGAGCAGGCCGACATCTTCGTGAGCGCCACCGGCAACTACAACGTGATTACGGTCGCCCACATGCAGCGCATGAAGGACAAGGCCATTGTTGGCAACATCGGTCACTTCGATAACGAGATCGACATGGCTGGCCTGAAGAAAGTGCCCGGCGTCCGGCGAGAGAATATCAAGCCCCAGTACGACGAGTTTGTGTTCCCAGACGGTCGTAGCATTCTGATCCTGGCCGAGGGCCGGCTGCTGAACCTCGGATGCGCGACGGGGCACCCGAGCTTCGTGATGTCGGCGTCGTTCACCAATCAGGTGCTCGCGCAGCTCGAGCTGCACACCAACAGCGGCGCCTACGAGAAGCAAGTGTACATGCTGCCGAAAAAGCTGGACGAGGAAGTGGCGCGACTCCACCTCGATCAGCTCGGTGTGAAGCTGACGAAGCTGACGCCGGAGCAGGCGACCTACATCGGCGTCCCTGTGGACGGTCCGTACAAGGCGTCGCACTATCGATACTGAGCGGAGCACCCTCAACCAGTCACTTTCCAAACCGGATGCGGGCAACGACGGGGAAGTGATCCGATGGGTACCGGCCATCGCGGCTGGTGCGGATGATAGCGGCGTCGAGCACCTCGGTGGTCGGCTCAGTGAATACGTAGTCGATCTTGTCGCCGCTGACGTTTCCGTCCTTGAACCCGTTGAAGGTGCCGACCGTGGCCTCCGCCGGATGTCGCACCCGAAATGTGTCGACGAGGAACGCGCTGCCGTCTGGGAGCTTGTGAAGTACGCGCACGGCTGGGTTGTCCTCGCCGGCATTGAAGTCTCCCGTGACCACCACAGGCGCCTGTGGCTCCCGCTTGCGGATCATGTCGGCGAGCAGAGCCGAGCTGCGCTCGCGCGACGGCTGTGAGCGATGATCGAGGTGCAGATTGTAGGCGTAGAAGCGTGCGCCAGAGCGATCGGCGAAACGCGCCCAGGTGCAGATGCGCGTGATCGTGTTGCCCCACGACATCGACCCGGGCACGCGCGGCGTGTCTGAGAACCAGAAGGTGTCGCTCACCTCTGGCGTGAACCGTTCGCGCCGATAGAGAATCGCTGAGTACTCGCCTTCCGTCTTTCCATCGTCACGCCCGACGCCGACCATGGCGAAGTGGGGCAGCGCTTCGAGAATCTCCTCGATCTGGAAGTGGAGGGCCTCTTGTAGACCCACGATATCCGGCCCCTCATCACGTATGACCTCGAAGAGCAGGTCCCGGCGCGCCTCCCAGCGGTCGGGCCCATCGTCCGCCGTGCCGTAACGGATGTTGAAGCTCATGACCACGAGTGGCTGCGCCCGTTCCCCCTGCTCGTTCCAAGCCGCCCCCATCGATGTCCAGCTCGCCAACAGCCAGCATCCCATCCAAGCGCTTACGGCGCAGAATGATGTTTTCCTCATGTGACACGCAATCACAATACGTTCACGGCAGCGCCTGAACGGCTTGTAACACTTCAGTGGCGTGTTTGTTCACGTCCACCTTGTCCCAGCGTTTCGCCACCTTGCCGCGGCCATCGATGAGATAGCTGATTCGAGCCACGCCCATGAACTTCCGGCCGTACATACTCCGTTGTTGCCAAGCACCGTATTTGTCGGCCACCACGTGGTCATGGTCGGCGAGCAAGGGGAACGTGAGGCCGTGCTTCGTAGCAAAGCGCGCCTTGCTCGCCGTATCGAGAATGCTCACACCGAACACGGTGGCCCCACGCTTGCGAAGCTCGGTCAGGCCTGCTTCGAAGTTGCACGCTTCCTTCGTGCATCCGGGCGTGTCGTCCTTGGGATAGAAGTAGAGGACGACCGGCCGCCCAGCATAGTCGGATAGACGATGTATCTGGTTATGTTGATCCTTCAGCGAGAACGCGGGAGCTTTTCGCCCGGGCTCGACAAGCGGCATCGATGAACCTCCAATGTTGTCGTGATGCACACGTCAGCCCGACACACGCACCAGCAGGTCGCGTTCAGCCAACATGTTCTGACCCCGTCTGACCACTATTCTGCCGTGCTCCCTTGAAGATGGTTCAGGATCAATGTGTAGACATCAACCGAATCGATGGTTGCCGAAGGTACCAAGTGTTGCTGCTGGGTGATGAACACCGGTCCGTCGTCGCCTCCGTCTGCCGGACGCCCGTGAGACCCCTTGACCAGTGTCGCGTCGAGCGGGATCACATCCATGAGCATTCGAAACCCGAGCTGCTTCTTCGCAAGCTTCCAGCCAATCGTCAACATTGGCACGCGGATCGTTGGATCGACGAACAGCTCGACAGGATCGTAGCCCGGCTTCCGATGAATGTCGACGCTCCGCGCGAAATCAGGAGCACGCTGATCGTCCAGCCAATAGTAATACGTGAACCAGGCGTTGGGATTGGCGATCGCCACCAAGTCTCCACAGCGCGGGTGATCGATCCGATGCGCCGCTTTCCGATCCGCGTCGAGCACCTCGGCGACGCCCGTGGTGTTCTCGATGAGTGCGCGCACTTTGTTGCGCTGGGTTGGATCGTTGACGTACACGTGCGCGACCTGATGATCAGCAACAACAAACGCCGCGCTGGCTCCGGCGTCGAGCAACTCGTGCCCACGCTCGTTCCGGATGGCAATGAGGCCGTGCTCTCTGAGCGCGCGATTCAGGTGGACCGGGGATGACACGTCGGAAAGACCATACTCAGAAAGGACAATGACGTGAGCGTCTCTCGCCTCGTAGTACCGGATCAGATCGACACATACCTCATCAACCTCTCCCACGTCTGGCGCGGCCGCTGGACTGCCGGGGCCGAGGCGCTGCAGGTTGTAATCGAGATGCGGCACGTAAATGAGCGTCAGTGTCGGAGCGAATCTCTCCTCCACGTGCTTCGCGGCCGCCGCAATCCATTCGCTCGACTTGATCGACGTCTTCGGTCCCCAGAAGTCGAACAGCGGAAACGTGCCCAAGTTTGCTTGGAGCTCATCGCGGAGGCCCGCCGGTGTCGTGTAGACGTCAGGAAGCTTCCTGCCGTCAGCCAGGTACATCGGCCGCGGCGTGACCGCGTAATCCACATTCGAGTACATGTTGAACCACCAAAACAGGTTCGCACATGTGAATGACGGGTCGGCTGCGCGAGCCGCGTCCCACAGCTTGGGCGCCTGCACAAGCTTGTTGGACTGCTTCCAGAACCGTACGTCGCACTCGTCCCGGAAGTACCAGCCGTTGCCTACGATGCCATGCGCTTCGGGGTAGCGACCGGTCAGGTAGTTGGCCTGCGCCGTGCAGGTGACAGCAGGGAATGCGGGACGGATCCTCGCGACAGACGCCCCCTTCGCCCAGCCGGAAAGCTGAGGCGCCAAAGGTCCGAGCAGCTTCGGCGTCAGCCCGACAACATTGATCACAACGGTTTTCTGCATGTTGGGAAGCACGAAGGCGGAAGGCCCTCGTTACGAAGTCGTCGTCATACCCTCCAGCGTGTCGAGCACCCACTCGTACTCGCGCGCGATGGAGTCCAGTAGATCGATCTTCAGTCCCGCCGGGAGCACGTCCCAGGTGTACGTCTCGATCTCGAGATGAGGCGTGAGCCGCGTGTGCCAGACGGTCTCGAGAACTTTCCGCACGTCGCCCTGCGTGGAGCCGAGCCCATCGTACTCACCCGTGAAGAGCGGCACGTGAAAGTGAACCCGCCACTCTCTGGCGGCGGGATTCCCGCGGTCACCGAGCGCCTCATCGAGATCGGGGTATTGGTGAAAGGTCGGTCCACGTGATTCAACGACCTGGTGAAGATACGTCGCATCGGCAAATGGCCGAAGTCGTTCGGCGATGACCGCAGACTGCGCGGCCTCTTCAGGCCAGACGACCCGTAACGCGGAGCTGAGCTGCACGCGTCCTATCTGGATACCCGCCGCTCGCAAGCGCTCGAGCGCCAAGCCCGGATCCTCGTATTCGGTCGCAAAGTGGCAGCAGTCGAAACAGACACGGACGTGATCCAAGAGATGTCCGCGTGCTTCCGCCAGATTGGTACCGAGCGCGTCGGCGAGCATCGCCCCGCCGACCGGTAGCAGCCACCGCTCGAAGAACGCCACCGTGTCGGCCGAATTCTCCAGCAGGCAGTCGGGTTCTGGCTCGATGTCCAGGTGTATGAGCTTGCCGTGCTGCCGCCTTACGCGCACGAGCGCCTCGGCCACGAGGCTGACGTTGCGTGTCATCGTCGTCCAGGCGTCTGGCTCGGGGTTCAGCATCCACGGTTTATAGGAGAGCGGCGAGGTCGAGATCCCGCCATCGAGCCCTTCGGGAAGGAGCCCGCTGAGGATCTCAATCAGGTCGAGTGTGTACCGGACCCTCGCCTCGTCGCGCCAGTCGGGCGCGTACACGTTGGCCTTGACAGGCGCGCCGTGGAAGGCGCCGTACGGAAAGCCGTTGAGAAGCGCAACGTACAACCCCTGGCTCGCGAGAAACTCGCGGAAGTCGTCCAGCCGGCCTTCCTGCAGCAGCTCGCGCGCCTCGCGCGCGGACAGCCGCAACCCGACGCCGAAGGGTGCCGCTGGGCACAGCCGCCTCTTCAACGCGGGAGCGTACCGACGCAGGTTCGCGTAGACGGCGCCCCAGCCGTCGGCTGCATGGATGTTCGTACAATACGTGAGATGGAAGAATCCGTCGTTCTTGATCCGCACGATGCGCTCGTGTCCCCGCGTTCCCGTGACGCAAACAAGCGTACCACGGCATGAGCACCTCGTTCACCAACGCGGGAAGGGAGTAACCGGCGGAGGGCCCAAGGAGCTCACGCGGCGCGCGGCTGGAAACCATGACCTTCGTGGTTCAGCTACACCGGGGGCAGACCGGCACAGACCTTGCTGAGCACTCGCGCCAGCGGTGACCGATGGCTGAGAGCGTGTTTCAGGATGTCCGCTTCGCCGTTCGCCAGCTTCGACGCGCGCCAAGGCTGGTCATGGCGGTCGTGGCCACACTCGCGATCGCCATCGGCGCCGCGGCAACGCTATTCAGCGTGCTGAACGCGGTCGTCTTGCGGCGGTTGCCGGTGCCCAATCCCGAGCGACTGGTTGCCTTGTCTCTTACCGACGAACACACGCAGAGAAGGCGTTCGTTCCACTACAACACGTACCGGGAACTTGCAGCACGGCAACAAGTGTTCGAAGGGCTGTGCGCCTACTCGGGCGGCGGCATCTTTACGCTCGAGGCTCGCGGATCGCTGGTGGATGGCGGCATTGCGGCCGTCACACCCGAGTTCTTCGACGTGCTGGGTTTGCAACCGCTTCTCGGACGCGTCATCCAGCGACAGGATGCTCCTGGCACAGGTGAACCGGCGCGGGTCGTGGTGCTCGGTCACTCGTTGTGGCAGCGCCTTTTCAGCGCAGACCCGAACGCGATTGGCGAGCCCCTAGTCGTCAAGGGCGAGCAACTGACCGTGGTCGGTGTTCTGCCACCGCGCTTTCGGGGTCTGTGGGTAGACGGGGGCGATGACTTCTACGTACCGCTGGCGATGGTCGGGCCGCTGGTCGGCGAACCAATCGATCCGGTGATGGCCCGTAACCTCATCGGCCGGCTACGCGCCGGCGTGACACTCGCACAAGCGCGCGCTGCGATCGCGACCGCGTGGCCCGCCTTGCGGGCCGACACGCTTCCGCCCGGCCTCAGCCCGGCGGAGCAGGACGAGGCGCCTCGGCCGCAGGTGCACGTGGACTCTGGCGCGTCGGGGTTCTCGTCGCTGCGCCGCCTGTATAGGGACCCGCTCGTCGCTCTCGTGGGGCTTGCAGCCGTGCTCCTTCTGATCGGGTGCGTGAACCTGAGCGGGCTGCTCCTGGCCCGCGCGGTCGCCAGGGATCAGCAGTTCGCCGTCTGTCTGGCGCTCGGCGCCACGCGCCCCCGCGTTGCACGCACGCTAGTGATCGAGAGCCTGCTGCCGTCGCGCTCTCACAATGCTTCCCGGCGTGCTTGAGCTTCCCAACAGCGCTGCCGACAGAGGGCATCGCCCGCTCGGAGGCCATGGGCCGCGGGAGCGAGGTGGATGGGCTCACGGAGCTCATCTCGCCGCGTTTCTTCACGACCGTCGGCGCCACGCTCCTCAGCGGGCGCGACTTCACCCGGGCCGACCGTGGCAACAGCCCGGCCGTCGTCATCATCAACGAGGCACTCGAGCGGAAGCTGTTCCCGAATGGTGACGCCCTCGGCCGGCGCATCCGCATCGGCGCAGATCCCGCGCGCCAGGCCGTGGAAGTCGTTGGGGTCGTGACCGACGTAACGGTGGGCAAGCTTCGATCACCGCATCTTCCGGTGGCGTTCAGGCCGCGCATGCAAGAGCCAGAGCGCATGCGTGTGCCGATCGTGACGTTGCGTGTGAGCGGCGACACCAGCGCCGTAGCGGCGGCGCTCGGACCGACGGTTCGCGCGCTGGGACAAGAATATGTCCGTGCGGGACATGTCCTCACGCTAGACGAGCAGCTCAACATCACACTGCTGCAAGAGCGGCTCCTGGCGGGCGTCTCGTCGTTCTTCGGAGGCCTGGCGGCGCTCCTCGCCTTCGTCGGCGTGTACGCGCTGCTGGCGCACGCTGTGGTAGGTCGCACACGCGAGATTGGCATCCGGATGGCGCTCGGCGCTTCACGGGGCAGCGTGATGGCGATGGTGACGCGCGAAGGGCTGAAACTGACGCTACTCGGCATCGTGCTCGGCGTACCCTGTGCGGCGGGGCGCCGGACACCTCACGGCCGCGCTCCTCTACGGCGTGGCAGCCTCCGATCCGTGGATTCTTTCCACTGCCGCAGCCCTATTCGCCATCGTTGCCACGGTCGCGGCAATGCTGCCGGCCCGGCGCGCTTCGAGCATCGAGCCGATGGAGGCACTGCGCTGCGAGTAGAGGCAGATACCCCTTCAGAAAGCCAGCTCCTTGGCGACGCTGGGCCGGATACGAAACTTGGACGATTGACTGAGAAACTGCACTGGGTTCTCGAACACGATCCGGTAAATGAGCTCTTCCGGGTGGCCGCGGCGTCGCATCTCCATGATGAACCGAGGCACCGCAATGGGATCGCTCGGACCCCAGTCGCACGCCCCCGCCACGCAAATCCGCTCGGGGCCGAATGTTTCGACGATGTCGGCTGCACGCTGCGGTGACACCTTCGTTTGCGGATACAACGTCAGCCCCGCCCAGTAACCGAGGTCTAGGATCATGCGGCACGTGTGCTCCTCCGCGTGATCCACGAGCACGCGGCTCGGATCCAGCTTCGGAAAGCCGCTCATGGCATCGAGGGAGATTCGCGTGCCTTTGAGCTTGTCCTCGAGATGAGGGGTATGAATCAGGATCAACTGTCGGTGCGTGAGTGCCAGATCGATCTGTTCCGTGTACGTATCGACCTCGTTGCGGGTCACGCGGTTGAGCCCGATTTCGCCGATGCCGAGCACCGTAGGCTTGTCCAAGAATTTCGGGATCCGCGTCAGCACGTCACGCGACAGCTCCCTGTCGTCAGCCTCCTTGGGGTTCATGGCCATCCAGGTGTAGTGCTGGATGTGATACTGAGCGGCGCGCCCCGGCTCGAACTCTGTGAGCTGTCGAAAATAATCCTCGACACCGTTCGCCGAGCTCCGGTCCCAGCCAGCCCAGAACGCGGGCTCCGTGACAGCCACGCATCCGGTCAGCGCCATCTGCTGATAATCGTCCGTTGTGCGCGACACCATGTGCGCGTGATGATCGATGTACTTCACGATCGCGCCTCCTGATTCTTGCGGGCCGCAGCCTAGCGGCCGCGCCCCCCGACGCTCACTCGCGGCGCCAGCGGTCGTAGGCTCCCACCGCGCTCTTTCTGTCGAGGGCCTCGAGCGGTTCCGTCGACGGGTCGCTGAGCAGCATCTGGATGTGATCGACGCGATCGCCGGTTCGGGCGAGACTGGCAAGCGCCTCGAGGAACGCCTTCATCCGGAAGTCCTTGGCCGGGTACGAAGGATCCACTCGGTCGACGCGATCCAGAAACGCGGCGATCTCCAGGAGCCTCGTGCGATTCTCGATGAAATATTCATCGACCAGTCCCTTCGGGCTCAACGGCGTTCGGTCATGCATGATGTTCCTCTAGCCGAGGTGAAAGAGAGGCTGGCTCACCGCCCGAGAATCCCGGCCGAGATCTCTGAGCACCCCGATACTCTCGATCATACGGGCCTCCTGAATTTCGTGCACGTCGAACGGCTCTCCAATCGACCTGAGCAACATGATGGTCAGGCGGCCACCCAGATGCTCCCGAAATTCCTCCAAGCCGCGCAGCATACACGTGGGATCGTCGAGGGCGTCCAGTCGATGACTCAGCTCCGGCGCATAGAGTGAGAGGCCGAGCGCCTCTAGGAGCGACGTAATGCGCCGCCAGTCGACTTCGGGCAGGAAGCCCGCCAGATACGAGTACGTGCTGTCGAGCGCGATGCCAATCGCGACTGCCTCACCATGACCAAGCCGATACTGCGTGAGCTGCTCCAGTTTGTGCGCGGACCAGTGGCCAAAGTCCAGTGGTCTCGAAGAACCCTGCTCGAAGGGATCGCCGCCGGTCGCGATATGTGACAGGTGGAGCGCAGCGCAGCGCCGAATCACCTGCTCGACGACGCGGCGATCGCGGTTCGCGAGCCTGGCCGCGTGTTGTTCGAGGAAATCGAAGAACGGGGCGTCCTTGATCAGGGCAACCTTGACGGCCTCAGAGATGCCACCCCGCCAGTCGCGATCCGAGAGGGTCGCGAGAAAGTCAAAGTCGTTGATCACGGTGAAGGGAACCGCGAAAGTCCCGAAGTAGTTCTTCTTGCCGAACGCGTTGATCCCGTTCTTGACGCCCACCGCGGAATCATGCTGTGCCAAGACCGTCGTCGGCACGCGCACCAAGCGGATGCCTCGATGCGCCGTAGCCGCCGCATAGCCCACGACATCGAGTACGGCGCCGCCACCCACGCCGACCACGTAGGAATGCCGGCAAAGACCTGCGTCATGGATGGCCCGCTGGACATCTTCCAGGTGTTGCGGCTCATTCTTGACCTGCTCGCCGCCGGGGACCACCAGGATGGGTCCAGCAAGATCGAGCGCATCGCGGTAATGCTGACAGTAACTCTCAATGGCGTCGACCAAGCCTCGGTTGGCCGCCGACAGCCCACCGTCGACGATGAACAGGATCTTGGCCGGCGATTGGATCGCCGTCTTCAAGAGAGGGTTAGACGGCGAGAAGACACCGGTGGTGAAGTGCACCGGATAGCGAAAGCTGACGCGAAACTCTTGCTCGATAGCATCCATGTCAGGTCACGGCGAACAACCGGGCCAACCAGCCCGCCGCGAGCGCCGTCGCCAAGACAATGAGGCTGTACAGCGCTCCGGCATACGTCGCGGCAATGGAGGCGTCGACCAACACCAGCGACAGCACGCCAGTCTTGACCGCGTGTCTGATGCGGCCTGGCTCCGGCGCCCGGCACACGGTCCAGAACGGCGGCAGCACGCGCCATCCGAGCACCAGCACGAGCGCCGCGCCGACCGCTGACCGACGACCGGGGCTGAGGGCCACCATCAGCAAGGCGATCAGGACAACAATTAAGGATATCAGAGCGAACAGCGCCACCCCGCGTCGCCCGCCGTGCACCTCGCCGCGGCTCAGCGCCGTCACGGCACTGATGTAGACAAAGGGCACGAGCGCCAATGGCCACTCGGCGACCAGCGCCGCCGGCACCGCCGCCATCCCGAGTGACAGGTTGAGCGCTCGGCAGAGGCCCATGTTCACGGGCGCGAATATGGCCTGCCGCTTACCCCAGGCGTCGTACAACAACACGCACACTGCTGTGACGGCGGCGATAACGCCGGCTACACGCGTCGCCTGACGGGCGGTGAGCACGCCGACGACGAGCAGGACCGCCCCGAGTCGCGCCGCACCGCCAGGGGATATCCGTCCGCTCGGGATCGGCCGTTCCGGCCGCTCCACGCGGTCGAGCTCGCGGTCGAAGAAATCGTTGAGGACGACCCCGCCGCCATAGAGGCAGGTCGTCGACACGAGCAGCCACGGAAGTGCCCGGGGATTGCCGAGCCCCGCCACGGCGTAGCCGGCGAGCACGTCCGCCGCGGCGGTGGCGACGTTGGCTGGCCGGAGGAGCTCGAGATAGCCCCACACAGAAAACCCCTGAGATTCAGGCTTGAGCTGGGGCATATGTTGATGTCCACATTAGCAGAACTTACTTGGCGAACCGCCCAGACCTCGACATAGTGTGAACGTTCACGGCACGCACACGACCCGGGCACGCTAAAATCCGGTGATGGATCTCAGCAGCAACGATTTCGGGCGGTCTACTTCTCAACTGCCGCCTAGAGCGCTACAGGCAGGCCTGCGGCTTCGATTCTGACCCTAGTGAAAGGTACCGTGATGGGGCGCAACATCTTTGTATCTCGACGTGTGTGGATGACGCTTGCGAGCGCGATCGCGTGGTCGGTGTCGAGTCTTTCTCCGGCCCACATGCAGGTGCCGGATCAGCCGACGGAAGCCCCGCCGCAAGCCGCTGCCACCGGGCGGGCGACCGACGCGAGGCCGATCAAATTGCTGTTTCTCGGTCACGACCAGGAGCAGCCGCATCCGTCCGCCTCGCTGTTCTCGTCGCTCGCCCCAACGCTCACGCGGCGCGGTATTCAGCTCACGCACGTGTGGACACCGGCGGAAGCGCTCACGGTTGAGAAGCTGGCGCACTACGACGCGTTGATGATTTACGGCGATCATCAAACGATCACGCCGGAGCAGGAGCAGGCGCTGCTGGACTTCGTGGTAGGCGGTAAGGGGCTGGTCGCGATCCATTCGGCGTCTGCGATGTTTCCCACCTCGGACAGATACATCTCGCTCGTGGGTGCACAGACCGAGGCCCATGGCACAGGCGGCGAGGCCGTTGGCGAGAAGATGACCGCCGAGATCGTCGAGCCGAGTCATCCCGTGATGCGGGAGCTCCAGCCCTTCGAGGCGTGGGACGAAGCTTACGCCCACACCAAGCACAATCCGGCGGACCGCACGGTCCTCATGAACCGGGTGGGCGAGCAGGGCCGGGAGCCCTGGACGTGGGTGCGCACACAGGGCAAGGGCCGCGTCTTCTACTCGGCTTACGGGCATGACCAGCGCACGTGGGAGAATCCCGCCTTCCAAAAGCTGATCGAGCAGGGCATCGTGTGGGCGGTGGATGACGCGACGCGGACGAGTTGGGAACGGCTGCAGATGCCTGAGGTCTCTTACGTCGATGGCTTCAACGTGCCGAACTATGAAAAACGGGATCCGCCGCCCAAGTATCAGTTGCCCTTTACGCCCGAAGAGTCGATGACGCTCATCCAGACGCCAGCCGAGTTCAGGTTGGAATTGTTCGCGAGCGAACCGGACATTATCAAGCCGATCTCCTTCTCATTCGACGAGCGCGGGCGTCTCTGGGTGATTGAAACGTTGGACTATCCGAACAAGATGCTCGACGGTCAGCCTGGTAACGACCGGATCAAGATTCTCGAGGACACCGACGAAGATGGTCGCGCCGACAAGGTGACGGTATTTGCCGATCACTTGAACATTCCCACGAGCTTCGTCTTCGCCAATGGGGGCGTAATCGTCTCCGGGGCCCCACATTTCCTCTTCCTGAAGGATACGGACGGAGACGACAAAGCTGACGTGCGAGAGGTGTTGAGCACGGGCTGGGGAACCGAAGACACGCATGCGGGACCGTCGAACCTGCAGTATGGACCGGACAACTACATCTGGGGCGTTGTCGGCTATTCGGGATACGACGGCGAGATGAATGCTAAGCGGCTCGAGTTCGATCAGGGCGCCTATCGCTTCAAGCCGGATGGCAGCGCGTTCGAGGTCATGACCGGTTCGACGAACAACACGTGGGGCCTGGGCTTCTCAGAAACCTTCGACGTCTTTGGCTCGACGGCGAACAACGACCCGAGCTGGTACCTCGCCATTGCGAACCGGTTTTTCGAAGGGATTGAAGGACTCGACGCTCTCCCGGGCGGCAGGCGCAGCAGTGGTCCTGGCTATCAGAGCTTGGCTCAGTTCTATGCGATGCACTACACCACACCGTACATTCGGCAGGTTGACGTGCACGGCGGGTACACGTCAGCCGCCGGTCATCATCTGTATACGGCCCGGTCGTTTCCCAAGGACTACTGGAATCGCATTGCGTTCATTAGCGAGCCGACCGGTCATCTGATCGGTCAGGGCATCCTGGAAGAAGACGGCGCCAGCTTCGTGACGCGTGACGGCTGGTACCTCGTGGCGGGCGCCGAGGAGTGGTTCTCCCCGGTGCACACCCAGGTCGGTCCGGATGGCGCCGTGTGGGTGGCAGACTGGTACAACTTCATCCAGCAGCACAACCCGACGCCGCCGGGCCACAGTGTGGGCCGGGGTAACGCATACGAGACGTCGATGCGTGATCATCTTCGGGGTCGCATCTACCGCGTCGTCTACAAGAATGCGCGGCCCGCGGAGAAGCGCGCGCTGTCCAAGACCGACCCGGCAGGTTTGCTCGACGCGCTGGCCGCAGACAACATGTTCTGGCGGTTGACGGCGCAGCGCCTGCTCGTGGAGCGTGCGCAGAAAGATATCGTGCCGCAGCTGCTCGCGTTGGTGCGCGACCCGTCGGTGGACGAGATCGGCATCAACGGTGGCGCCTTCCACGCGCTCTGGACGCTACACGGGCTGGGCGAGCTCACCAGTACCGACACCGACGCCTACCGCGTAGCCGTGGAGGCGCTGAAGCACCCGGCGGCAGGCGTCCGTAAGGCGGCAGCCATGGTGTTGCCTCGCACGGCCGAGTCCGGCACGGTCATCGTCGCGGCTGATTTACTACAGGATCCTGACCTCCACACGCGTCTGGCGGCCACCCTCGCCCTGGCGGAGATGCCCGCCTCGCCTTCAATCGGAGAAGCGCTCTACACAGAGAGCCAGAACGCTGAGAGCTATGGCGACAAGTGGCTGAGCCGTGCGCTGTACATCGCGGCATATCGTCACAAGGACGGCTTCCTGACGTCGTACAAGGCCGATGAGGCTGCGCTGCCGTTCAGCGAGCTTCCGATCTCGCTGAGAATGGGCCCGCGCAAGCCAGACTGGCGTGTGCCAGCCAGTGACAGCCTGACGGCCGACTGGACTGACGTGCAGGTACCGGGCAACTGGGAAGCGCGCGGCTTGCCAGAATTCGATGGCGTGGTATGGTTCACACGCAGCGTAGATGTGACGGAGGCCGGGGCCGCGAGCACGCTCGCGCTGGGGCAGATTGGCGATGCCGCCGAGCTCTGGATCAATGGCTCGTCGGTTATGTCGGTTGTGAGCGGCGGGCGGCGCGGGGGTCGAAAGAATCCGCCGCCGTACCAGTTGCCGGACGGCGTGCTTCGTGCTGGGCAGAACACCATCACGGTGCGCGTTCAAAACTTCAGAGACGACGGGGGCTTTCTTGGTCCGCCGGAGTCGATGTATATCCAGTCTGGCGAGCAGCGGACGCCGCTGGCAGGCACCTGGAAGTACCGCGTGGAGCGACAGAGCAACGCCGCTGGGCTGTATACGAAGCCAGGCGAGCTCGCCGCGCACGTGGCGTTTGCCGCAGGCGGGGGCATCGCCGCAACAGCCGAGGCCGCCTTGCCGCCCGAGGAACGCCAGACTCCGGACGTCGTCCTGAAGATCGGGGTGATTCCGGGCGAGATGAAGTATGACCGGAGCGAGCTGAACGTGACGCCAGGGCAAGTCGTCGAGATCGTGTTCACGAATCCGGATGCCCTGCAGCACAATTTCGTCCTCGGCGTGCCGGGGTCACTCGAGCAGATTGGGCTGGCGGCGGATCGCATGGCGGCGTCTCCAGATGGGTTGGCGCAGCAGTACGTGCCGGACATGTCGCAGGTGCTCTTTGCGACTGACCTGGTCGATCCGGGGGAAACGGTGACGGTTCAGTTCAGGGCACCGACGCAGCCGGGGGAGTACCCGTATGTGTGCACGTTCCCGGCCCACTGGCAGGTCATGAACGGCCTCTTAAAGGTGGCGGGTAGCAGCGGTGGCGGCGAGTAGGGGCAAGGGATAGAGGGGTAAAGGGGTAAAGGGGTAGAGGGGTAGAGGGAGCGAAACGGGGACTGCCCTCGTTTTCGACAGCGTTATTTCATTTGTAGCACGCGGCCTTTCCGCCTCCGCGCTCCGCGCTTCGGCGGACCCGCCGTAGCCTTGGCGGCGGGCAGGCCGCGCGTTTGCACGAGAGGAACGATTTCGTGGGAACCGACAAGAAGATACGCGTGGCAATCGTCGGCCTCGGGTTCGGAGCCGAGTTCATCCCGATTTACCAGCGCCACCCCAACGCCGAGATGTACGCGATCTGTCGCCGGAACTGGGAAGAGCTCGACGCCTGCGGTGATAAGTTCGGCGTGGAGGTGCGATACGCCAACTACAACGAGCTGCTCGATGACCCGAACGTCGATGCCGTCCACATCAACTCGCCCATCGCCGATCACGCGCCGCAGTCGATCGCCGCGCTGAAAGCCGGCAAGCATGTCGCCAGCACCGTGCCCGCGGCGACCACGGTTGACGAGTGTCGGCAGATCGTCGAGTGGCAGCGCAAGAGCGGCAAGGTCTACATGATGATGGAAACCGTCGTGTACAGCCGCGAGTACCTCTTCGCCAAAGAGCTATACGACAAAGGCGAGCTGGGCCGCATACAGTTCCTGCGCGGCAGCCATCAACAGGACATGGAGGGCTGGCCGGGCTACTGGGAGGGGTTCCCGCCGATGCACTACGCGACGCACTGCATCAGCCCCTGCCTGGCGATCCTCGACAAGCACGCCGAGCACGTCGTGTGTCACGGGTCCGGGCGTATCGATGAAGCCTTGATCCCGAAGTACG
The DNA here is from genome assembly GCA_009377495.1 of Luteitalea sp. Lineage (GTDB taxonomy): Bacteria > Acidobacteriota > Vicinamibacteria > Vicinamibacterales > Vicinamibacteraceae > WHTT01. The sequence continues at coordinate 69,966 of WHTZ01000030.1, forward strand.
GAAGTCCGTTCGCGATTGAGACGGCGACGTTCAAGCTCCGCGACTCCGACGTCAGCGGCGAGGTCACGCGCAGCCTGTTCAACACCGCCCGCCAGTACCGTGAGAGCTTCGACGTCTATGGCTCGAAGAAGTCGTTCGAGTGGCAGCAGGTGGAGAACGAGGAGCCGGTGATGCACACGAAGAGCACGCGCGAGAGGCCGCTCAGCGAAGCCCAGATTCCACAACGCGTGAAGGTCCCGGACTACGCGCACGTGCTGCCGGAACCCATCCGTCAGTTCACGCAGCCGGCGGCCATCCAGGATGCCGAGCACCTGTCCTTCCTCCAGGGCGGCGGACACGGCGGCTCGCACCCACACCTCGCGCACAACTTCCTGCTGGCCTGCCTGGGCGAGAAGCCACCGATACCAGACGCCGAGACATCCGTCAATTGGACGATGGTCGGCATCTGCGCCCACCAATCGGCGCTCAAGGGGGGTGAGAAGATCGTCATCCCGCGCTTCTAAGGGATTGGTAAACAATAATATTTACAAATCAGCTGACGACGACAACTGGTTCGTCGAACTCGACCGCAAGCAAATCAAGCGGGGCGCGCAAGCGTGGCCTCACCGGCGAGAGCGCCACGTGTAATCAGGCCGTCACCACCACCGCACTTGCGAGAAAACCATGAATATCAGACAGGATGGCATCACTCCGAACGCGACTCGGTTGCTCTGGGCTGGCTTCGTGGCGATCCTGGCCGCTGGACTCGGCTTCGGCGTGCGCGGGGGCATCCTCGCCACCTGGGGCGCCGAGTTCGGCTTCGCCGGCGCCGAGCTTGGTGCCATCACAGGTGCCGGCCTCACGGGGTTCTGCTTCGGGATCATCATCGGCGGTCTCGTGGTCGACAAGCTGGGTTACGGCCGGCTGGTCATCGCCGCGTTCGCGTTCCACGCCTTGTCAGCGTTCGTGACCTTCGCCGCCATGCCGGACCAGGAGAAGGCGGTCGCCTACAACTTCCTCTACTGGGGCACTTTTATCTTCGCCATCGCGAACGGCACGCTCGAGGCGGTCGCCAACCCTCTGGTGGCCACCCTGTTCCCGAACAAACGCACCCACTACCTGAACATCCTGCACGCCAGCTGGCCGGCCGGCCTGGTAGCTGGGGGCGCGATTGGGTGGATCCTGGGCGAGCAGTACGGCTGGCACTGGAAGTGGCAGCTCGGCCTCTTCTTCATCCCGACCGTGGTGTACGGCCTGATGTTCTTCGGCCAGCAGATGCCGCAGTCAGAAGCCTCGAAGAAGGGCCTGAATCTCAGCGAGATGTTTAAGGACGTCGGTCTGCTCGGCGCGCTGGTCGTCTGCTTCCTCCTGGCGCTCTTCTTCCACGGCGCGCTGGGCATTCCTCAAACGTGGGCCTATGCCTTGGCCGGCGCGCTGCTCGTTGCGGTGGGCGTGCTGACGCAATTCTCAATGGGCGCCTTCCTGCTGTTCGTCCTGTTCGTCGCGCACCTGCTCGTCGGTGCGGTCGAGCTCGGCACGGACGGCTGGATTCAGAACATCACTGGCAACATCCTGACGCCCGCGGAAGGCAAGATCCTGTTTGTCTTCACGTCGTTCGTCATGTTTGCGCTGCGCTTCACGGCGGACTTCATCGAGAAGCGCATCGGCCTCTCGCCGATCGGCATCCTGCTCGCCTGCTCGCTGCTCGCCGTCGTCGGACTACTAGTCACGAGCCGCATCGAGACGTTCGTGGGCGCAATATTCGCGCTCCTCATCTATGCCGTGGGGAAGACGTTCTTCTGGCCGACGATGCTCGCCGTCACGAGCGACCGGTTCCCGCGGACGGGCGCGATTGCCATTAGCATCATGGGTGGCGTCGGGATGATGTCGGCGGGCATGATTGGCGGACCGGGCCTCGGCTATGCGAAGGATCGGTTCGCCAGCGCACATCTCGAGGTCCGTCATCGGGCCGTCTATGCGGAGTACACGGTCGAGGAGCCGAGGGGCTGGCTGTTCTTCGGGGACGTGGCCGCCATCGACGGCAGAAAGCTCGGCGATGTGCAGGCGACGCTCGCGGCGGCCCGCGACGAGCTGGCCGCGGCCGGCATCCACGACCCGCAGGCAGCCCTTGAGCGGCTCACGCCGGAGGAGCGGGCGGTTCACGCCGCCAGCATCCAGGGCGACCGCCAGACGCTCGTGGCCGACGCGGTGATTCCGGCCGTGATGGCGCTGATCTATCTCGGCCTCCTCATCTACTTCCGCTCGATCGGCGGCTACAAGGCCGTGCACCTTGAGGGGACTGATGCCACCCACCGCGGAGGAAGCCGACGTCGGCCTCGCTGATGCCGCCTCGCGCTAGAGTCGCTTCAGGTAAACGTTCCGGAACTCCACCTTCATCGGATCACCGGTGTGCATTTGGAACCCGATGGAACCCTCCAGGGCTCGGTTTGCGGCATCGTCATCGATCAGCAGACTCGTCACATGCCCGTTGACGATCTGCACAATCATATTGCCGCGTGCGATGATGTGAGCTTGGTTCCAGTCGCCAGTCTTGATGACCGCCTTCAGCTCATCGGCGCTTCGCTCCAGGTGTCCAATGATTCGCGGGGCTGCGTCTTGACCATCGGGCACATAGACCGCCTGACCGCGCCGTGCGAGGAATCCACGCCCGCGCTCCTCGTAAATCTGTCCCGTATAGTTGTTCTCGAAGTCGATGTCTGCCTGGTAGCCGCCCAGCACCCACTGGCCGACGTCACCCTCAGCGGGCACGCGCGCGCTTCGAATCTGGATGCCGCTATTCGTGGCGTGGAGGCGAAACTCCACCTTGAGCTCGAAGTCGTTCGGCTCACCGCCGCGCCAGATGAGAAACGTGTTCTGCTCGAGCGGCTTCTCGGGTGTGCTCTCACCGACAAGCGCGCCGTTCTCGACCCGCCAGAAGGAGGGATCGCCATCCCATCCCTCCATGCTGGTGCCGTCGAAGATCGAGTCGAATCCCGTATGGTCCTCGAGGGAGAGCGGCTCCTGTCCACGGCCGCAGGCCAGCGCCACAACGAACGCGACTGACATCAGGCTCAGCGTGCGGATCATGACACGGGGCTTCCGAGGCGGAGACAGCATTACACTCCTCCCAAGGTCGCGGAGTCCATGCTCACTGGTTTTCAGACAACGGCCGCCTGGGCGGACGGGACCTTCTCCCACGTTCCGGTCTTCGCAGATTTCAGCACCGCATCGGTCACATGGTCCGTGGCCAAGCCGTCGCGGAATGTCGGCGCCGCGGTGCCACCCTCGCCGACCGCCTGCAGAAAATCGGCACACTGATGGATGAAGGTGTGCTCGTACCCAATCTGCAGTCCCGGCACCCACCAGTGCTTCATGTACGGATGATCGCCGTCCGTCACGTGCACCGCGTGCCAGCCGCGCACGCGGCCGTCGTCTCGGTGGTCGAAGTACTGAATCCGATGCAGATCGTGGA
>WHTZ01000031.1 GCA_009377495.1 Luteitalea sp.
GCTAGCCAGCACTGGCTTGTCGGGTCCCGACGGGACCCGACCGGGGCGAAGGCGGGCAGGCCGCGCGCTACGTACTCGTATCTCAAAACGCGAACCGTAGACCAAGCTGTACGCGGCGTGGGGCACCTGGGCTGCGGATCTTCATGAAGTTCGAGTCCGTGAAGCCAGTAACCGGGTTGCCCCATCGCGTGTGGTTCAGGACATTGGCCGACTCCGCGCGGAGCTCCATCCGATATCGGCCCACGGTGAACGCCCGAAACAGCGAGAAGTCGAGGTTCCACTGAGAGGGACCGCGCAGGAAGTTGCGGCCGGTGTTGCCCCACGCGTTCCCCGGCTGCTCGAAGGCCGACGGATCGAGCCAGACCTCGTCCGGTCCAGCCTCGTCGGCAACACGAACGATCTCGCCGACCTGCATGGTGGTCTGCGCGCCGCCCCGCTGGTCCAGGTCGGTGTTGTCGCCGCCGATGCCGAACGGTGTTCCGGAGAACGCGCTGAAGATGCCGCTCGCCTGCCAACCCTTCACGAGCTGCGAGACGGCACCGCTGCCGTCCTGGCCGAAGGGGAGCTCGTACAGGAAGCCCATCTGGAAGACGTGGGTTCGGTCGAAGCCCGCGCGTGCATAGTTGCGGTCGAACTGCGACGGCTGGTTCCACGACACGCCTTGCCAGCCGTCGTCGTCTGCCATGTTCATGGACTTGCCCCAGGTGTAGGCGCCCTTGAGCAGCAAGCCATTGCTGAACGGCCGATCGATCTGTAGCTGCAGCGCGTGATAGCGGCTCTCCAGGATGGAGCCCCAGTCCTGCAGTCCTGCGGTACCCACTTGTTCGAAGAACTGGCGGCCCGCATTCCCGCCGCCGGCGTCGGCCCAGTTCAGATCGATGTAGCCGTAGCCACCGTCGGTCCGCGTGCCGACATACGAGAGCGCGGCCGAGATGTTACCCGGCAAGCGGCGCTCCAGGGTCACGTTCCACTGCTGCGTTCGGGATCGTTCGACGTTGTTCGGATCGGGTGTCCGCATCGTGACGCCGCTTGGCAGCGCGACGCGACCGGTGCTGACGTCCGGAAGAGGGATCTCCGGAATGCCATCGGCAAGCTGGAAGTACTGGAAGCTTTCCGCCGCATCGCTGAACGGGATCACGAGCGGGTAGAACCCGCGCATAGGACGTGACCACGGCAGCGGGTTGTACGTCATGCCGTAACCGGATCGGAACACGGTGTCCTCGTTGAGCCGATACGCCAGCCCGACGCGCGGCGCGAAGAGGGTCTTGCTCACGTTGATGTCAAGACCGGTCGGCACGTCACCCACGCCGCCGAGCAGCACGTCGAACGTGTCGAAGTCGAGGCGCTCGATGCCACGATTCTCGCGCGTCATCAGCGGGTAGTACTCATAGCGGAGGCCGGCGTTGACCGTCAGCTTGTCGCTGACCTGCCACCGATCCTGTGCGTAGAAGGCGTACTGGTTCTCACGGCCCGACATCTCCTCGAACTGCAGGCTCTTGTTGAAGGAGCTATTCAAGCCGAGCAGGAACGCTGCGTAGCCGTTGTAGCCCACGGAGTCGTACCCAGGGGTGCCCGTGGTGTTTCCTGAAAAGCCAAACCCGCCGCGCGGTCCGTTGCCCTGCTCGGGCTGCCAGTGATTCAACTGGTGCCGCACGAAATCGAACCCGAAGCGGAGCTCGTGCCGGGCCGCGAGCTTCGTCAGGTTGGCGGTGACGGTATAGCTCCGTTCGTAACGCTCCAGCGGGAGCCAACCGGACGGGTTGCCGATGCTGCTGAACGCGCCGACGTCGAAGAGCGGGATGCCACCCTGGCGTGGATCGGAGCCATTAGTGCCGGGAATCCCGAACACGTCGGTGCCCCAGTTCTCGGCGTGGTCTGCACCGATCACCGTCTGATCCTGCCGGTTGAACCCGACGTTGCCGTCGAGCAGCAGCGACGGGCTGAGCGTCCAGGTATGGCCAAACGTGCCGACGTAGACCTTGGTGTCGCCCAGACCGCCTCCGTCCAAGTTAATCTGGAACTGATCTTCCACCTCGGCGCGCATCGTCGAGAACTTGCCCCAGATCTGGTGGCTGGAGCTGCGGTTCCAGTTGATCTTCACGTCGTAGTTATCGCGGTCCGCGCGGGGGAAGCGCGGAACCTCGGCGTTGGCCGTCAGACCTTCGTCCTCCACGAAGCGATTCGGTTCGGGATAGAGCTCCTGGATGGTCTTGGAGAGGTCGCTGATCCGATCGGCGGGAATCGTGAGGTTCGGGAACTCCTCCCGGCCGGAACCGTCCGGATTCCCGGTGGCCGGATCGAAGAGCTGGAGGTCCGGCTGGAGGAGCAGCCCTTCGCGAAAGTCACCGTTGCGCATCCGCTCGGTCGGTACCGTGTAACGGTCGAACCGACTGTTACGCTCGCGGTTGCCTTCCCACGATCCGAAGAAGAACAGCTTGTTCTGTTTGATCGGTCCGCCGACTGTGCCGCCCATGATGGAGATGCTTCCGTCGAGCTTCTCGGCATCGAAGAAACTTCGTGCGTTCAGCTCGTCCTGCGAGCGGAAGTAGAAGGCGGAGCCCTTGACCTCGTTGGTGCCCGACTTGGTGATGACCGTAACCGCCGCGCCCATCGCCATGCCCTGAGCGGCGTCGAAGTTGTTCGTGCTGATGTTGACCGTGTCGATTGTCTCTGCCGGCTGCACGTAGCCCACGTGATGTGGCAGCCAGATGTTGACGCTGGTCGCGCCGTCCAGGCGCGTGTTGTTGTTGTTCGGGTTCGTTCCGTTCACCTGCGTCCGAAGCGCGCGACCCGGCGTGTCGACCTGGGCGTTTTGGAACTGCGCCGGCATGGCGCCGGGCACCAGGTTGATGAGACTCTGATAGTTCCGGTACTGGTTCAGCGGCAGGTTGACGATCTCGGTTGACTTCAGATCCGTGTGCAGGTCTGCCTTCTCTGTCTGGAGCAACGACGCCTCGGAGGCCACGGTCACGGTCTCTTCGAGGCCGCCCACGTCGAGCGTCACGTCGACGCGGCGCACGGTATTGACCGTGATGGGGACGCTGGTCCGCACGAACTCCTTGAAGCCCTCGAGCACGACGTTCACGTCGTAGGGGCCGGTCTGGGCGTTCGTGATCGAATAGTCACCGCTTTCGTTGCTCACGGTTTCGAGCACGAGACCGGTATTCGTATTGGTTGCGGTGACGGTTGCGCCCGGCACCGCGGCACCGGAGCTATCCCGCACCGTGCCGACCAGACCACCGTAGAGAACCTGGGCGTCGAGCGCCGGGGACCACAGGCTGATCGCACCGGTTATAACCAATGCGGTCGTCCCGACTCTCGCGACTGTGTTGGGTCGCCTCACACCATACCTCCATGTCACGCCACCAGGGCGGTGGCAAATCACAAGCCCGCCCGTCACCAAACGCTCTACGCGAGCACAACACCGAGCGCTACGATGCGGTCTGACGACGGGGGACACGCAGCCGAAAATGGCTGAGCACTAAGAAGATAGTCCCGTGCCCGTGTCTGTGTCAACGGCTACGGATGCCACGCTGTCACCCACGCGCGGCACCATCTGGCGAGCCTGCGCTCGACCCGGGCACGGTAAGGATGCGAAATCTTCGGGCATCAAGGGAATGAGGGGGTGCGTAGTACGCGTAGCGAGGGGCCTGACCGCCTCCGCCAAGGTTACGGCGAGTCCGCCGAAGCGCGAAGCGCGAAGGCGGAAGGCCCCTCGCTACACATCCTGTCTCAGAAGCTGAACCTCAACCCGAGGCGGATCGTCCGGGGACTAACCTGCGTGTTGAAGATCTGCATGAACTGAGCAGCGGTGACACTGTGTGTCGCGTCGCCGACGCCAACTGTGCCTGTTGTGCCGTGTGCCGGTGTACCAAACACCGGGTGATTGAAGACGTTGAATGCCTCGGCGCGGAGCTCGAGCCGACGGGTGCTGCCCATGGGGAAGCTCCGGAAGAGCGACAGGTCGGTGTTCCAGCCTCCGGGGCCACGGACCGAGCTGCGGCCACTATCGCCGAAGACCTCGCCCTCTGGTTGCGCCCAGGCACTCGTCTCGTAGTAGGGACCGTCGTCACCGATCGCGCCGGTGACCGTCGGTTCCGCCACCTGATTAGCCGTCTGCCAGTTGCCCGGCATGTCAATCGATGTGGCGGCATCGGCCGTCACGGTGAACGGTACGCCTGTGTAGGCGAAGAAGAGCCCATTGACCTGCCAGCCGTGGGCGAGCGCCTTGGTGATCCCGGTGGCGTCCTTGGCGAACGGCAGCTCGTAGAGGAAGCCGAGCTGAAACACGTGCGTCCGATCGAAGGGCTGCAGGGCGTAGTTGCGATCGAGCTGGCTCGGCGCGTTCCAGGGTAGGCCCACCCAACCGTCCTCGCCGTTGGTAGTTTCGCCCATCGACTTCGACCAGGTGTAGGCGCCCTTGAGAAGGAAACCGTTGCGGAACGGCCGATTGACGGCCACCTGCAGGGCGTGGTACTCGGTGCTCACGCGCGGGCCCCAGCTCTTGAGGTCGCGATTGCGGCCGAACTCATCGAACAATGGCCGGCTCTCATTACCGCCGCCTGGCGTTTCGGACGCGTTGATGTCGAGGTCGGCAAAGCCGTCGGTGCCCTTGGTGCCGACGTAGGCGAGATCCACCGACACGTCTGCCGGAAGCCGCCGCTCGATGGCCACGTTCCACGACTGGATGTAGCCACGGGAGAGGTCGGACTCGGGCGTCCGCATGTCGACGCTCGGTGGCAGCGGGACGCGCCCGGTGCTCAGATCGGGCCCGACAGTCTCCGGAATGCCGTCCTCGAGCGTCGTGGCCCAGGTCCACGCGGTGTCTCGGTCGAAATCGCTCCCGATGGTCAGCGGATAGAAGCCGCGGAGAGGCCGGGCGAAGGGTAGCGGATTGTAGGTAACCCCGTAGCCCGTTCGGAAGACGGTGTCTTGGTCGAGACGGTAGACGAACCCGAGGCGCGGCGCAAAGAGCCCACTGCTCACGTTGATGCCGAGATCGTCCGGATTACCCCCCACGCCGCCGAGCAAGACTTCCATCGTGTCGAGATCCAACCGCTCGATGCCGCGGTCGGCGCGGGTCATCAGCGGATAGTACTCGTAGCGGAGCCCGAGGTTGAGCGTCATCCTGTCGTTCAGTTGCCACCGGTCGTTGATGTACAGCGCGTGCTGCCACTCTCGCACCGTCATCAGCTCGAACTGGATGCTCTTGGCAGCGACGCTGGAGAGCCCGAGGAGGAACGCCGCATACTCGTTGTAGAAGTTCGGCGTCTGGGCCCCGCTGGCGTTCAAGCCGGTGATATCCCCTGCGAACGCGAACCTGCCGCGCGGATTGGCGACCTCTGGTTGCCAGTGATCCAGATACAGGTAGTTGCCCGAGTATCCGAAGCGCAGCTCGTGGTCCCGCGCCACCTTCGTCAGGTTCGTGGTGATGGCGTAGGTTCGCTCGTCGCGGAAGAGGGGGTTCCAGCCGGCGTTGTTCCCCAGGTCGGTGAAGCCGCCGTCGGCGAAGTCGAACTGCGGGAACCCGGAGTATCTCTCATCGTTCGCGAACTGGCCGCTGCCGCCGTTCGTGCCGGGGATGCCGAGGACGTCCCGTCCGAAGAAACCCAGCTCGAAGTCCGATGCCGCGACCTGTTGGTCTTGGCGAGAGAAGCCAAACGTCGAGTCGAGCACGAGCGTCGGGCTGAGCGTCCACGTGTGGCCAAACGTCGTCTGGTAGACCTTGGTATCGCCGTTACCGCTGCCGTCCACGCCCAGGTAGAACAAGTTGCCGACCGTCGCGTTCATCTGGCTGTACTTGCCCCAGATTTGGTGAGACGAGCTGCGGTTCCAGTTGATCTTGACGTCGAAGTTGTTGCGGTCGACGGTCGTGTCGTTCTCGCGTAGATAGTTCCGTGTCGCGTCGTCCTCATTGTCCCCCGCATTCGGAAGCGGGTAGAAATCGAGGAGCTGCTCGGCGACGGGGTTGATCCGATCAGCGGGAATCACATTGTTCGCGAACGGCTGGCGGCCCGTGCCATCAGCGTTGCCCGTGAGCGGGTCGTAGATGGTCTGCGCGCTGCCGTCCTCGTTTCTCGCGTTGCCGAAATCGCCACCGCGCAGCGCCGTCGTCGGAACGCTCAAGAAATCGAATGCTGTGCTTCGCTCGAAGAACCCCTCGTAGGACCCGAAGAAGAACAGCTTGTTCGTCAGGATAGGGCCGCCGAGTGTGCCGCCGACGATGTTGCGGTCGATCGGCAGCTTCTCGGGATCGAAAAAGTCTCTGGCGTTCAAGCTTTCATTGTTGAAGAACTCGAAGGCCGAGCCGGAGAGCTGGTTCGTTCCCGACTTGGTGAGCACCGTGATGGCGGCACCGCCGGCTTGACCCTGTTCGGCGCTGAAGCTGCTGGTCGAGATGTTCACCGTGTCAATGGTCTCGGCGGGCGAGACGTACATGACGTGATGGGGCAGCCAGAGGTTGACGTTCGTCGCGCCGTCGGTCTTCGTCGCATTGTTATTGGGATTCTGACCGTTGACGAACGTCCGCAACGAGCGGGCCGGCGAGTCGGTGAGCGCATTCTGCTCGGTGGCCGGCGTTGCACCGGGCACCAGGTTCATGAGGCTCTGGTAGCTTCGATAGGCTGGCAGCGGAAGGTCCGTGACCTCCTTCGCTTTCAGCTCGGTGTGCACGTCGGCCCGGTCGGTCTGCAACAACGCCGCCTCGGATGCCACCGTGATGGTTTCCGCAAGCTCGCCGATCTCCAGCGTCGCGTCGACACGACTGATGGTGTTGGCGGTGATGGGGACTCCCGTGCGAACGAACTCCCTGAAGCCTTGTAGCTCCACCTTGACGTCATAGGGGCCGGGCAGGACGTTCGCAATGGTAAAGTTGCCAGCCTCGTTGGTGACTCCGGTCAGGACGAGGTTGGTCTCGGTGGCCGTGGCCGTCACGGTCGCGCCGGGCACAGCCGCGTCCGAGCTGTCCTTCACGGTACCAACGATGCTGCCGTACAAGACCTGGGCATCGAGCGACGGTGGCAGTAGCCACGTCGCCGCAACCAGCGCAAAGCCGGCGGCCAGGCGCATTCGCGAGCTGTTTGGGCTCACTCTCCCTCCAATCCCGGTAAAGGACCGAAGCCTCGCGCCTCGGTCCAAAAAGCGTTCAACGTTCCAATGGTATCGCGCGTGGGGGCACAGGCACGTACCGGCTATAACCAACCTCGGCACACACTATTAACTTACCTTACGGCCTGTATTTCGTACTGTCAACGTGAACCGCGGGACGGCCGTGCGTAATGGAAATGAGTTCGCGGCCTCGCACCTTGTTACTGCTCGAGTCTGATGCCCACGGGCTCGGCGTAATCCTTCCAGAGGCGCTCGATCAGCGCCGGGTCGGGGGGGCCATCCATCACGACGAAGCGATAGCGGGCAGAGTACGGTGTCCCCGGATCAATCTGCATGTCACCCAGTTGCTGTGGTGCGAAGTTGAAGAACGGCTCGGTGGGGTGAATGCGCATGGGCTGCGGTGCGCGGACGTTGCTTGGATGACCCAATATGGCGATGCCGGTGAGCTTTCCATCGCTTCGGCCACCGATGTGACACCAGCGCGCGCGGGTGCCGTGGCCGTTCGATCGGGTTTTGGCCTCGGAGGTGAGAAAGAACGTATTCGCCCGCCCGTCCCAGGAACGGTGGCCACGGAAGCCGACGCCACCGTAGTGGTATTCCGGGAGCACGAGCGGAGCGCTACCCTGAAGGTCTTGTTGGATGTCGAGATCGAAGACGAAGAACGAGCCCTCGGCTCCGCGCCCCTGGCTGGAGTCTGGGTGCTGAGCGTTATACAGTCGCAGCGTCCAGCGTTCCGCCAGTACGATCTTCCGCTCGGGCGTGGTCAAGTCGACGTAGCGATGCTCGGCGCGCAGTCCCGCAACGATGTTGCCCGACCATCGCCTGTCGAGCGTGTGGAACTCCACCGTGCCCTTGCGGTCACCCATGTTCCAGAAATCTGGCGAGCGGCCCTCGTATGCCGTCTTCGTCCACGCCGTCCAAATGCCGTGGTGGTGCAAATGATTTGGTGGGTAGTCATCTGTGATGATTCGACCACTTGGCGTCCAGATCGGATGGATGTAGCCACCGCGCAGAAGGATCGGTTCGATGTCCGGCCGCGGGAGCTCGCGGTTCCCGCCCACATAGCGCATGACCGGACGACCGTCCAACCAAAACTGGAGCGCCTCGGCGCCACCATCGACCTCAATCGTTGGAGCGCGCAGACCCGACGCGGATGTGGGCTCCAGGCGATAGCGCCGCGTCGTGCCAGCCATCAAGTGGCGTACGACGAACCATCCTTCGCCATCCTCGTCAACCTGCAATGGGGTGAGATCATTCGCAGCGTCGCGCAGCTGGAGGTCGACGCCGCTGATGCCCGCGGGCAGGGTGAAGTGCGCGACGCTTTCTCTTCGATCCGCACCTCCTGCGTCGACGGCGATCGTGGGGAGACGCTCAGGCTGGGCCTCGGACCGCCACCCAGACCCGACAACGCTCGTGATCAGGCAGAGCAAAGCTGCGATCGATTTGGACACGTCGAGGCTCCCATGGTGAAGGGGCGACCTTTGCCCTCGCACCTGTCTCCGCCCTTCACTCCTTTACCCCTTTACCCCTTCCCCTTGGCAACAGAGCCACGGCGGCTGCACCCACGGCCGCGAGCACGATCAGCACGAGAAACCCCTGCGCGTAGCTTCCGGTGCGATCCCGAATGGCTGCAACGGCCATGGGCGCGAGCGCTTCCGCCGCGCCGTCGGCCGTGAGCACGATGCCCATCACGCGGCCGAGGACCGCGACGCCGAAGAGGTCGGCCGCCATGAGCGGGATGATCATGTAGTCGCCGCCCAGACCAATCCCAAACACGAGCGCGAACACGTAGAGCAGCACATACGACTCCGCGAAGAACAGCAGAGGAATGGCGCACGCCACGATCGAGTAAATCAGCAACATCACGTATTTGCGCACCCATCGGTCTGCGAGCCAGCCCATAAGCACTCGGCCGATGAGGCTCCCGACCAAGACAAGTGAGAGAAGGGGAGTGATCTCGAGTTGGCTGTACTCGAGATCCAGGCTCAGATAGAGCTTTAGATTCTGCATCGTCCCACCTACTGCGCCAATGGAGCACATGCTCGCGACGAGGAGCAGGTAGAACGGCCACGCGCGCAGGACCGGTGCGAAGCTGGGCGCGGGGTTGGGTGCTGGGGTGCCGGGTGCTGGGTGCGGTTTGTCTCTGACAAACCAGGCAAGCGGCATGGCGCAAGCGATGATCAACACGCCGAGGACCTGCAGCGCTTGTTGCCAGCCAAGATATGTGATGAGGAACAGCGCGAGGGGAGGGACGGCCGCACCGCCGACCCCGATCCCAAGGTACGCGAACCCCATCGCCTTCCCGCGCGCGCGATCGAACCAGCGCGAGAGCAAGACCTGGTTTGGCAGCGGGCCACCGCAAACGTAGCCCAGGGCGTTGAAGAGATAGAAGAGGTAGAAGCCAGCGAGCGACGAGATGAAGCCCAGGCCAATCAGCGCGACGCCGGCCATGGCGATGCCCGCCAGCATGAGTCGCCGCGGACCGAAGCGATCGACCAGCCAGCCGGCCAAGAATCCAAAGAGCGGACCGACGATCAGCTTACTGTATGCGTTACCCGATGTGACCTGCGCGCGCGTCCAACCGAAATCACGCACCATGAAATCGTAGAAGTAAGGGAGGCCGTACAGTGCGAGTCCGACGATGGAAAACAACGCAGCGAAGGCCGTGAACGCAACGTGAACCTGGGCGCGCGACAGTGATGACGATGTCATGGCAGCCTGGCCTTCACTTCTTTGAGACGCGCGGCGTCGGGATGCGCGGCGTAGAACCGATCGAGCGGGAAGCAACCCGAGACGAGACCATGGCGTGGTCCGGTCGTGCAGTCGCTGAACGTCCGGCAAATGGATTTCCGCTGGAGCGGTCGACCGGCCAGCACATCAGCAGGAAGCGTTGGGTACGCGAGAATCATGCGACCAATACCAACGACGTCGACCCCGCGTTGCTGAACCATGGCCTGCGCGACGTGCGGCAGCCACTCCTGGAGATAACTGTATGCCGAGCCGACCAGGACGAGATCCGGGAACGCGCGCTTGAGCTGCGACGTCACCTGAATCTGGCGGGCAACGCCTACGAGCGGATCTTCCGGTGGGAGATAACCGTCCGAGGGCGGAAACAGCGCCGGTCGCTGAATGTGGGGATTGTAATACGGGCTGCCCGCCGAGATGCACACCAGGCGCACGTCGAGCTCGCGCAACAGTTGCAGCAGGCGACGCGCATCGTCCAGGTTCGGAAGGGCTCCCGGGTCTCGAAGCGCGCTGAACGCGTAGCGATAGCCCTCTGCGTCGGCTGTGGGCCGACCGACGCCATCGCCGTTCTTCGAGTAAGGAATGCTATCGAAGGCCGACAGCCGTACGCCGATATCCAGCCCGGGTTGCGCCGCGCGAATACCATCGACCACGAGTCGTAGAAACCGCGTACGGTTCTCGAAGGAGCCGCCAAACCTTCCGGGCCGGTCGACGCCGGAGAGCAGCTCGTGAGCCAAGTAGCCGTGGCAATGCTTGATGTCGACGAAATGAAACCCAGCCCGAGCGGCCACGCGGGCGGCAGCGACGAAGTCGTCCACGAGACGCTCGATGTCTGCATCGCTCATCAACGTGAGAACCGTGCCTGGCGGCAGACGACGGTCGAGGAGCGGATGACGATAGACGATGAACGGGCGGGGCTGGCCATCGGGGTCGGGACGCGCATAGCGACCCGAGTGGGTGAGCTGCAAGCCAACGACGAGATCGGACGTGGTGCCGAAGCTTGTCGCGTGCGCAGACACGAGGGTCTCGCGCAGTCGCGTCAGGTCGCCCTCGGCGTGCGGGCCCATCACCAGTTGATTCGGATTCGCGCGCCCGTCATGCCGAACGGCAAAGGCCTCGCCGCCCCAAATCAGCTTCGCACCGCTCTGGCCGAAATGCGTCCAGCGCCGAATGGTCAGCTCGCTCGGCCGTCCATCGAGCGTGCCGTCCCAGCCCTCCATGGGCAGCACCGCAAAGCGGTTGCCCGCTGTGAGCCTGCCGAGCGGAACGGGCGCCGCAAGTGGCGCATCGGGACCGGTCAGAAGCGTCGGAGCAAGGGGCAGCTCGATCCCCAGGCCGGCAAGATGGGCGAGGAATTGTTCCGGTGTCTTGAGGGAGGCTACCCGAGCGTACGAGGACATATATCATATATGCGCGATCGCCAGCCAATACACAATCACAAAGTGTGTCAGCTCGTGGGAAGCGCGCTCATTCACCCCAGTACGTAGTGCGCGGCCTGCCCGCCTTCGCCAAGGCTACGGCGGGTCCGCCGAAGCGCGAAGCGCGAAGGCGGAAAGGCGCCTCGCTACACATCCTGTGTCCACCGCGAGCGATTCTCGCGAGACAAGAGCTTGGATGCCTCCGGGTCGTCTGAGATTTGCTCGCTCTTGGCATCCCACGCGATCTTGTGACCGGTTCGGTACGCGATGTTCCCAAGCAGACAGGTGGACGTGGAGCGGTGGCCGATCTCGATGTCGGAGATAGGGAGCTTCCGCGTGCGCATACACTCCAGGAAGCTCTCGATGTGAGGCTCGTTCTGGTCAGAGCCTGGCGCTGACATTCGGGGTGACCGGCCCACGTCGACGGTACGGGAGCTCGACCACGAGGGTTGGCCGGTTTCCTGTAGACGCACATAAGCGGGCTCGGGATCCTCCGTCGTCTCGCCGAGCTCCGGGTAGAGATCGTAGCCTTGGCGATCGACGAACAGGGTGCCGTCCGTGCCGTAAAAGACGATGCCGTAGCCGTGTCCGTCTGGTGTGTACCCGTTGGTGAAGCGGTTCGAGTAAGTGGCGACAAATTCTGGATATTCGAAGAGCACCTCCAACGTGTCCGGCGTCTCACGATTGTCTTCCAGGACGAACTTGCCACCTGCCGCGGTAATAGCCGAGGGGGCATCGACGTTCATGGCCCACTGGACGATATCCAGCAAATGAACACCCCAGTCGGTCATCATGCCGCCCGCATAATCCCAGAACCAGCGGAACGATCCAATGAACCGGTTCGGGTTGAAGGCGACCTGTGGCGCAGGACCGAGCCAGAAATCCCAGTCGAGGCCTGCCGGTGGCGCGCCATCGGGCGGACTGCCGATGCCGCGTGGCGAGGCGTTGCCGTAGTTCCACGTGCGCGCGCGAGTCACCTTGCCGATCTTCCCCTCGCGCACCATATCCACGGCTTCCTGAAAATGCAGTCCTGAGCGCTGTTGCGTGCCCACCTGCACGATGCGCTTGTGCGTGCGTGCTGCGTCTACCATCTGCCGCCCCTCGACGATGTTGTGCGAGATGGGCTTTTCGACGTAGACATCTTTCCCGGCTTCGCACGCCATGATGGTGGGCAACGCGTGCCAGTGATCCGGCGTGGCAACGACGACCGCGTCGATGTCCTTGCGGTCCAGGATACGGCGGAAGTCGCTCTCCGTCTCGGCCGGCCCGCGGGGCTGTGGCTCGGTCATTTTCCGGGCCCTGTTTCGAGCGAAGTCCCAGACGTCGCACACGACGACCACTTCGGCCTCAGAGATCTGCATGAAGTTGTTGAGGTGACCGCGTCCCATGCCGCCGACACCAATGAACCCGAGACGGATGCGGTCATTGGCGCCTTGCACGAGACGGGATTCTCGTGCGCTGAGCGCAGACGTCGTTCCGACGACGCCGGCCGCAGTCGAGGCGACAAATGTTCGACGATTCACCTTCATCACCGTTCCTCCTGTGTCGAGCGGGTGAACTGTAGCACGTCTATCGATGCTGCGGTAACGGACGCCTCGGCGAGGCGGCCGCTAGAACCCTTGAGGACCCGAAACTTGACGCATTGTGTCAAGTTTCGGTGCGTCGAGTGAGCGTCGGGGGGCGCGGCCGAAGGTCGCGGCCCGCTAGAACCCTTGAGGACCCGAAACTTGACGCATTGTGTCAAGTTTCGGTGCGTCGAGTGAGCGTCGGGGGGCGCGGCCGAAGGTCGCGGCCCGCTAGAACAGCAGCTTGAACCCGAGCTGGATGTTGCGCGGCAGGTTGTTCTGGCTGGTCACCATGCCGAAATTCGGATTCGTCGGGTCCAGCTCCGGATCGTTCGGGAAGACGAAGTCGAACGCATTGTACAGCTCGATGTGAAGCTGCGCTCGTGCGCGGCCGGCGAGCTGAAACGCTTTCACGAACGACATGTTCCATTCGTTCAGATGCTTCTTGCGCAGGCCATCGAGCCGGTTCGGTAACGTCCGGAGGTGGTTGTCGAGCCGGATGCGGTCGTCGTTGCGCTGCTTCGTGAAATCGTCTGCGCCGTTGGTCTGTACCGCGGCATCGTGGAAGTAGAAGCCGCTGGTATCGAACACCGGTTGATCGACGTCGGAGTAATCGGTTTGAATCTGGCTCAGATCGCCATCGAAATAGCGGTCGTTCTCCAGCTCCAACGGCGTGCCACTGGAGTACTGCCACAGGACCGACACGTTCCATCCGCCGATCAGCGCATCCATGAAGCGGTTCGCATCGGTCGCGATGGTGCGGCCCCTGCCGAAGGGGAGCTCCCAGATGCCGTTGACGACGAGGCGGTGAGGGATGTCGTTTGGCGCGATGCGGTCCTCGTATGAGGTGTCGGACCGATTGAGCCGGAAGACCTTATCGCGGAACCGTGACCACGTGTAGCTGGTCAGCACCGTGTACCCGCCGCTGAAACGCTTCTCCAGGCGGAACTGTGCCGAGTCGTATCGGCTGGACCCATCGTGGAGGCGGCCCTCCACATCGCTGAACTGCGGATATTGACGCAGTAGGCGCTCGCGGTCAATCGTGGGATTGTCGGTGCCCGTTCCGGGCGCGAGGCCCTCGAGAGGATTCGTCACCTCGTCGTTCAGGAAGTCAATCGTGACCTGGTCGCGGATCGGGCTGGTCGACAAATACGGCTCCGGCGTGAAGTTCAGGTGCACGTCGGTCTGAAGGTCGTAGCCACGGTTGCCGACGTAAGACGCTTCGGCCATCCAGCGGCCGGGCAGCTCGCGCTGGACGCTCAGCACCCAGCGCATCGATTGCCCATTGCGCCAACCGTTCTGATCTTCGAAGCGCTCGAGCGTCCGCCCAACGAAGGTGTCCGGTCCCAGGCTCGCGCCCGGCGGATCCTGAACGCCGTCGGGGAACGGATTCGCGAGATCGGCTTGGAAGGTCAGGCCGCGATCTGGCGTCGGCACAATCTGCGTGGCCTGCGAGAAGCCAGTCTGGCGAACGATCTCGAACAGGCCGGGAACCGTGTACATGGCCCAACCGCCGCGCAGCGCGGTCTTGTCATCCCACTGATACGCGAAGCCGACTCGCGGCTGCACATTGTTCTTATCCACGTTGTGGAATCCGCGGCCATCGTCGTTGGCGAACAGCAGCCCGCCGCGGGCGCGGAAGTCGCTGGGAGCTACTTGCAGGATCGGGTTCGCCGCGTAGGCGGCTTCGGCCGCGCCCGTGATCGAAAGCATGGCGTCCGGATCGAAGCCGGCCACGTTTCGGTTGGAGCGCTCCGTTGGCGCGCCTTCGTACTCATAGCGCAGGCCGAGGTTCAGCGTGAGCTTGTCGGACACACGCCAGTCGTCCTGGACGAAGAAGCCGTGGTACAGCACCTGGTTGAAGCGATCGGCGCTGCGGTCGATGGATCCCCCGGAGGGGACGCCGAGTAACAGCGCCGCCATATCCTGGCCGAACTCACTGGTCGAGTTGTCGCGCTGTCGGATGAAATCCGAGCGGAAGTTGTAGACGCCGGCCGCGTGGATACTGGGCCGGGCTTCTTCGCGATAGGCCCGGAAGTCGTAGCCCGTGCGGAACGTGTGATTCCCGGCCATGCGTGTCCAGGTCGGCTGGAACGAATAAATCTGCGACTTGGTGCCGCCCGCGAACGTGTCTCCCAGCTCGGCAAAGTTGTCGAGGTCGAATCGCGGCAGGTACTGCGCGCCGCCAAAGAGTTGGCTGACGTCCGATGAGAACCCGAGGCTCGCGGGATCGAACAGGTCCTGATGCTGGCGAATGCTCGGCTCGTCGAACTGTGACCAGCCTCCGCGGAGGTTGAGGAGCGAGGATGCGCTGATCGACCAGACGTGGTCGATGTTGAGGGCGTCGTTCGTCCGGAACAGGAAGTTGCCTGTCGGGCGGATACCGTTGACCTCACCACTCCAATTGCCGCGGTTCTCCTTCCGGTCGTTCCGGCTGTATCGCACGAACATCCTGTGGGCGGTGTTGAACTGGTGGTCCACACGCGCCGAGACGGAATAGAAGTCGTCGCCGCGCGGGTTCGTCGAGAAGTAGTTGTCGCGAAGCTGATTGCCAGGCTGGTTGGGGAGCGGGTAGTGGCTGAGATACTGCTGCGCGATGGGGTCCAGACGATCTTGCGGAATGATATTGCCGCGGAACGGATCTCGAACGATCCGATCGCCCTCGCGCCTGGCGGTCAACGGGTCGTAGATGTGGATGCCTTCCGCGCGGAGCTCCGAGAAATCACCGTTGCGCATGCGCTCCGTGGGCACCGTCTGTGGCCCCGGCTCAGGGAACTGGTCGTACAGCCACTCAACGGACGTGAAGAAGAAGGTGCGGCTGGAGACGATTGGGCCGCCGAACACACCGCCGAACCGCTTGTAATCGAGCTCGTCCTTCGGCTCACCGGCACGCTCGAGGAAAAAGTCGTTTCCTGACAGCGTCTCGTCGCGGTAGTGGTAGTAGCCTTCGCCACTGAACTGGTTCGTGCCGCTCTTCATCGTGACGTTGATGTTCGCGCCAGCGGTGTGCCCTTGCTGGGCGTCGAAGTTGGCCGTCTCGACCTTGAACTCCTGAACGGCGCCCGCCGGAGGCACGAACGCCACGCGGCGGCCGTGCGTCATGTTCGGGGAGCCATCGAGCGTGAACTCGTTGCCGCCCGGCGCGCCGTCGGCGGTGATCGACGAGGTGCCGGCGTTGTCGAAGGGGCGGGAGAACTTGAGATCCCCGTGGTAGGCGATGCCGGGCGCGAGCCGCGACAACACGAACGGATTGCCGTCCGAGAGCGGCATGAGCGCGATGCGCCGCTCGTCGATGACTTGGCCAGCCGAGCCCGTGCGTGTCTCGAGCAACGGCGTGGCGGCGGTGACGGACACGGCTTCCTCGACCGCCCCGACTTCCAATTGGAAGTTCAGGCTGAGGCGGTCGCCGACACGCACCTCGACCGCGTCACGCTCCACCGCCTTGAAGCCGCTCAACTCGGCGGTCACGTTGTAGGTGCCCGGTGTGAGGAACGGCACGGCGTAGTTGCCGTTGTCATTGGTGACCGCGGTCGATGCCACGTTGGTCGCAACGTTCGTGACGGCGATGGTGACACCGGGAACGACCGCTCCGGAATCGTCGGTCACGCGACCCTCAATCCGACCCCGGAACTCTTGAGCGTCGACCCCGGGGACCAGGCAGAGAAGCGCGAGCAGGCAGATCCAAATCGTCAAAGCGAGCACACGGCGCCGCATGGCGACCTCCCATCCCATCCAAAGAATTGGAAATACCAGTTGGCCGCCTCTGTCGGGGCCGCAAAAAGCTAGGCGCTTCGCTCCGCGCTCTGGCTTCTTTGAGGCGGACGATGGCACGTCTGGACCCGACAGGAGCCCATCAGAACGCCAGCCTCAGTGCTAGCCTCAGCGCCAGCCTTAGTGAGAAATGGAACTACCAAATCTCAACAGACCAGATAGAGTCGCCTGACCAATGGTAGTATCGCGTCTTTGTAGCACCACTAACGATGCGCGTCAAGGGGGGCTCGCTTTGCGGGCGTAGCCGGGTGCTGAACGGAAACGCGGGTCACGACGATCGCCAGAACGATGGAGAAAAAGGGGACAGGCCCCTTTTTCGTCGGCGTTGGTTCTCGAAAAAGGGGCCTGTCCCCTTTTTCCGACCCTCCAGATCTCGCGACCCCCATTTCCGTTAAGCACCCTCGCTTTGCTCGCCCCTTGCCCCTGTCTCAGAAGACGAACTTGGCGCCGAGCTGGAAGCTCCGCTCGCCGAACGCGCCCGTGACCTGCCCGAAGTCCGTATCGCCGAGCGTGTTCTCTGGGTTGTTGAAGTGCGGCGAGTTGGTTACGTTGAACGAGTCGATCCGGAGCTCGACGTAGCGTGCGCCGAAGGCGAAGCGCTTGGCCAACGTCAGGTCGAGGTTGACGTAACCAGGGCCTATCACACCGCTGCTGTGACGCGTGAGGTTCCCCCACGTTGCCGCCGGTGGCGCCTCGAACGCCGACGGATCGAAGTACTGTTCGCCCGGTCCGATGTCGCCGATGATCCGCGGCTCGCCCACCATGTTCGGACGATGCGTGTTGTTGGGGGCGCCGAGCGTTGCCCCGCTCATATCGATGTCGACCGGCGTGCCGCTCATGGCGGTGAAGAGCCCGGCGAGCTGCCATCCACCCGCCACCCACCGAGCGAGCCCCTGTCCATCGTGCCCGAACGGCAGCTCGTACACGAAGCTGGCGCTGTAGGTGTGCCGCCGATCATAGTTGGACCGGCCGCGACTCCGCTCGCGGTCGGCCGGCGTGCTGATGAAGCCGTTCTCGTTCGCGTAGTCGGTGGACTTCCCGAGCGTGTACGAGTTGGTCATCAAGAAGCCGTTGCTGAACCGGCGGTCCACCTTCACCTGCAGGCTGTCGTACCGGGTGGTCGTCGGCACCCAGATTCTGGTCTCCGCCGTCCTGCCGAAACGCTCGAAGTACGGCCGCCCGGCATCCTCGGCGCCGAGCACCATACCGGCGTTCGCCTGAAGACGCGAGAGCACGCCGTCGCCATAGTTCCCCACGTAGGCAACTTCACCGACGAAGCCCCCCGCCAGCTCTCGCTGAAGCGCGACGTTCCACGTATGTAACGTCGCCTCCTCGAGGTCCAGTGGGACGACGTTGTAGCCCTGGTCGAGCAGGGCCGGGTCGCTCGCGTCGAGGATGCCGTCGTCTGGAATCTCCTCGACCAGCGGCGCGGGAAAGCCGTCCGCCATTTGCAGGCCCGGCGTCCGGAACGAGTTCGGCGCCGAGAACTGGTTGTTCTGCTTCACCGGGAAGTTGTCCCACGCGTACTTGTTGTCGGGGAACGGAATGGTCGTCGCCCCGTATCCGGCGCGCGCGACCATGCGATCGTCGATGCGGTAGGAGAGTCCGACGCGAGGCGAGAAGTGCGTATAGGTCTTCTCCACGCCGAGGTTTGTCGGGATCTCGCCGAAGCCGGCGACACGGAGCGTGTTCGTCTCCGGATCGAAGTTCGACAGGCCGCCGCGCTCCTCGGCATAGAACGGCGTGTAGAACTCGTGTCGGAGGCCGAGGTCCACCGTGAGCTTTGGCGTGGCTTGCCACTTGTCGTGGATGAACGTGAAGAGGGCCTGATGGATCATCACGGGATCGACGACGCGGTTGTCACGACCGATGCTGTTGGGCTGGTCGAGCAGGAAGGAAGCCAGCGTGTTGGCGGCGCCGTCGATGGCGGCCTGATCCGTCGGAATGGCCGTCCCTCCACCGGTGAACCGGAAGACACCACGCGGCCCGCCGTTATCCTGGGTCTGGAGCAGGAAGTCGCGATTGTAGCGATAGTCCGCGCCAACCTTCACGGCGTGATTGCCGAGCAGCTTGGTGAGCGTGGAGGCGAGCTGGACGGTCCGCTCCGATCGATCCCACGGGAGCGAGCCGCCGAAGCCGAGCGTCGGATTCGAGTAGCCGTTGTTGAGATCGATCGACGTGAGCCCGCTCGTGTAGTCGTCGAGGTTCGCGCCGGTAATGCCCAGCTCCTCGGACGAGGGCAACCCGCGCCCTAGGGGGTCGGCGATGTTGTGGTAGCGGCTCAGGCCGGCGCGTGTATCCAACAGCAACGTGTCCGACAGGCTGCGCGTCCAGTTGAACGTCGTGCTCCACGTCGTGGCGGATCCGGTGGCGTTGAAGCCTCCGTTGGTCGGCCCGCCGAAGAGGGCATACTCCTCCGGCGAGGGGTCGAAGATCTCCGGTCGCATAAAGCTGAGGCGCCACCCGATCTGATCGGCCGCGCTGGCCTGGTAGGTGATCTTTGTGTCGAAGTTGTCGGTGCGCTTCTCGCGCACCGCTGTGGCCTCGTAGTTGATCTGACCGGGCTCCGCGTCGAGGTTGGGTGCCGGCACCAGGTCGAGCAAGCGCTGGGCGATCGGGCTGATGCGGTCCTGCGGGATCCGGTTGCCTTCAAACGGCGTTCGGCCGCTCCCATCCGGATTGCCGGTCGCGGGATCATAGATGGTCGTGGAGGCGCTGCTGAAGTCACCGTTGCGCCACTCCGCGGGCGGTATGGTCAGACGGTGCACCTTGCCGAGGTCGTCGTTGGTGCGCTGGTAGTCGCCGAAGTAGAAGAGGCGGTTCTGAAGGATGGGGCCGCCCAGCGTGCCGCCGAACTGGTTGAAGCTGGTCGGCGCCTTGACGTCCGCGAAGAACGGCTTGGCGTTCAACGCGTCATCTTTCCCGAACCAGAACGCGCTACCTCGCAGCTCGTTGGTGCCCGACTTGAGCGTCACCGAGGTCACGGCTCCGCCGGCGCGCCCCAGCTCCGCATCGAAGTTGCTCGTCGACACGCCCACGGTCTCAATGGCCTCGGGCGAGGGGATGAGCACGGTCAGCAGGCCCGTGCGCTGGTTGTTGTCGATGCCCTCGATCTGCACGTTGTTCGACAGCCGCGACTGGCCGTTGATCTTGGCTTCGAGGCTGTCCTGCGGGTTGAAGAACTCCGAGTGTGGCCGCGTCGGCCGCGACGAGCCCGGAACGGTCACCCACAAGCCCTGGAAGTTGCGGTTGAAGCCAAGTGGGAGGTCCTGGACTTGCCGCGACTCGATGATCCGACCCGTGTCGGTGCGGTCCGTCTGGAGGACCGGCGGCTCGCCTGCGACGGTGATCGACTCGGTCACCTCGCCCAGCTCCAGCGCGAAATCGACGCGAACGGTTGTGTTGACGTCCACGCGCACGTTGTCCCGCGTGGTCTTCTTGAAGCCCTGGAGCTCCGCCTCGACCCGGTACACGCCGTTCGTAATATTCGGTAACGTGTAGGAGCCGGATTCGTTGGTGACCCCCGTCGTTTCACGGTTCGTCTGGATCTCCGTCGCGACAACCGTGACACCAGGGACTGCCGCGCCCGTCTCGTCGGTCACAATCCCCAGCAGTGCTCCCTTCATGGCCTGCGCGTGGACGGGCCACGGCCACGCCACCACCACAACCGCGAGTACCACCGCCGCGCAGCGAACGTACGTGGTGAGTCCTTTCGACATGGTACGCTTCCTCCTCCCCGTCCCTCAACGGCCGCGTGCGCGATCTGGGCAGATGCGTAGGCACGGGCCTGTCAATGCATGGTGTTACCAATGTGGCAGCGCCAAGCGATCAGAGTCGACGAATTTCCATCGATGCTTGAATTTGGACTCTACGCGTCGGACGTTTGCAAGTCAACACTACGGCGGAGCATCAGGTAGGGCGTGGCTTCCGCCTTCGCGCTTCGCGCTACGGCGGACCCGCCGTAGCCTTGGCGGAGGCGGTTGGCCGCGCCACCAGGTGTGCGGCAGAGCATAGGGTAGGCCGCGGCTCTAGCCACGTCCCCAGATCGCTCGAACGTTTAGATGGCGCCCTACAAGGGGCGCCCTACCGGCCATGGCTGATGTAAGCTGGAGGCAGGAGCCGCCCGGTTGGTCTGTTCGAGGGCGGCGATTTATGCGAAACTGGCTAGACCAATGAGCGAACGCTATTTCGTCACCGGAGCTCTGGGCTGCATTGGCGCCTGGATCGCACGGCTGCTCCTTGAGCGAGGCGTGACGCCGGTCGTCTTCGACCAGGGGTCCGACCGCTCGCGCCTCGAGGCCATTCTGGCGCCCGACGCGATGGGCGCCATCGAGTTCGTCGAGGGCGACATCACGGACAGTGCGATGGTCCAGCGTGCGTTGGCTGCTTCAGGTGCGCGCCGCGTGATCCACTTGGCGGGCGTCCAAGTGCCCACTTGTCGTGCCAATCCTACGCTGGGCGCGATGGTCAACGTGGTCGGCACGCTGAACGTGTTCGAGGCCGCCCGCGTGCTTGGCGTCGAGCGCGTGGTGTACGCGAGCTCCGCGGCGGTCATTGGTCTGGGTGACGACGGTAACGGACCGGTCTCGGAGCGAGGCGGCGGCGAGCCGACGACGCACTACGGTTGGTTCAAGCGCACGAACGAGGGCAATGCGCGGGTTTACTACCTCGACTGCGGTCTCTCGAGCGTGGGTCTTCGCCCGCTCGCAGTGTACGGCGTCGGCCGGGACACCGGGGTGACGAGTGATCCCACCGAAGCCATCCGTCACGCGGTGCTCGGACGTCCTTTCGGTATCCGGTTCAGTGGCGAGACCGACTTCGTGTACGTCGCGGATGCGGCCGAGGCGTTCGTGGCGTGTGCGGATCGCGCGCCGGACGGCGCGCACGTCTTCAACCTCCACGGCGAGACGGCCCAGGTGACGGACTTCGTCGGTCTTGTCGACGAGGCCCTGCCGGGCGCGCGCGACCTCATCGACGTCGGAGGCGCGCCGATACCCATTCCGTCCGCGCTAGACGACTCGGCGCTGCGCCGAACCGTGCCGGGCGTGCCCAGCACGCCGCTTCGCGCGGGTATCGTGGAGACCGTCCGACGCTTCGTGGAGTTGAAGGAACGCGGGTGGTGGGCCGACCCAACGAGCAGGAGGGCGGGCCTTTAGCCCAGCCATGGCGCCCCTAAAGGGCGCCCTACCCTGTACTGGCGGTAGGGCGGGGCTTCAGCCCCGCCGCTGGACAGGCGGTGTTGATCAAGAAGGCGCGCAATGACCGACGCAGGAACTGAGAGCGCGCTGCTCAGCGCGTACGCCATCGTGGTAGATTCGCGGGACAACGTGGCCGTCGTCAAGCACGACGTGCCCGCGGGGACGCGCGTGAGGCGAGACGGGCGCCTCATCGAGATCCGGCAGAGCGTGCCGGCCGGGCATCGGTTCGCCTTGCACGCGATTCCTGCGGGCGAGTACGTGCGGCAGTATGGCGAGCCCATTGGCTCGTCGACCGGGATCGGTGAAGGTGAATGGGTGACGCCGCAGAACATGTCGAACGAGGTTCCGGTCGTGCGCGATCTCGACCCCAACCTCCAGACGCCAGCGCCCGAGTACGTGCCGGAGGCGGAGCGACCGACGTTCCGTGGCTTCCGTCGCTCGGACGGTCGCGTCGGGACGCGCAACTGGGTGCTCGTCGTGCCGACGAGCATGTGTGCGAGCCACGAAGCGTCGCAAATTGCCACGATCGCAGAATTCACTCTGTATACGCGTGACGAGTTCCCGAACGTCGACGGCGTCGTTGCCATTCCGCACAACAAGGGATGTGGCTGCTCCGACGGCACGAACCTCGATATCCTGCTGCGAACGCTTTCCAACTACGGGGATCACCCCAACGTGGGCGGCGTGGTCTTCGTCGGTCTCGGTTGCGAGAAGACGAATCACACGGTGCTCGAGCGGTATCTCGGCGACCATGGCCGCCTGCTCAACAAGCCCGTCGTGCGCATCGGCATTCAGGACGCAGGTGGAACGGAAGCCTCGGTCCGTCGCGGGCTCGAGGCGATCGAAGCAATGCTTCCCATCGTCAACCAGCACTCCCGCACCGAGGCGTCGGTGAGCGAGCTCGTCTTGGGTGTCAAGTGCGGTGGATCGGATGGGTTTTCGGGCCTCTCGGCCAATCCAAGCCTCGGGCACGGTGCGGATGCGCTGGTCCGCTGCGGTGGCACGGTGCTCATCACAGAGGTGCCGGAGTTCTGTGGCGCCGAGCATATCCTTGCGAAACGGGCGAAGGACGCGGAGACGGGTCGGGCGGTGTACGGGATGGTCGACTGGTACAAGGACGTGGCAGCACGATTTGGGACGATTCTCGGCGAGAACCCGAGCCCCGGCAACGTCGCCGGAGGCCTCCTCAACATCACCATCAAATCGCTGGGGGCCATGGCCAAGGCTGGGTCCACGCGCGTCGAGGGCGTGACCGGTTACGCCGAGCCGCCGAAGGGGCGCGGGCTGCACCTGATGCAGGGGCCCGGCTACGACCAAGAGTCGACGCCGGGTCTCGTGGCGGCTGGCGCAACCGTGATCGTCTTTACCACCGGACGTGGGACAACCATTGGAAATGCGATCGCACCGGTGGTGAAGCTGGCGTCCAACACGTCCGTGTTCGAGCGAATGTCACGCGACCTCGATCTGTCGGCGGGCGGGGTGATCGACGGGACAGAGACGAGCGAGGCGGTCGGGCAACGCATCTTCGAGCATATGATCAAGGTGGCCACCGGCGAGGTCACGTGCGCCGAGCGCAGCAAGCATCGCGAGTTCCAGGTGTGGGCGGAGCAGGCCATTTCGTTATAGTTTCATGAGAGCCGCCGTCCTATGCGATGTCCGTCGCTTCGAGATTCGCGATGTTCCGAGACCAGACCCTTCGCCGCGTGATGTGGTGATGCGCGTGGCGGCCGTCGGTCTCTGCGGGACCGACTTCCACATCTACGACGGGCGCGGCAACTACAACACCGATCGCAGCGGACGTCCGATTCCCCTCAGTCGGGCGCCACAGATCCTCGGCCACGAGAACGCGGGCATCGTGGAGGAGATCGGACGAGAGGTGCGTGACCTGAAGCCGGGTGACGCCGTCATCGTCGATCAGGGCATCAACTGCGTGAGCGCGGGGCGCCAGGCCCTCTGCGAGTACTGCGCATCGGGTGACTCGCACCAGTGCGAGTTCTATCAAGAGCATGGTCTCACCGGCCTGCCGGGCGGCATGGCCGACTACCTGATCATCCCTGCTGTAAACTGCGTTCGGTACGATGCTGGGGTGCCGCACGCCGAAGCGGCCCTGGTGGAGCCGTTGGCGTGTATCGTGCACACCATGGAAGCCGGCCAGCGTGCCCGCGGACGCTATCATCTCGTGCCACGGCGAGGCGAGGCACGAGCCATGAGTGTGTTCATCGCTGGCGCCGGGCCGGCAGGTCTCTTGTTCTTGCAATACCTGCGTCGTGCGTTGAGCTACGAGGGTCACGTCTTCGTGTCCGAGCCGAATCCTGCCCGTCGCGCGCTGGCGGCGTCCTTTGGCGCCGACGTGATCGACCCGACCGCCGTCGACGTCGTCCAGACGATTCTCGATCGCACGAACGGCCGACGTGTCGAGTGGCTCATCGACGCGTCGGGCACGGGGGCGCTGTTCCGTGATATACCCCTGCTGATTCGCAAGCAGGCGACTATCGTGCTGTACGCGCATGGACAGACGGACGTCGAGCTCAGTGTGATCAACCACCTCCAGTTTCGTGAGCCGACGCTGGTCGCCACCGCCGGCGGCTCGGGTGGCTTCGATTCAGACGGGCGACCGGCCGTGTACCGTCGTGCGCTTGCGCTCGTCGAGGACGGCACGATCGAGGTCAGTCGTTTTATTACGCATCGCTATTGCTCGCTCGACCAAGTGCCGGAAGCGTTCGGCGGTCCCGACCGTCGGTCGCCCGACTACATCAAGGCCGTGCTCGAGCTCGATTGAGGGGGATGCCAGAGTATGCGACCGCTGAAGGTAATCGTCGGGGCGCTTCTTGCCAGCGCGCTCCTCGCGGGCGCCTGCGGCAGGGGCAGGTCTTCCAACGAGTTTCACGTGGCGATGATCCCAAAGGGCACGACGCACGAGTTTTGGAAGAGCATTCACGCCGGCGCTATCAGGGCTGTGCGCGAGCTCGAAACCAAGGGCGTGAACGTCAGGCTCGCCTGGAAGGGACCGCTGCGCGAGGACGACCGCGAACAGCAGATTCAAGTGGTCGAAGGATTCTTGAGTGAAGGCGTCGACGGTCTCGTGCTCGCGCCGCTCGACGCGCGCGCGCTCGTGCGGCCGGTTGACGAGGCACGACGCGCGGGCATTCCCACGGTCATCATCGACTCGGATCTCGCATCAGACGACACGGTCAGCTTCGTGGCGACCGACAACTACGAGGGCGGCGTGCTCGCGGCCGACCGTCTTGGCATGTTGCTCGAGGGCAAGGGCACGGTGCTGCTCCTTCGTTATCAGGAAGGCTCGGCGAGCACCGAGGCGCGCGAGCGTGGCTTTGTCGAACGGGTGACGCAGAAATACCCGGACATCGAGCTCATTTCTTCCGATCAGCATGCCGGTCCCACACGTGATACGGCGAAGCGCGCGTCCGAGAACCTGCTCAACCGCTTCGGCCAGGGGCTGGATGGCGTCTTCACGGTCAATGAGAACTCCACACACGGCATGCTGCTCGCGTTGCAAGACCTCGGTCGGGCCGGTCGGGTGAAGTTCATTGGCTTCGACGCCAGCGAGACCTTCGTGCAGGCGATGAGCCGGGACCAGCTCCACGGCATCGTCCTGCAGGACCCGTTCGAGATGGGGTACCGCGGCGTGACGACGATGGTTGCGCACCTGCAGGGTGAGGAGGTGTCTCGGCGGATCGACACGGGGGTGACGCTCGTGACGGCCGAGAACGTCGAGACGCCGGAGTCTCAGGCCTTGCTGAATCCGCCCATAGACGAGTACCTGCGGTAGTGCCGACGTGTGGGGGGACTCGGCACCCAGCACCCGGCCACGCCGGAACCTCTGAACTGCTGACCGGTGAACCGCTGAACCTTCGATCGAACCGGCTCGCCGAACGAACGTGCTGACCCTGTCCGGCATCAAGAAGCGCTTCGGGCCAACGGTGGCACTCGACGGTGTCGCGCTCGAGCTGCGCCCTGGCCGCGTGCACGCGCTCATTGGCGAGAACGGCGCCGGCAAGACCACGCTGATGAACATCGCCGTCGGGGCCCTCGTCCCCGATGCGGGGACGATGAGCCTCCAAGGAGACCGTTATGCGCCGGCGTCACCGCTCGACGCCCGGCGCGCCGGCGTCGCGCTGATCCATCAGGAGCTTTCACTCTGCTCGCATCTCACGGTGGCCGAAAACATCCTCATGGGCCAGGAGCCGACCCGCCGCGGGCTGCTGGACTGGGATCAGTGTCGCCGCCGCGCCGCTGACGTCCTCGAACAGTTCCATCATGCAGAGTTGCGACCCGACCGGCGCGTGGGTGATCTCCCCATTGCTGCGCGACAGGTGGTCGAGATCTGCCGGGCGATTGTGTCGAATGCGTCGGTTGTCCTGATGGACGAGCCAACCAGCAGCTTGCCACGGGCTGACGTCGATCGCCTGTTTGCGATGGTGCGGCGCCTCCGTAGCCACGGAGTGTCGTCCGTCTACATCAGCCACTTTCTCGAGGAGCTTCGCGAGGTGGCCGAGGACTTCACCGTGCTCCGGGATGGCCGGAGCGTCCTGTCCGGCGAGCTCGCGAGCACGACGGATGCCGAGCTCATTGCCGCGATGGTTGGCCGCTCGGTCGAGGATGTCTTTCCACGCCGCGACCGGGCCGCCCCTGGGGACGTGCTGCTCGAAGTGGAGCACGTGGCGGCGCCACCGGCGGTGAGCGACGCCAGCTTTGCGGTGCGACGCGGCGAGGTGCTCGGGATCGCGGGTCTCGTGGGCGCCGGACGCACGGAGATGCTGCGCGTGCTGGTGGGCCTGGACCGCGCGGCTGCGGGACGGGTGCGCGTGCGCGGTGCCGAGATTCGCACGGGTGCGGCGCGACCATGGGAGGTGCTGGCGCGAGGCATCGGCTTCCTGAGCGAAGACCGCACACACGAAGGGCTCACGCTCAGACTCTCCGTGGCCGATAACATCACCTGCACGCGATATGGCAGCTGCGCGCGATATGGTTGGATTGCGCGCTCGGAACAGGCACGCCAGGCCGAGCAGCAGATGCGCGCGCTTGGTGTCCGCGCACGAGGGCCCGCTCAGCCGGTTCGCACGCTGTCGGGTGGGAATCAACAGAAAGTGGCGCTGGCGCGCCTCCGTCACCAGAGCGCCGACATCTGGCTGCTGGACGAGCCGACCAAGGGTATCGATATAGGCAGCAAGGTGCAGATCTATGAGGCCATTGGCGAGGCGGCCAGCGAGGGCAAGGGCATTGTGATGGTGAGCTCGTATCTGCCAGAGCTGTTCGGTATGTGCGACCGATTGGCCGTGATGTCGCGCGGCCGGTTGTCTCCGGTCCGACCCATCGCCGAATGGACGCCTGAACGCGTGTTGGAGGCTGCTATCGGTAGCTAGGGGCGAGGGGCCAGGTCTCAGGGCTGTCCAAGGGTCAAGGGTCCCTTTACCCTGAGACAGCCCTGGCACCTTACACCTTGCCCCTGGCACCTGCTCCGTGTGAGGTGCGACCTTGCAAGCTGCTCGTCTTGAAGTCGGGAGATGGCTAGTGCGGCTCGGTCCGTTTCTCGGGCTGGCGGCCGTGATCCTGTTCTTCACGCTGCTGAGCGACTCGCCGGCCAACTATCTCTCGATGCGAAATTTCCGCATCGTCTCGGCGCAGACGGTGATCGTCGCCCTGGGCGCGATTGGGATGACGATGATCATCGTCAGCGGTGGGATTGACCTGTCGGTCGGATCGGTCATTGCGCTCACGGGTGTCGTGACCGCCACCACCCTCCGCGCTGGCTGGTCACCACTCCCGGCACTGGTCGCCGGCGTCGTCATCGGCGGTCTCGTCGGCGTGGTCAACGGTCTGGTGGTCACCCGTTTGAAGGTCTTACCGTTTATTGCCACGCTGGGCATGCTCGGGATCGCGCGTGGTGTCGCCAAATGGCTGGCGGATCAGCAGACAGTCAACGTGCCCGACACCTGGGTGAACGAGCTGGCGGTGACGTTTCCAGACCCCGCGTGGCTCCTGGTGGCGCCCGGGGTGTGGGTGGCGCTGCTGCTGGCCGTCGTTGCAGCCCTCGTGCTCGGGAACACGGTGTTTGGCCGCCGCGTTTTTGCCATCGGGTCGAACGAAGCGGCGGCGCGTGCGTGTGGCGTGGCGACCGATCGACTCAAGGTCTGGATCTACGGCCTGGCGGGGTTGCTCTTTGGCCTCTCTGGCGTGATGCAGATGTCGCGGCTTCGGCAAGGGGATCCCACGGTCGCGATTGGCAGCGAGCTCGATGTCATCGCGGCCGTCGTGATTGGCGGCGGCAGCTTGAGCGGCGGCGAGGGCAGCATCCTGGGCTCCATGATTGGCGCCCTCATCATGGCGTTCCTGCGCAACGGCAGCCAGCAGATGGGGTGGCCGACGTTCGTGCAGGAGATCATGATCGGCGTCATTATCGTGCTCGCCGTGGCGGCCGACGGTTTGCGCCGGTCCCGCGCGACGCAATAGGGCGACCAGCTGTCCGCGCAGATTACCGCGCGGGCCAGGACGCTCTTGCCGCATGCCGAGATCGCCATCGTCGCAGGGACGAACCACATGATGCCTCTCCAGGATCCGGACGCTGTCGGTCGAGTGATCCAGAGGTTCCTCGTGTCGCGCAACGATGGCGTAGCGTCCGCGTGACGAGCGGTAACGGGCGCGGCGCCGTCGACGGGAGCCGATCTACGCGTGAGCTGTGCTTCCGTCATGGCGCGTTCGGTATCGGCGCATGATGCGTTCACTATCAAGGAGGCACGAGATCCGCTTTCCCTGTACGAACGTCCAGCAAAAGCCGTTACAGGTGGTGAACAGCGCGCGAAGACACGCGAAGGAGACATGCCATGAGCACAGTCCCACCACGGCGAACCTGCGGCACGATGGATGTCCACCGCAGGCTCCTGACTACCAATCCCGAGTACGCGAGGGCGAGAGCCGCGATCGAAAATCGGAGCCTGGCCTATCGGTCGCGCGGCGCTCAGGCGCTGCGCGCGGGCATCACCGTCATCCCCGTGGTGGTTCATGTCGTCCACAACACCAGCCAGCAGAACATCTCCGAAGATCAGATCCGCAGCCAGATCGACGTGTTGAACCGCGATTTTCGGCGGCTCAATCCCGATGTCGCGTCGGTCCCGGCGGTCTTTCAGCCGCTCGTGGCGGATGCCCGGATCGAGTTCCAGCTGGCGGCCGTGGATCCGCAGGGAAATGCCACCGGCGGCATTACACGGACGCAAACGAGCGCGGCCAGCTTTACCGATAACGACGGCATCAAGTCTGCCGCCACAGGCGGAGCCAACCCCTGGCCGTCGGACCGATATCTCAACATCTGGACCGCGCCCCGCCTCACGTCCGCGGTTGGCGATCTGCTCGGCTACGCGCAGTTCCCCGGCGGAGCCGCCGCGACAGACGGCGTCGTCATCCTCCACAGCGCCTTCGGCACCACC
Organism: Luteitalea sp.; assembly: GCA_009377495.1. Lineage (GTDB taxonomy): Bacteria > Acidobacteriota > Vicinamibacteria > Vicinamibacterales > Vicinamibacteraceae > WHTT01. The sequence continues at coordinate 29,247 of WHTZ01000031.1, forward strand.
GGCACCGCGGCGGCGCCCTTCAACTTGGGGCGCACGACGACACACGAGGTCGGACACTGGGTCAATCTTTTCCACATCTGGGGCGATGACGGCACGGGCTGCGGCGGCAGCGATATGGTCGACGACACACCCAATCAAGGTGGCTCAAACTTTGGCGCGCCGGCGTTCCCGCATCTCAGTTGCAACAACGGCCCCAACGGCGACCTGTTCATGAACTACATGGACTATGTCGACGATACGGCGATGTTCATGTTCACGGCGGGACAGGTCGTGCGCATGCAGGCGACGCTCGACGTGGAGCGTTCGACGATTGGCACGACCCGCACGGTCTTGACCAGTCCCCGTGTGCCGGCGCTCGCGCAGATTGGTGCGGTCTCGCGCAGCCCTGATAAGTTGGACATCTTTGTCACGGATCGAGACGGTGCGATCTTGACCGCCGCATGGGAGCCGGCCTTCCCCGACTGGTGGCATGGCTGGTGGTCGTTGAACGGAGGGCGGGCGGCGGCAGCGGCGCCGGTGCATGCCGTGTCACGGAGCACCGACAAGCTCGACGCCTTTGTCATTGGCACGGACAACGTCGTCTACACGGCGGCTTGGGAGCCCAGCTTCCCCGATTGGTGGCACGGCTGGTGGCAGTTGAACGGCGGCGTCGCGGCGCCGGGCGCACACGTCACGGCCGTCTCGCGCAGCACGGACAAGTTGGACGTCTTTGTCGTGGGCACCGACGGTCGCGTCTACACGGCGGCCTGGGAACCCGGCTTCACCGACTGGTGGCACGGCTGGTGGCCGATCGGCGACATCCGCGTTCCGCAAGACGCGGCCGTCCACGCAATCTCCCGCAGCGCCGATAAGCTCGACATCTTCGTCACCGACGTGAACGGCGTCATCTTCACTGCGGCCTGGGAGCCGGCGTTTTCCGATGGCTGGCACGGCTGGTGGGAATTGAACGGCGGCCGGGCCGCGCCTGGCGCGCCGGTGACCGCAGTGTCGCGGAGTGCCGACAAGCTCGACATCTTCGTCGTCGGCACGGATGGTCGCGTCTACACGGCGGCCTGGGAACCCAGCTTTCCTGATTGGTGGCATGGCTGGTGGCCGATCGGCGACATCCGCGCTCCGCAAGGTGCACCCGTCCACGCAGTCTCCCGCAGCACCGACAAGCTCGACATCTTCGTTACCGACGTGAACGGAGCCATCTTGACGGCCGCATGGGAGCCCTCCTTCCCGGACTGGTGGCATGGCTGGTGGGAACTGAACGGTGGGCGCGCGGCGCCCGGCGCCCCGGTGACCGCGGTGTCGCGGAGCGCCGACAAGCTCGACGTGTTCGTCGTCGGCAACGACGCGAGGGTCTGGACCGCGGCGTGGGAGCCCAGCTTCCCTGATTGGTGGCACGGCTGGTGGCCGATCGGCGACTGAGGCACCATCGAATCAGGCGACCATCGAATGAGGCGAACTGAGAGAGGCCTATCATGAGGAAGAAGCCAGTGCCGACAAGTGGGACAGAACGCTACGCCGGACAGCCGGCCTCGACGCCCATGCCGCAGTATCCGATCGCGAGTGCGGCGGTGCCCGCGATGCCGATGCCCACGCGCATGCCAGGCTCGGGCGCGGAGTCCAAGGTCTCGTCGCCGGCGAGTCCCCAGGGGCCGCCTGGCGAGGCGGCGAAGGTGATCGCTATGGGCGACGATTACCCGGCGGGTCGTGGCGGCATGCGCGGGGTTCCGATGGCGTCCGCCGATCAACGCGCGCAGTCAGGCGGCGTCGGCTCAGGTGCGCCAGCGAAGACTTACGGCGCGCCGATCGGCGCCAGGCCGTCCGCGGCCAAGATGCCGGCACGCCCGTAGCGCGGGAAATCGCGTGGGAACAGAGGACGCTCGATGACTGCGTTGCCGGCAGCGCTGTTCAATCGCTGGATCCACTCGCGGGAAGAAGACTCCGGAGAGGTCACCGTCTTCCGACCGTCGACCTTCGCGTTCCCGCCCTCGCGTGGACGCGAAGGTATCGAGCTTCGTGAAGGCGGCGAGCTGCTCCACTACCGCATGGGCGCAACAGACAGGCCGGATGCCGTGGCCGGCCGCTGGCGCGTCGAACGGGACAACATCATCGAGGTCGACTTTCCCACCGCACAGTTGTCGCCCTACCGATTGGAAGTGATCTCCGTCGACAACGAGGCTCTCAAGGTGAGACGAATAACGACAGCGCCGCGTTGATCACGTCGTACGCGGTGTGTGGTGGTTGCAGATTACGTCATCGTAATTCTGAAATGCGTTACGTAAGCCAAGCTAATCCTTTGCCTGCTCCCGCTTGTTACCCAGACTGCCTCGTATCCACACCGACTCGAGTGTCCGTGTATGGCGAATGTCTTCGAGCGGGTTGCGTTCGAGGACCAGGAAGTCCGCTTCCAATCCGGGTTCTAGCGTGCCAACGCGATCCCCAATGTTCATGCAACGGGCCGCATCACCGGTAGCTGCGACGAGCGCTTGCATCGGCGTCAGCCCGGCTTCGACCATGCGTTCCAGCTCGAGGTGCTCGAAGTAGCCCTGGAAGCGTCCTGGCGGACCAGTATCTGTACCGAAGGCAATGCGCACACCGGCGTCGGTGAGGCGTTTGAGGTTGGCTTGCGCCACGTCGAGCGCCTCCTTGTACTGCTGCGCGGCGGCGTCGTTGCGTATCGAGGTCTGATACTCGGCCGCTTCCAGGCCCTCGATCGTCGACGGTTCCACCTCACGCTGGAAGAACGGATCGTCGAAAAAGGCCGGTCGAGATTCATATACGAAGGTGGAGACCTCGCGCATGAGGGTGGGACAGACACAGATGTCGCGTGCCTTCAGGAGACCAATCAAGGCATCATCGACCGCCACGTCGCGCACGCTGTGCGCGATATAGTCGGCTCCGGCGGCCAGAAGGTCTTTCGCATCCTGCAAGTAGAAGATGTGCGCCGCGACCTCGAGCCCGTGCTGATGTGCCTGGTCGATGACCGCCTTGTAGGCCGTAGGCGGCATCTTCGCGCTCGTGCCGAGGTTATCATCGACGCGAATCTTGACGATGTCGGCCTTCATGCCCGCGACCTCGTCCACCGCGCGCCGCGCGGCCCGTGGATCCGTCGCGCTGACAACGGGACCGGCGAGGAAGAGCCGCGCCATGTCGACGGTGTTCATTGGCTGCGCGTCCCGCACCTCCACACCCGCCGCCCCGTCGTCGCCGAGACTAAAGACCGTCGTCACGCCGTAACGCGCGTAGACGCGAAGCTGGCGGGTGATGTTGTCGCGCGTATAGAGCTCTGGCCCTGACTGCAATCCACGCACGTTATTCACATGTCCATGTGCGTTGATCATGCCTGGCATGAGCGTCTTGCCGCGCAGGTCGACGCGCCTCGCACCCGCCGGCGGTGGGTGATCGGCCGCTGGTCCGACGGCTTCGATCCGGCCCTCTCGGACGATCAGCACGCCATCTTCGACTGGCGACCTCCCGGTTCCGTCGATGATGCGCGCACCCACAAAGGCGGCGACACGGCCGTCGTCTGCGTTCCCTGTTGCGCCGGAAGGCGGAGGCGGTGAGCACGCGAGGCTCACGGGGATGATCGCCAAGAGCGCCGAACGTCGCAATCGCATTTGATGAGGTTACTCGAACTCGTCGCAGTTTTGCACGGTCGTTGGGCTGTCTTCACAGAGTTGACACGTCCGCCGTTCATAGTAGCCCGCGATTCACGAGCGACTCTGGCGCTCTGGCGCGGCTAAAGCCGCGCCCTACATGGGCTGAAGCCGCGCCAGCCATAGGAGGGATGAGAGATGGCAGATCACGAGTCGAACGGCCACGGCCACCCCAGCATCGGTCGCAGACGGTTCTTGACGCAGGGGGCGTTGGCTGGCGCGGTCGCCACCGCGCCGCTTCACGCACTGCTGGCGCGCGCCGAGCAGAATGGAACGTACGGACAGGGAAACGGGCGGCCTCGGCGCGACTGCAGTCCAGACTACGGGCCGCTGCGAGTCGTGAACGACGCCGCGACTGGCCTCCCACTCTTGTTCTTACCAGCCGGTTTTCAGTATGTGACGTTCGGCTGGACGGGCGACTTGCTGAGTGACGGCACACTCACGCCGGCGCTGCATGACGGCATGGCTGCGTTTCGCTCGCGGCGCGGCCGCGTCCGGCTGGTGCGGAATCACGAGGTGGGTTCAGACGTCGACGCCTTTGCCACCGGGCTGGCCTATGACGCGCGCGCCGGCGGCGGCACAACAACGCTGGAGTTCGACCCGCGCCGAGGACGGTTGGTGGCGAGCTGGCCGAGCGTGAGCGGCACGGTACGTAACTGCGCCGGTGGTCCGGCACCCTGGGGTGCGTGGCTGACCTGTGAGGAGGCCTTGGACGAGCCCACCGAGGACAACACGCTCACCGAGAAGCACGGCTACATCTTCGACGTGCCCGTCTTCGGCGGCGCGACCCCCATGCCGCTCACGGCGATGGGCCGCTTTGTCCACGAGGCGGTGGCGGTCGATCCGCACACGGGCATCGTGTACGAGACCGAAGACGCGGGCACGTCAGGGTTCTATCGATTCATTCCGAACAGTCGGGGGCGCTTGGCGGCCGGCGGCACGCTGCAGATGCTCGCCATTGCCGGTCGTCCGCAATACGACACCGCCATGGGCCAGCAGCAGGACGAGCAGCTCGACGTTGAATGGGTGACCATCGATCAGCCCGACCCCAACCTGCCCGACGAGCCGCAGGTGTTCGAACAGGGATGGGCGAAAGGCGGTGCGCGCTTTGCACGGCTCGAAGGCGCCTGGTATGGCAACGGCAGCGTCTTCTTCGTCTCGACGAGCGGTGGGAACGCCGAAGAGGGTCAGATCTGGGAATACGAGCCGATGAGCGAGACGCTGCGGCTCGTGTTCGAGTCGCCGAGCGCGGAAGTGCTCAACGCGCCGGATAACATCTGTGTGAGTCCAAGGGGTGGCCTGGTGCTCTGTGAAGATGGCGGCGGTACGGAGTTCCTCCACGGGCTCACGACCGATGGTCAGGTCTTCCGCTTCGCGCAGAACAACGTCATCCTCAGCGGCGAGCGGAATGGGATCAGCGGCGACTTCACGGGGTCGGAGTTCGCCGGCGCCACGTTCAGCCCGGATGGGCGCTGGTTGTTCGTCAACATCCAGTCGCCGGGGATCACGTTCGCTGTCACCGGACCGTGGCGAGCTGGCGCGCTGTGAGATCGCCACAGTAGATTTGGTAACGGCCCTCATTCGAACCGGAGGGCCGTTGCCGGGTCGATCTGCGCTGCGCGACGGTCTGGGTTAGAGACCGGCAGAGCCCTGAGCAGCGCAGCGTGGACGACCGTGTAGACGGCGCTGTTCGCGCCGATGCCCAACGCCAGTGACATGACAACGGCCGCCGAGACAACCGGCGTAGAGTGCAATCCCCGCAAGGCGTACCGGATGTCCTGGAAGACGCTTTCCAGCCAGCCCGTGCCCCGGACGTCGCGGCACGCGTCCTTGATCTGCTCCAGGCCTCCGAACGTCAGCCGAGCCCTGCGGCGCGCCTCGGACTCGGTGAGACCAGTTCGTGTCAGATCGGCGACCTGCTGTTCGACGTGAAACCGCAGCTCCGCGTCGAGATCGCGCTCGAGACGACGTCGCTTCAGGAATCGTCTCCACCATCTCACGGGTCTCTCCTCCGTAAAGTTGAACATCCTCCCGGGTACCTCGGGGGACGGGGCTATCGATCAGCGCAGAAATATCTCTGGCTTCTACATATATCGCCACATCTGTAGAAGGTCAAGGCGTCTGCTACTACGACGCGGCGCGCGGACACGTGGACGGGCGCGGCGAACCACGTCCCGACGGCGGCAAGGGGAGGGGTGCTTAACGGAAATGGGGTCGCGAGATCTAGAGGGTCGGAAAAAGGGGACAGGCCCCTTTTTCGAGAACCAACGCCGACGAAAAAGGGGCCTGTCCCCTTTTTCTCAGCCGGCGACCCCGTCCGCCGTCGATGTCAGCGGGGCCTACAACGACGTGCCCGGCCGCGACCCCCCAGAACCGTTAAGCACCCACTCAGTCAAGGGGCTGAGATCGCTGTGACGGCGTGGCCGTGCGGGCGCCGGCGTCGACGCGCCCGCGCCACAAGCCTGTCCTGACCAGCGCGACCGCGCCCAGAGCGATGACCACGGCAACCAGCGTCCCGGCGTTCAGCAACCCGTGCGACGGCGTCCACACCACGGCGTAGCCGATCGCACCCGGCAATAGCGCGTAGTACACGAACGGCAGCAGCGTCATACGGATGACCACGCCCTCTCGACCCACGAGGCCCACCACCGCCGAGGCCGCCACGACATTGTGGACGCAGATCATGTTACCGGCCGCGCCGCCGACGGCCTGAAGCGCGACCGTCCAGGCCGGATCGACGCCAATTCGCTGGCCAACACCAAACTGGAAGAGAGCGAACATCATGTTGCTGACGGTGTTGCTCCCCGCGACGAACGCGCCGAGGCCGCCGATGAACGGCGCGAACATGGGCCACGCCGTGCCAGCCAACGCGGCGACACCGTCGGCCAGCGCAATCGGCATGCGCGCGTATCCAGCGGAGCCGTCGCTGTTGATGAACACCTGCACCATCGGCACGGTAAAGACGAGCGCCACCGACGCCGTGCCGAGCGTCCGCAGTGAACGGCTCCAGGCTCGGACGTAAGCGGCCGCTGGCAAGCGGTGCAGCGCCACGGTGACGAGCGAGGCTGCAATGAAGATCGTGCCCGGCAGGAAGAGTGGTTGCACGCGCGCGGTGATATCGGTTCCGAGAATAGACGGCCACTCGATCGTCCACGCGGTCAGCCAGTCGCCGAACGGCAAGACACGCAGTCGGGAGATGAGGAGCAGGAGTGCCACGACAAGGTAGGGGACCCACGCCCGCACGGCGCCCATTTGGATCGCCGTCGCCTCCGCGCCGCCGTCTTCCTCGGCACCGACCGAAAGCCGTCCGGACCAGTCGGCGGGCCATGCCTGCCGCGGCGGAAACTCCCAGGTGGTCGTCGGCATGAGCCAGCCACGGCGCGCGGCAGTCGTGACCAACGCAAGGCCAGCGAGACTGCCGAGGAGCGATGGGAACTCCGGGCCGAGCGTCGCGGCGACGATGAGGTACGGCACGGTCATCGCCACCGCCGCAAACAACGCGAACCGCCACACCTCGAGCCCTTCGCCGAAGGACCGGCGCGCGCCGAACACCCGCGTCATGATGGCGACGACGATGAGCGGAATGAGGGTGCCCGTGATGGCGTGCAGCAGCGCCACGCGCAGGCCGATCGCCGAGAGAAACGCGCTCCACTCGCCGAACGGGGCGGCGTAGGCCGCGACGTTCGCATCCCCGGTCAGGCCCGTGCTGACACCGACCAGGATGGGTGTACCAGCGGCACCGAACGACACGGGCGTGCTCTGAATCAACATGCCCGCCACCACCGCGGCCAGCGCCGGAAAGCCGAGCCCCACGAGCAGCGGAACCGCGACCGCCGCCGGCGTGCCGAAGCCGGCGGCGCCCTCGATGAACGATCCGAACAGCCAGGCGATGATGATCACCTGGACGCGCCGATCCTGGGAAATGTTGGTGAAGCCGCGCCGGATGCGGCGCAGCCCGCCGCTCTCATGCAGCGTGTTCAGCAGCAGGATGGCGCCCAGGATGATGTAGAGCAACGTGCTCGTGACGATCAGGCCGTTGATCGTCGCGGCGGCCACTTGGAGGGCCGGAACCTGCCAGACGAGCAGGGCGAGCAGCACCGCCGCCAGATACGAGAACGGCATGGCGCGGCTCGCCGGCCATCGGAGTCCCACGAGCAGGACGGCGACAACGAGGATCGGGAGCAGGGAGAGAGCGGCCAGCAAACCAGTGCCCACGTGCGAGCCTCCAGAGATAAGGTGCGATCGGTCACGTCTCTACCCACACCTCCGCGTTGTAGTCTGGTTCCTTCGACGCCGGGTCGCGGTGGTGTCCTGCGATCAGGCTCGTGCCCTCGGGCCAATGCACCTCGAGGTTCCCCGGCTTGATCGGGGCGAGCTTGACGCGGCCACGGAACGCTCCGTGCGCGGAAACGAGACGCACCGGGTCACCGTCGTGCAGCCCGCAGGCATCCGCATCGGCTTTGCTCATCAGCACGGCGTCGCGTGCGGCACCGGTGAGCGGATCGACTGGCCGCTGGACCATTGAGTTGAACTGCTTGCCACGGCGGGTGGACAGCCGGAACGTTCCCGCTCCCCGGTCACGTGGGCGCAACGCTACCACCGAGAAGTGTGCCCGCCCGTCCAGCGTGGCAAAGCGGCCGTCGGCAAAGAGGGTCCGGCCACCCCACTGCACCTCATCACCCTTCGCCGCCAGCTTCTCGATGCCGCGGTAACGCGGGATCGCGCGGGAAATCTCGTGCCGAATGGCCGCGGCATCCCGAAAGCGGATGCGATCACCCTGATCGGGGCGCGCCCGCGCCATCACCTCGCCAAAGACCCACCACTCAGGCTTGGCCTCGCCGATTCGGCGGCCTGGGATCTCCGGCGAGAAGATGATACGTCGCTCCGTCGAGGTCTCAGTCCCACCCCCCGGCGACTCGTACCGCGTTGTGGCGGGCAGCAGCAAGACATCGCCGTCGCTGTCGGCCAGCATCTGTGATGAGAGCACGATGTCCTGATGGATACGCAGGCGCGGCCGCCGGAGCGCTTCGCGAACGACCGCCTCATCCGGCAACGTCTCGAGAAAGTTGCCGCCCACGATCCAGAACACATCGATCGCACGGCGCGCAGACGCGTCGACCATCTCGGCGGCGGTCAAGCCGGGTTCCTTCGGCACATGAAAGCCCCACACCTCACGCCAGCGCGCCGCGGTTGCTTCGTCGACGGACGGCACGCAACCCACCTCTGCTCCGCCCTGGACACCGGAATGACCGCGAATGGGCATGAGCCCCCGATTCTCACGACCAACGAGGCCGCGAGCCAGACCGACATTCACGAGTGCCCGAATCGTGTCCACGCCGTGCGCGTGCTGCGTCAGCCCCATCGACCACACGAAGACGGTGTTGGGACGGTCGGCGAGCAGGCGCGCGAACCGCTGCATCTCCTCAGCCGTCGTGCCACTCTCCGACTCGATCAGATCCCAATCGGCTGCCAGCGCAGCGGCCTTGGCCTCTTCGTATGTCGTCGTCGCGCGCGAGACGAGGGCGTGATCGATGGCGTCCATCGCGATCAGCGATCGAAAGACACCGAGGAGAAACGCCAGGTCGCCACCGGTGTGCACCTCGAACCAGTGATCGGCCAGACGGGTGCCGAAGAGCGCGCTCTCGGGGATCGACGGCACCCAGTAACGTTGCAACCCTGGCTCGCGCATCGGGTTGACCACGGCAATCTGCGCGCCGTTGCGGCGCGCGGCGTGGAGATACTTCGTCGTGACGGGTTGGTTGTTCGGCGTGTTCGCGCCAAAGAACACAATGAGGTCGGCGTGCAACCAGTCGGCGTAGCTGCACGTCGACGCACCAGCGCCGAGCGTTGCCGTCATGGCTGACGTCGAGGCGGCGTGACAGAGCCGCGATGAGTTGTCGACGTGGTTCGTGCCAAGGAAGCGCGCGGCCTTCTGCGCCGCGTAGTAGACCTCGTTCGTGATACCGCGCGATGTCAGATAGAACGCGACCCGTTGTGGATCTGCGGCGCGCGCATGCGTCGCCGCGAGGTCGAGCGCCTCGTCCCAGGACACCATGCGGAAGCCGGCCTCTCGGCCACGCCGCACACAAGGATGTGAAAGACGGCCCAGCCGACGCAGCTCGTGCGATGGCAGACGCCCGAGCCGCGCTGTGTCGGCAAGGGATGCGGGGTCGAGAGCCGAGGCGGTGTTGAGACGCAGCAACTCCAGGCGGACCATGCAGAGGTGCACGCCAGGGATCGTCCAGTCGCGAAGTCCCGAGGTGCCGAGCGCACACCCATCACACACGCCGTCGCGCAGAATCCGCCACGCAAACGGCAACGCGTCGCGGTTTTCCCACGCGACGTGCAACATCTCTCGGTAGTGGAACGGCTTCTGATGGCCGAACCCCAGCGGCCGTAGCGACGCCCAGTGACGAGGGAGCTTCATGACATGTAGGGCGCGGCTTTAGCCGCGCCATCCGAGATCGTAGACCAGGAGTGACCGGCGCCCCTAAAGGGGTGCCCTACGACGTCAGCGCGTTGATCCGAGAAACTTGCGCGCCTCGAGAAGCTCCGGCCGACCCGCATCCGCCTGGGCCCAGACGTCGAGGAACTGGCGGTAGGCGGCGCGCGCTGCGGCTTGGTTGCCAAGCGCGTTCTCCGCCCGTGCGAGTCCCAGGAATGCACGCGCGCGGCGTGGCTGTTTGCTCAACACATCAGTGTACCGTAGCCGTGCTTTGCCCGCCTCGTCGACCTGCAACCGGAGGTCACCCGCCACCTCGTCGGCCCACACGAGCGGCCGCGGCAGCTGTCCGCTCGCCCGCAACTCCCCTTCAATCTGCTGCGCTTGTCGCAACATCACCGTCATCTCATCGCGCTCGTACTGACCGCCCGCAATGGCCGCGCGCACCAAGAGCCAGCGGCGCATCGCCTCGCTCGACGGACCAGCCGCCCGTGCCACGTCCTCGAGCTCGGTAGCAGCGGCACGCGCCTCGGCAAACGCCTCGGCGTCCTGATGCGGAAACGCGAAGCGTGCGGCACCGAGCCCCTGCGCAAACCAGACGAGCTCGAGGTCCTGGTCGGCAAACGCGCTACGGGGAAGCTTCCTGAGCGCGCTCCAGTCCTGTCGTTCGAGCGCAAGGCGCACCCGCATCCGCGTGCGCGCGCGGTGTGCGCGCTCGACGACGTCAGCCTCCTGAGCGCGGCCCGCGTGCGCGAGAGCTGCGTCGATGGTCTTCAGGAGCGTGCCCGCATCCTCGAACCGTCCCAGTTCCACATAGGACGTCAGCAACGATTCGGGAATGAACCACCGCCGCTCCGGACCATACAGCAAACGGCCACCGATCGGGGTGGTCACGAGCGCAAGCGCTGCCTCATCTTGTCGCGCCGCCTCCGCCCATAACCCAAGCTGTTGATACACGCGTGCGGCGATGTGACGCGGCCCTGGTGCTGTGGGCGCGGTACGAGCGAGAACATCGGCAATCGCACGAGCGTCTGCATCCGCTCGAGGGTCGTCTACCGCCAGCAGCAACACAAACGCTGCGCCCGCGTGTCGGGGCACCTTGCCAAAGCGATCGCGAACGGCCGCTGCCGCCAGCGCTGCCGCCTCGTCACCTGGCGCCGTCGACAATGACAGCTCCGCCAGTGCGAGCCACACGGACGCGTCGTCGTCGTTCGGATAAGCCTCGACAAGGCGCCGAAGCGCGTCGCGATACGCCCGTTGACGAAGAGGGAACGGATCAGCAGCAGGCTCGAACAGCGCGGCTAAGGCTTGGACGTGTGCGCGCTCCTGCTGGGTGCGCGGCGCGATTGCACGTGCAAGCTCGTCACGCGCCCGCGCTTCCGCAAGACGGCTGGCCGCTTCACCTGGCCAGGGCAAGTTGGTGATAGCGAGGCCCCAATGAGCCAGGGCGCACTCGGCGTCGAGCGTCACGGCCTGCTCGAACACTCGTCGAGCCTCGTCCATCGCAAGCACTTGGGCCAGTGCCTTCCCTTCATCAACACGCGCGATAGCCTCAGCGGTGCAGGAGTGCCCGTTGATCGCATCGCCGCCCGGAGACTGCTGCGCTAACAGCCGCTCCACGCACACGAGGCCACTGGTGCAGGCGAGAGCCACAACCGCGACGAAAAAAGGAACCGGGTACCTTTTGAACTTCGCCGCTGTTCTCATCATCCCGCGTCATCCGACGCGAGCTCGGCGGCCGGGAGGTGCACACGAAACGTCGAGCCGCGTTGCGACGCGCTCTCGACGTCCACGAACCCATGGCCCTGGGTCACGATCGCCTGCACCGTCGGCAATCCCAGACCGGTGCCCTTGGTCGGCTCCTTTGTCGTGAAGAACGGCTCGAAGATGCGCGCCTGAGTCTCGGGTGTCATACCGGTGCCCGTGTCACCCACTTCGAGCCGGATGAACAGACCTGGCGTCACGTCCTGGTGACCTTGAACCTGCTCCACTTCGAGCACCTCGTTTGCCGTGCGGATCGTCAACGTACCGCCCTCGGGCATGGCGTCGCGCGCGTTCGTCGCGAGGTTCAGGACGACCTGCTCAATCTGCGCCGGATCCCCCTCGATGATCAGGAGGTCGGTTGCCAGCTCGAAGGCGATTGTCACGTCGCTACCCACGAGGCGCTCCAGCAGATGGTCCATCTGGTGCAGCAGTGCATTCAAGTCGATCGGGGAGCGTCGCGAGACCTGGTGACGACCAAGCGCCAGCAACTGTCGCGTCAGCGCCGCGCCACGCATGGCGGCCACACGGATCTCCTCGAGGTCGCCTCGGCGCACGTCGGCGTCTGTGAGCTGATCCTCGAGCAAATCACAGTAGCCAACGATGGCGGTGAGCAAGTTGTTGAAGTCGTGAGCGATGCTGCTCGCCAGCCGGCCCACCACCTCCATGCGCTGCGCATGCCTGAGCCGCTCCGCCCGCTGGGGCGAATCCGCAAGGTCGTAGACGAGCACCTGAACGGCCTCTGGTCCGACGCGTCGTGCACGCCCCTCCGCGTGCACGCGCGTGCCATCTGGGCGCGTCATGACGACGGTGAACGTCGCCTCGGCCTCGGCAGCGAGCCTGTCGATGGTGTTGCGCACACAGTCTGCCGTCTCGGGCACAATCAGTCTCGTCAAAGGCTGACCGACGAGCTGATCGGCGGCGCGCCCTACCAGCCGGGTCAAGACGGCGTTGACGAGCGTCAGCCGACCCTGGCCGTCGACCACGAACACGCCTTCGCGAGTCTGCTCCAGAAGGGCCGCGTAGCGGGGATCAATAGCGAGCGCCTGCTCACGCATGATGTTCATACTGTACCCTACTCGGTGCTCGCTTTCAGAGGGCAGTCCCCGTTTTCCGTTTATCTCAGCCGGCATACGCGAGCCGCTCGACGATGCGTGCGGTGCGCCAGAGCAACAGGCGGTGTAACAGGGCGTTGACGACCAAGAGTGCCGCGAGCGCCGCCGCGATGTGAGCGACCGACCCGAACAGCGCGCCGTAGGCGAACGGCATCGCCTCTGCCAGCGCAATGGCAGCCACGGTTATGAGCGCGATGTGCCAGGTTCGCTCGCCCCTACTCGGAGGAATGGAAAACGGCAGCGCTGGATTGGCTGTGAGCTCGATCATGAGGATGGCGTGGCTGAGAAAACCCAGCCACACGGCATGGGCCAGGTGGAACATCGCGACACCAGGCGTCAAGGTGCCGTCCGACAAGCTCGAGGCGGCAAGCAGCGCTGTCACGAAAAGGAGATAAGGCACGAGGAAACGGACGAGCACCACGTTCTTGGTGGCGAGCACGATCGACGTGAGATCGGCCGGCATCGCGAAGTAGACCCACGCCGCCCGGAACGCGTCGCTGCGCGTCAGCGCCTGCCGGAGCACTGATGGGAAGACCACAACCGCCACGTCCAGCCATGTTGTGCCAGCACCAGTCGATCGACTCGCGCCGTCCAAGCCGATGACGAGATAGAGCAGAGTGAGCGGGAGAATGCTCACGACGCCAAGACGAAACCGCTGGTCGACGCGAAACTGCGCGCGCACCAGCAGATCGATCGCGCGATGCTCGGGTCGGAACATCCGCGCGCCGATGGAGGCGATGCGTGTGCCCGATACACGGGTCGCAGCCGCCACCCCGCCCGACAGGCTCGACAGCCGATCGGCGTACTCGAGCGACAGGCGACCGGCGGCAACCCTTACCAGAATGACGAGCAAGCCGACGGGGGCAGTCGCGGCCACCCAATCCATTGAGCCCGCACGACCAGCGGCAATCTCCACCCACGCGGCAAACCACGCCGCGGGATTCAGGTACTGGGGCCAGCTCTTCTCGACGCGAATCTCCAGGACGGTTGCGTGAAAACGTGACAGCAGCAGGATGCTGCCGTACACGGCGAACGTGAGCGCGAGCTGCGCATAGCCAAGCCATCGCTGGAGGCGGTTGGCTGGTAGCATTCGCAGGAGCGTCCCGTAGACGGTTGCCACAGCAAGGGCGGTCAGCGCGCTCGCCAGCAACGTCGCAACCAGCGCGGCCAGACCGACGAGCGGCCCATCAACCATCCATGTCCACACGAAGACGGGCGCTAGGCTGGTCGCGAGCGCGAGCACCGACACGAACAGCAACAAGCTGGTCAGGCGCGACACAAAGAAGGTGCGAGACGTGATCGGCCGGTACGCGAGGATACCGAAGTCGTCCGGCGCGAGCACGATGGCATGAAAGTCAATCAGCAGCAGCCCGGCCAGAGATGCCATGAGCAAGAGGAAGTAGAGCGTGGCCGAAGCGAAGCGATCCGGCAAGACGACGATCGAGTAGGCCAACAGCCCACCGGTGGCCGCCTGAAACAGGAGCAAGCCAATGATGGTCCCGAGTGCGCCGCGGCGTTCGTGCACGCCAAAGCTGTAGCCGCGGGTGCGGCGCAAGTCGAGGAGCAGCGAGAGCCGGACGAGCACTCGCCACTGCGACACGTCGATTCCCAAGGGCATGAACGTGTCAGGCTCGCTCGCTGGACCGTGAGAGCGCACGCAAGACCTCGGCGGCGACACGCCCGGCATCGCGCGCGTCCGTCAGGGCGGCAAACGCGTCTTCGAGCGTCTCACGACCGGTGACCCGCACAATCTCGAGCGCCGTGCCCTCGACGACTTTCTGGCCCTTGTCCAGAATCAGCATGCGTGAGCAGATGCGCTCCACGACATCGAGGATGTGAGAACAGAAGAGCACCGTACGTCCTTGCGCCGCCAGGCCTCGCAAGAGCTCCTTGACCACGAGCGCGACATTTGCGTCGAGGCCGTTCAGCGGCTCGTCGAGGATGAGCACATCCGGCGCATGGATGAGCGACGCCGCAATCAGCACCTTCTGCTTCATCCCCTTCGAGAACTCGATCATCCGCTTGGCCCGGACGTCGTCGAGATCGAGCACCTGCAGGAGCTCGTCGGCTCGAGCCGCGGCCACGCGGTCGTCGAGGTGATAGAGCAACGCGATGAAGTGCAGATACTCCTCCGGCGTCAGCGCGTCGTACAACGCGCCCGATTCCGGCACGTAGCCGATACGCTGCTTCACCGCGAGCGGTTCAGCGAGCACATCGAAGCCAGCAACGCGGGCCCGTCCCGTCGTCGGTTTCATCATCCCCGTGAGGATGCGTACCGTGGTCGACTTGCCAGCGCCGTTCGGCCCGAGCAGGCCGAAGATCTCACCCGGCTCGACCCGGAACGACAGCCCATCGAGGGCGACGAGCGACCCGTAGCGATGCGTGAGATTCTGGACGTCGATCATGAGGTGCGCACTATCGTGACCAGGTGGATACACCTTCGTCAACCGATCGTGGCATATTGTGGTGCGGAGCCATGACGATGTCGAAGCAACGGTCTTTTCTCGCCTGGTTGATGCTCCTGGCCGCGCTGGCGGCGATCGAATTGGTCGCTGCCCGTGTGGCCCGGCCAGGAAGCAGGGTTCCGCTCGAGCATCGCGACGATGGCGCGCCGTTTCTCGCTGGTGGCCGCGTGTTGCTGGATGCGCACAACTGCTATCCCTACGAGGGACGGTGGGCCGATCGGTTGGACCGCGCCCTCGCCGCCGGCACGCCGCTCGCGGTCGAGCAGGATCTCTTCTGGTACACCGATCGGGCGACAGGCGCGGCACGGTCGGTGGTGGCGCACGAGCCCGAAGAGGCGTCCCGCGCGACCACCATCCGCGAATACTTCTTCGAACGCGTCCGGCCGTTCGTCGAGCGCGCGCTGGCCGATGAGCGTCCTGACGACTGGCCCATCATCACGCTGAATCTCGACCTCAAGTCGGACGAGCCGGAGCACCACGCCGCAATTTGGGAGCTGCTCGGCGAGTACGAGGCGTGGCTCACCACGGCGGAGCGAGGCGCCGATGCGTCTCACGTGATGCCGCTCGACGTGAAGCCAATTCTCGTTCTCACCGGCAACAACGACGCGCAACAGACGAGCTTCCATGACCGCCTATCGGCTGGCGAACGCCTAAGGCTCTTCGGCGCGATTCACGTGCCCGCACCGACCGGCACAACCGATGACGAGCGGCTCATGGCGGCGGCGAGGGCCACACCCGAGCAGGCGATCGGCGAGCGCACGACCAACTATCGTCGATGGGTCAACTTCCCATGGGCGGTCATCGAGGCGGGCGGCCAGACCCGCGCGGCTGATTGGACACTGGCCGAGGCGGCGCGGCTCGAGGCGCTGGTCGACCGGGCGCACACGCACGGGCTGTGGATCCGCTTCTACACGCTCAACGGCACACGGCCCGAAACGTCGACGGCTCTCGGTTGGACCGCGACCTACAACTTCGGCTCAATCGAGGCTGTGCAGGTCCGTTGGCGCGCCGCGATCGAGGCGGGCGTCGACTTCGTCGCGACGGACCAATACGAGGAATTCTCGCAGGTGTTGAGTATGCGAGACGTGACGAAGCTTCGCTGACGCTGGCCCGCGTAGGTCGGTGCATTTTGCGTAGTCTCTCAGTACACCACTCGTAAAACACTCCCCCGACGCTGGCCACCTCGACCGTAGCGCACATCCGTTTGGACGGGTCCGTCCGAACGACCGTCCAGCGTGTGCAGGAAAACGGGGACAGTCCTCGGTTTTCCCAGAAAATAGGTGGAAAAAGGAGGGCTGTCCGGGGCTGTCCCGGTTTCCTAGAAGGATGAGGCAAACGGGGCGTGCTGGATTCAACGTCCGGGTTTCAGCGGCCGGTGTATCAGCTGGCGCAGATCTCGCAGAATATTGCGGTGCGCATGTCGCCGAGAAGTTGGATTGGCCTTAGATTCTGCTTCGGCAGAGGGAACCGCCCGATGCGAGCCTTGCCCAAGGCCCGCTTGACCACTTTGGCGATCACAGCCTTCGTCGTCGCTTTGCGGATGGGCAGCGGCAGCGCATGGGATCGTACCGCGACATTGTGGAATGCCCTCGACGAGATCGGCTTGAGTACGCGTGACATGCAGTCGGTTGCGACGGGACGCCCGGTCGCGAAGCTGCTACAGACCGATGAGGCGCAGGAGATCGCCGTGTTCGGCAGCGTCCGCATCGACGTGCCAGCCGACTCGTTCGTGGAGCGCTTTCGTGATATCGCCCGGTTCGAGTCGGGACCGAACGTCAAACAGATCGGCACATTCAGCCAGCCGCCGAGGCTCGAGGATGTGAAGGCGCTCCGCTTCCCACCTGAAGATCTTCGGGCGTTGTCGCGCTGCGAGATTGGCGATTGCGCCGTGAAGGTGCCTGCTGCGGTGATTGCGAGTGTCCAACGGGAGGCCGGCCGGGTGTCCGAGACGAGCGCGCGCACCGAGGCACTGCTCAAGGGAATGCTGGTGACGCTGGTCACGGCGTATCGCACGCATGGAAACCGCGCCCTCGCCGAGTTGCGCGACCAGGAGCGTCCGTTGCGCCCAGGCCAAGTGCTCGAAGGCATGCTGCAGAAGGAGAGCCCGCTCCTGAACAACCAGCCAGAGCTACGCGAGTATCTGCTCGCCTATCCCGTGACTCGACTGCGAGGTGCCGAGGAGTTCTTCTACTGGTCATTGGTGGACTTCGGAATGAAGCCGACACTCCGCGTCAACCACGTCACCATTTACCAGCCCTCGCCGGGCCGAGGAATCAGGTATGCCATCGCGTCGAAGCAACTCTATGCAAGCCACTACTTCGATGCGGCGCTGGAGCTGAAGCTTCTCGTCGACGACCCGGAGAGCGCCGACCCGAATCGCGTCTATCTCCTCGTCGTGAACCGCGCGCGGATTGGTGGACTGACAGGATTCCGCGGCTTCCTGATCCGCCCTTCGACTCGCCGCAGAACGCGCGACGCCCTGGACCGATACCTGAGGGCCACCAAAACGCGGCTCGAGCGGGCGTGGGAGGGTGAGAAGTGACAGGGTGAAGGTCCTTGTTTATATTCAGACGAGGGCCATCGTGAGTGATTCAGATCCTCTCGTGCTATTCCGCACCGTCTTCACACGCGCTGCGGTCGGTGCGCCTTTCGATCATACGGCCTGTGCTTTGGCGACGACGACGCCCGATGGACGGCCTTCCGTGCGCATGGTGCTCCTCCACGGCTTGGACGAGCGCGGCTTCGTCTTCTACACCAACTACACGAGCCGCAAGGCACGTGAGCTCGACGCAAACTCGCGCGCCGCACTGTGCTTCTACTGGCCCTGGATCGACCAACAGGTGCGCGTCGAGGGCCACGCGACGCGCGTCGCGACCGATGAATCAGACGCCTACTTCGCGACGCGTCCGCGCGGGAGTCGTCTCGGTACGTGGGCGTCGAAGCAGAGCGAGGTGCTCGACTCGCGCGCCGAGCTCCTGGCACGGTTTCGCGAGACCGAGACACGTTTTCCTGGCGAGGATGTCCCGCGGCCGACGTTTTGGGGCGGATATCGCCTTGCACCAGACGTCATCGAATTCTGGAGATCCGAAGAGTTTCGGCTTCACGATCGCGTCCGCTACACACGACTCGACCGAGGCTGGTTGGCGGAGCGGCTCTTTCCATGAGAACACGAATCCGTCTACCGATCGCCCGTCACTTCGTACTCAACCGCAACGTCCGGGCTTGCAACTGCAAGCGTGCCGTAGAGCGGTCATCTCGACTTGAACTTCTCGACCAACTCCTCGGCCTGTGGGCGCGTCACGCCCGTGAGCACCAGCCGCAGCCGCGCGCCGTTGAAGACCATCAGGTCGGTGCGGACCGGGTGCTCCCGATCGACCCAACCTTCGATCTCGGCCGTGACGCCCTTCACGCGGATTCCCTGGTCGCGGGCGATCACGTGAATCAGCTCCACGCCGCAGGACGCCACGCCTGCTAGAAACACCTCCGCCGGCGTCACGGCTTCGCCGGGACAGCCGTTCTGGGCGGGACCATCGACGATAAAGTGGTGATGCCGCGTGCTGCACAAGACCCGACCAAACGTGTCAGTCGATCGGGCCTGCACCTGATACCGGCGTACGCTGTCAGCTTGCATTGTTAGAACTCTTGAGGCGCCGAAAACCTGACTCTTTTGAGTCACGTTTCGGTGCGTCGAGTGAGCGTCGGGGGGCGCGGCCTGGCCGCGGCCCGCTAGAAGGATACGCGCATACCGAGCTCGAGACGGCGGCCCGGCATCCCGCTGATGGGCTGTCCAAAGGTAGGCGCCGTCACGACACCGCTGTATCTCGTGTAGTTCGGGATATTGAACACGTTAAGGGCCTGGACGTACACCTCGAAGCCCGTTGGCCGCCCACCTTGCGCGTCCCGCATGATCACGCCCTGTGCACCACCAGAAGGGCCGCCGCCCGAGCGTCCACCGCCGCCCCGGGGTCCACCGCCACCACCAGGACCGCCGCGACCGACGCCTGAGCCCACGCCCCAACTCAGACGCATATCGACAAGCTTCTGCCAGTCGCCACGGCCACTATTGCGCGACTCGCCCTCGGGCCGGTCGTTGGTGACCGTGTCGCCGTTGGCGTCATTGCCCAGCGTGATGTTGTACGGCGCGCCAGAATTGACGCGCGCGTTGAGCCCCAAGCCAAAGCCCTTCGGCAGTCGGACGTTGATGAAGCTGAAGATGCGGTGGCGAACATCGTCACTCGCCGGCCCCCACTCGCTCGCTAGGTCGGTGCCATCCGCCGGCAGGCTGAGCGAGCCGTCCGCGTCGTCCATGTCCCGTGCGTACCGATAGTTGACCATGCCGAAGAGACCACGCGGCATGTAGGTCATCATGAGGCTCACGTCGAACCCCTGCTCCTCGGCCCGCCCAATCGACTCGACCTGCGTGATGCGCTCGAACTCCGGAAACGGCCGCACACCGTTGACGGGGGCGTTGATGTTCACCCCGCGCAGCCGATGCGAGGTCTCCTCACGGAAATAGTTCGTGCGGAGTCGCGCCCACTCTGCCAGCTGCTGTTCGACACCGACCGACACGCGCGTCACCCGAGGTAACCGCAGGTCCTCGGCCGCCTGAATGCGGCTCGGCGGAATCGTCTCGGGGTCGGCGTCCGCGAACGGATCGGGATACGACGGGTTCTGGATGATGATGTCCTCTTGGCGAACGCCATCCACCAACACTGTCTGTTGATACGTCCCCGCGTCATACCAGTCGTAGAAGATGCCGCCACCTGCCCGAAGCGTCGTCTTGCCACTCGTGAACGGCGTCCACGCGATGCTCCCACGCGGTGAGACATTCGCCTTGCCGTCAATTTGCGACTGGAGCTCGTGCCGGAGGCCAACGCCGAGCAGCAGATCCTTCCGCAACCGGATGTCGTCCTGGATGTACCACCCGAGCTCGTAGCGCGAGTAGCTCACGTCCGGGTCGCCCACCCGCTGCGAAAACTGCAGTGGCCGCTCAGGGTAATCGGAGAGGCTCCCGAATGTGAACGTCCCGCTCATGTTCTCTTGCGCATCGCTTCGGTAACGGGCCGCCTCGATCTCGAATCCGGTGCTGAGGCTGTGGATCTTACCCAGCGTGAACTGCAGATCGTCGGCCACCTCGATCTCCCGAGACCGGTCGCCGCCCGCAAGCTGTGCGCCGCCCTCCGTAAAAGAGCCCAGAACCTCCATGGTGGGTTCCATGCTCGACGAGCTGGTCTCAGAGCTCTCCCATGAATACTGCACGCGTAGTTGGTTGAGAAAGCGTTTCGCGAAGGTGCCGGACACGCCCAGGCGAATGCGGTCCTCGAACGAATCCCGTTCGTAGGCACGATCCCGCAAGTCGAGCTCGCCGACACCGAGATTGCGGTCCCACCGCGATTCGCGCTGGTACTCGAGGCGCAGCGCGTGCGCGCTCGTCAAGGCGTGCTCGAGGCGGACATTCACCTCGAATCGGCGGTTGCCCTGTTCCACGAGGTCGCTGAACGGTCCCTCGGGGAGGCGCGCGAAGATCGTTTGCGCGTCGAAGGCATCCCAGCCGCTGACCGTCACGGCATACGACGTCTTGTTCCTGATGAGCGGACCGCTCGTGCTCCAGCGCAAGCGACGCGTCTGGCCGTCGCCGCGCTGCGGCGCGAAGGGACTGCGCGCATCGAACGACTGGTCGCGAAAGCCGACGTTCACATCATTGCGAAACTCGCCGCTCCCTGGCCGCGTCCTGATGTCCACGCGCGGCCGGCCCGGCCAGTGATTGTCGGCCGAGTACGGATCGAAGCGGAAGCGAATCTCCTGAATTTGTGACTTCGGCGGCAACTGGCCCCCTTCGAACCCGTTGACGCGCATCACAGCGCCCGGACCCGCCATCGCCTCGATGACCTGCGCCATCTCTTCGGGATCATCCGGGAGGTTCTCGAGTTGCTCGGCCGTCAGCGTCTGGGAAAAGTTGTCGACCAGCGCCGTCTCGGCTTGGTCCTGCGTGACCTCAATGTCCTCCAGCACCCTGGCCAGCGCGAGCTCCACCTCTTTCCTGACGCGCCGGTTCGTGACGACGACCTCCGGGACATCCAACGGTTCGAAACCGGACAACTCAACGCGCAAGGCATACGTACCCGCAGCCAGACCCTCGAAGAGTGCCACGCCGCGGCCGTCGGTGACGGCGGAAATGGGGGTGGTGGCGGGACGCGGACCGATGAGCGTCACATCCGCACCTGGCAGGACGTCCCCGAGCGGATCGATCACCGTGACGCTGACACTGCCCGTGTTGGGTGTGGCCGGAGCTGCAGACTGCCCCGCGAAGGCCGCCTGTGCCCCCACCGACGACGACTGCGTTGCAATCTGCGCCGCTCCGGCCCACCGAGCCTGCGCGAGCGCCGTGGCCATGAGACCAACGACGAGCCACGCGCCGACGTACCTCATACGACAAAGCATCGTGAACCTGCTTACCAACGGTGAGTGGCCCGGCAGAAGCGGAGCGCGCAAGGGGCGAGCCCCCCTTTACCCCTTTACCCCTTTACCCCTTCTTCTGAAACTGTCCTGGCTCGAGGTCTGGATTCACCTCGACCTTGGTGATGGTCCACTCCTCCTGCACCTGACCATCGACCTGACGCGTGATCTTGTGTGGCATCTGCAGACCATCTTCGCGGGCATACTCGCTAAAGAAGAGTTGGCTTTCGACCATGGGCGGCGGACCCTGTGCACGCATCTCGCGGCGCATCTCCTCGCGGGCCTTGCGCTGCTCTTCGTCGCTGGCGCCCTGCGGCGGCGGGCGACGGACGCGCATGCCGCCTAGAAAGTTGGGCGCCTGATACGTCATCATCAGCGGGAGGCGCGTCTCGCGGTCAACGAACAGTCGTGCGGCGAAGCGGTCGGCCGTGACGTCGAGCACATCCGCGATCTGACCATTCTCCGCTTGCGCTTCGCCAGCATGCGCGAAGGTGAGCCCGGAGCGCTCGGCCGAGCTGGGGAGCACGCCGAGCAACGCGCGGTAGAACTCGGCGCGCGCCATGTTGGCGCGCCCACCGCGCGGCCCGTCGCTCTGCTGCGCCCCACGCGGACCCCCGGGTTCGCCCGGTCCGGGACCGCCACGGAAGCGACCGCCGCCGAACCGGCCGCCCTCGGCCTCGGTCCAGCTCTCTTCCCCATCAACGGTGGTCGTGACCGTGCCGCCCGGCATACCGTCTGGGCGCTGAAACTCGTCAACGCGCTGAAATTTGTCCGGAAAGAGGAAGCGCATCGTGAACGTGCCCGTCAGCTCACGCTCACCAAACACTCGGCGCATGTCTGCCTCGAACACCAAGCTGCGCAGCTCGGCAGCCTCGCGACCGCCGACGGCCGAGGTGAGCTCGGCGAGCACCTCTTTGGCCTTGGCGATACTGGCGTCGGATGGTGGAGCCGGGGCTGCGGTCGATGTGGCGGGCGGCTCCTGCTCGGCCGCCGTCTGCTGCGGCCATGCGTCACTCACCAGTACTGCCAGCGTCGCCGCGATCACGAGACTTGACCGGTACGCGATCCTAGGGTGTATCACTCGCCTCATGACGCTCCTCCACTCTGCGCCGCGCCACACCGTTGCCGCCGACCCCAACGATTGTGATACGACATCCACGTCAGCGTGGTTAACGACGGGCTAAGAATTTGTTAAGAACGTAAAAATTGACGATCACCATGCAAACGATTCATCACGCATCCGCATTCAAGCCCATAGAGGACTACGGCATCATCGGCAATATGCGCACCGTGGCCCTCGTTGGGCGCGATGGCTCGATCGATTGGCTTTGTTGGCCGTTCTTCGATTCGCCGAGCGTGTGTGCCGCGTTGCTCGACTCGAGGAGGGGCGGCTTCTTCCGCATCTACGCCGATAACGACAGTGTGACGAAACAGTTCTACTGGCCCGACACCAACGTCCTGATCACGCGTTTTCTCTCGCCGCAAGGCGTGGGCGAGGTCGTGGATTTCATGCCGGTGAGTATCGATGAAGGCCACCCGTACGGACGCGCGATCATCCGCCGCGTCTGTTGCACGCGCGGCGAGATACGGTTTCGGCTCGAATGTCGCCTCGCGTTCGACTACGCGCGCGAGGCCCCTGATTGTGCCCTGGTGCCGCATGGCGCGCAGTTCCACGGTCGGACGCTTACGCTCGGGCTGACGAGCTCGGTCCCACTCGCGCGCGACGGCTCGGGCGTCACGGCGGAGTTCGTGCTGCGCGAGGGGGAAGGGCACGCGCTCGTGCTCTACGAGCTGAGAGACGACGCCCCACTGCTGCCGTCGCTCGGGCAGGGTGAGGTGGAATCGCTCTTTCGCGACACGGTGCACTATTGGCGACGCTGGCTGGATCGCTGCACCTACGCGGGTCGCTGGCGCGAGACCGTGTACCGCTCGGCGCTCGCCTTGAAGTTGCTCACCTTCGAGCCAACGGGTGCGCTCATTGCGGCGCCGACGTGCAGCTTGCCCGAGCATATCGGCGGCGAGCGAAACTGGGATTACCGCTACGTGTGGATCCGGGACGCAGCGTTCACGCTCTACGCGCTGATGCGCATTGGCTTCACCAGCGAGGCGGTAGACTTCATGGGCTGGATTGAGGCGCGCTGCCACGAAGCCAAGGACGTGGGGCTGCAAACGATGTATGCCATCGATGGTCGCCCGGAGCTCTCCGAACTCACGCTCGATCACCTGGAAGGCTATCGCGGCTCACGCCCCGTCCGCGTTGGCAACGGCGCCGCGGAGCAACTCCAACTCGATATCTACGGCGAGCTGTTGGACTCGGTGTATCTCTTCAACAAGTACGGGCGGCCGATCTCGACCGACCTCTGGCGCGCCATTTCCCGGCTGGTCAACTGGGTCGTGGAGAACTGGACCGAAGACGATGAGAGCATCTGGGAAGTGCGCGGCGGGCAGAAGCCGTTTGTCTATTCCAAGCTAATGTGCTGGGTGGCGCTCGACCGCGCGGTGCGCCTCGCCGACAAGCGTTCCTTCCCGTCCGATCGAGGGCTCTGGCTTACCGAGCGTGACAAGATCTTCGTGGAAATCATGGAACGCGGCTGGAGCCAGGATCGCAATGCGTTCGTACAGCACTACGGCGCCGGTCACCTCGACGCGTCGGTGCTGCTGATGCCGCTCGTCTTCTTCGTCTCGCCGAGCGACCCGCGCATGCTGCGCACCATCGACGCCATTATGCAGCCCCTTCGGGAAGGTGGCCTGATGTCGGGCGGCGCCATTTACCGTTACGACCCGCAAACGAACGTCGACGGGCTGCCCGGCGTCGAGGGATCGTTCAACATGTGCACGTTCTGGCTGGTCGAGGCGTTGACGCGCGCAGGCCAGTTCGACAGCCAGCGCTTGGACGAAGCGCGCTTGCTGTTCGAGCAGATGCTCGGCTACGCCAATCACCTCGGCCTGTATGCGGAACAGACGGGACCGAGCGGTGAGGCGCTCGGGAACTTCCCGCAGGCCTTCACGCACCTGGCGCTCATCAGCGCCGCGTTCAACCTCGACCGCGCCCTGGGCCGCCGCAACCCTCGCGTGGAGTGACGCGAGCAGGCGCGAAAAGACGAAAAGGGGACAGGCCCCTTTTTCGAGTGCGTGAGTTCGCGAAAAAGGGGCCTGTCCCCTTTTCGCATTTCTGCATCTACACTTAGAGATGTGAAGCTGTTCCGCCCGATCGCGACCGCGCTGCTGGTTGCGCTAGCCATCAGCGGCACGAGCACCGCACGCGCAGGCACGTCCGGCGACTGTCAAGGTGCACCTGAGGCTCGCGACGTCGGCCCTGCAGGCGCGCCGCTGCTCTGGCGGGTTGACGGCCATGCACCCGCGTACCTGTTCGGCACCATTCACGTCCCGGACGCACGCGTGCTGCAGCTTTCCGCCCCCGTCGACACAGCCCTTGCCGAAGCGGCTGCGCTCTACACCGAGATTCCCATGGATCTCACCACGCAGCTCGCGCTCAGCGACCGCGTGACGCTGCCACATGA
This sequence comes from Luteitalea sp., assembly GCA_009377495.1. Taxonomy (GTDB): domain Bacteria; phylum Acidobacteriota; class Vicinamibacteria; order Vicinamibacterales; family Vicinamibacteraceae; genus WHTT01. Next base: position 54,654 of record WHTZ01000031.1, read on the forward strand.
CGAGCGTTTGCAGGACGTCATCGGCGACGCGCTCTACCGACGTCTGACGAACCGGATCCAAGCCACGTTGAGCGGAGATCAGGTGTCGGAGATCGCGGCCACCACGCTCCTCACCCTGCTCGACCGCTTGAAGCCGTGGGCGGCGCTCGCGCAGCTCGCGCTGCTCGACTACCTCCCCGACCTCGCCGCAGGTCGGCAGCCACTCGATGCCGTGCTCTACGCGCGCGCCCGGGCAGCGGGCAAAGAGGTGGCGGGGCTAGAAACCGTGGATGAGCAGGTGGCCGCCTTCGACCGCTTCACCAACGCCGAGCAGATTGCCATGCTGCATGCCGCGCTCGACGAGTTGGACCGCGCGCGCCGCATGCGCACCACGCCCGCACGAGAGCTCGTTGACGCGTATCTCGCTGGCAACCTCGATCGGCTGAACGAGCTCCTGATGGACACGCCATCCGACCCGAAGCTCGCCCGCAAGTTCCACGACGTGATGCTCGTCACGCGCAACCGGCGAATGGCTGAGCGCATCGCGGCTATTCGCCGCGCCGATCCCTCCAACGTCCAATTCTTCGCCGTCGGCGCCCTCCACCTCGCCGGGTCCGAGGGCATCCCCGCCCTCTTGTGCCACGAGGGCTTCCGCGTCACTCGGGTTCGACGTGACGAGTGACGGTAGGGCGCCATGCTGAAGCGCCACGGCCCGACCGGCTACGACAGCCGCCGTGCAGCGTCTTCGGCGAGGCGTTCGAGGCGGGCACTCATGATCACGGGATACCGATCGGCGTCGCGGAGCGTTCGCACGCTCAGCGGCAGGCGCGCTCGCTCCGCCGCACAGCGATCGCGTGCGGTCAACAACGCGGGACGTCGGTCGAGTCGGCGGCCGCCTCGCATCACGCACGTCAGGAGTGGCGTCGCGCCCGGCGGACCGGTCTCGTCGGCCAACGCGACGACGTCCTGCCGCATCACGCCTTCCTCGACCAGACGCCAGACCTGCTTGCGCCCAGGGTAGAGACGCTTGCCGGGGCTGAGCTTCATCGTGGGCACCCGCACGCCGTCGCGCTCGATCTCGATCAGCTTGTAGACCGCACCGAGCGCGGGCGCGTCATTCGACGTGCTGAGCGATGAGCCCACACCAAACGCGTCGATGGGCGCCCGAGCAGCAATGAGCGCCGCCACACGATACTCATCGAGGTCACCGCTCGCGAACACGCGCGTCTCACGAAGGCCACCCGCATCGAGCACCTGCCGCACGGCGCGGCTCAGCGCCACGAGATCACCGCTATCGAGCCGAACGCCGGATGGGCGCAGCCCGGCGTCGACGATGCGCCGCACCGCCACGAGGGGATCGTAGGTGTCGATGACAAACACCGTGTTTGGACCGTGCACGGACGCAAACGTTCTGAGCGCGTCGAGCTCGTCGGCAAACGACATCACCCAGGAATGCGCCATCGTCCCCGACACGGGGATGCCGAACAGAAAACCCGCCTCGACGTTCGACGTCCCCGCGCAGCCTGCGAGATACGCGGCGCGTGCGGCGTAGCGCGCCGCTTCCGGTCCATGGGCGCGGCGGCTACCGAACTCGACCACGGGCCGCCCCTGCGCCCCCTCGACAACCCGCGCCGCTTTGCTCGCGATCGAGGTCTGGAACCCGACGATGGTCAGCAAGGCCGTTTCAATGAGTTGGGCCTCGCCGGCAGGAGCGGTCACCCGCAGAATGGGCTGCTGCGCGAAGACCGGCGTGCCCTCGGCGACGGCCCACACCTCACCCGTGAAACGAAACCGCCGCAGGTAGTCCTCGAAGAACGAGGGCGGGACATTGGCGAGCGCCGGTACGGAGCGCAGATACGCGATTTCGTCCGGCGCGAACGAGAGCTGCTCGAGGTAGTCGAGAACTTGGTCGATGCCAGCCACCACGAGATAGGCGCGCGTTGGCGGGAGCTCGCGCACGAACAGTTCGAAGGTGGACAACCCCTGGCCGGACACGTGGTAGCCGGCCGTCATCGTGAGCTCGTAAAGATCGGCGACCAGCGCACTCACTCGCATGGGGAAGGGGCAAAGGGGGAAGGGTAAAGGGGCGTTGGAATAAGCTAAGAAAAGGAGGATAGCATGGCGGACCATCCGCGCGCCGCGCTGTTCATCGTTGACGTACAGAATGACTTCTGCGAAGGTGGCGCGCTCGCGGTGCCGAGGGGCGATCTCGTCATCCCTGCGCTGAACCAGTGGATCGCCCGCGCTCGTACGCACGGCCTGGCCGTGTACGCGTCCCGCGACTGGCATCCCTTGCGCACGACACACTTCGCGCCATACGGCGGCCCGTGGCCCGTGCACTGCGTGCAGGACACACCTGGCGCGGCGTTTCATCCGGACCTTCAGCTCCCTGAGCATGCGGTCGTGATCAGCAAAGGGCAAGATGCGGAGGCGCACGGCTACTCGGCGTTCGAGGGAACGACGCCGGACGGTACCCATCTCGTGACCGACCTCCAGCGCCGCGGCATCACCCATCTCTTCGTCGGCGGCCTCGCGACCGACTACTGTGTGAAGAACACGGTCGTGGACGCGCGGCAGCATGGTCTACAGGTGGACGTGATCCGGGATGCCATTGCCGCCGTCGACGTGCATCCGGGTGACGCGCAGGAAGCCATCGGTGTCATGGAGCATGCGGGCGCACGCGTCGCCTCGTCTGCGGAATTGATGAAAGGGCCGTCCCGGCGCGGCTAAAGCCGCGCCCTACCGACACCATGAGCATTTTCGGTAGGGCGGCCCTTAGGGCCGCCGACCATGGATCAGGAAACCGCACTCCTTAGTCCGTGTATAGCGCGTAATCCCTTCGAAACGGTTGCCCGGACCACGCGAGCTGCCACGTCCAGGGCTGCGGGGGCACCGTCCAGAATTCGTCGGAGGCAGGCAGGCCGAGCGGCAGGAACGCTGTCGCGCAGAGATACAAGCTCCCAGTGGAAATGTAGGTCTCACCCAGGTGGGGCTGATGCCCGGACAGGCCAATCGTGAGCCAGCCGTCGTCATCAAAGGTGCCGGGTGGCTCGAGTGTTCGCCGAATCACAGCAGTCAACGCCGCTCGTGCCTGCCCCGGCGACATGGGATACGGGAGCTCTTGGCGCAGCGCCATCTGGGCGAGAAGCTGGAACGCCCCACAACGGTACGCCAACGAACGTCCAACGGCAGGAAAGGACCCATCGGGCGCTACCAGCCGCTCCAGGATGCTCGCGTACCGGCGGGCTCTGCGCAAGATGGGCTCGCGGAATGGCGTCCATTGGCTGCTCTGTTTGCCACACGCCTCGAGCACGTCCACGAGCATGGGTTGGATGACGAAGCTGTTGTAGTAGTCCCAGCGGAACTCGGGGCCATCGCCGTAGAGACCGTCGCCCAAGTACCACTGGTCGTGCTGGCGGAGCGCGTAGTCGATGCGCACCCGGTCCCACTCCGCACCCAACCTGTAGAGCGCAGCTTCGATCGTCGCGGAAAACAACAGCCAGTTGTCGAAGCCAGGCAGGTGTACCCGAGCTGACCTGAAGGCTGTCAATAGGTGCTCGCGCGTCGCGTCATCCAGCGCCTCGCCGAGTGCTCGCGGCGCGCGCAGTGTCGCATGCGCGAGAAAAGCAGTATCGACGAGCGCCTGCCCGCCGGTCGTGAAATCTAGCGCGTCCGGTGACGCCGGGTCGGTGGCCATGGCAAGCGCCCGGCGCGCCAGCTTTGCGTACTCGACCCGTAAGCGCCCCTCTTCGCTGCCATCGTCCCCGAGATCAATCCAGGGCGCGAGACCCGCGAGCAGTCGACCGAGGGCCTCCAGATGCGCAAAGCCCCGGCGTTCGTCGCCCACGCCAGGTGCCACCTCGATCGGCATGCGTTGTTTGAGGGTCCCCCCGGCGAGGCTCGTGAGGATGGGAGCAGCCAGGCGCGTGAGGAGCGCCACCCAGCGGCGCCGATCCTCCGCTCCTCCTTCGGAGATCACGCCGAAGGTTGGTTGCTGTGCTGGATCCCCAACCTGCGTGCGGGAAGGCGGGCTGTTATCGACATTACGGGGGACGCCGGCGACTCCTGCCAGGCCCCCAGCCAGCTCGAGAAATGCGCGTCGCTCCATGCCATGGCATTGTGCCCAACAAAGGGACAAGGGGTAAAGGGGTAAAGGGGTAAAGGGTAAAGACAGGTGCAAGGGGCAAGGGGCAAGGGCTGCCTCAGTTCAAGGGATCCTTGTCCTTGAGACAGCCCTTGGACCTCGCACCTTGCCCCTTCCCCCTTTATTGTTCACCTTGCCACGGCCGCCACGGGCGTGACGGCATCCTGATCCTGCTCGGACGTTCGGATGCGATAGACCTTCTCGACCGGCAGCACGAAGATCTTGCCGTCGCCCACCTCACCGGTTCGCGCGGCGTTGAGAAGCGCATCGACGGTCGGCTGCACGAAGTGGTTGGATACGCCAACCTCGATGCGCACCTTCTCTGAAAGGGCCATCTTCACTGTGGTACCACGGTAGTTCTCGACGTGCTCGGTTTCGCCACCGTGGCCCTGCACGCGGCTAATGGTCAGACCGCGCACCTCGGCGCGAAAGAGCGCCTCCAGCACGTCGTTGAGTTTCTCCGGTCGAATCACAGCAACGACCATCTTCATGCCTGGCCTCCTTCCGAGCGCACGGGCACGCCAATAACGGCGGGCGTCGCCGCATGGTCGCGCGCGATGAGAATCGCGCCCTCCCCCCCAGCATATGCCTCTTCACCGTGCGCCGTGACGTCGAGGCCCATTCCCTCTTCACGTGCGTCGACGCGCAACGTCGCGACTAGGCTGATCGCTTTGAGTATCACGAAGGTGCCCACCATGCTGTAGACCAGGACCGCGAGCACGCCAACCGCCTGGATGCCGAGCTGCATGGGGTTGCCGTAGAGCAGGCCGTCCGCGGTGTTGTTCCACGACTGCTGCGCGAACACCCCGGTGAGCAACGCGCCTGTCATACCGCCCACGCCGTGAGCCGCGACGACGTCGAGCGAATCATCGAGGCGCGTGCGCGCGCGAAAGACGAGGGCGAAGTAGCTCGGAACGGCGGCGATCGCGCCCAGCGCGAGCGCCCACATGGGGCTCACGAAACCGGCGGCCGGCGTGACGGCGACGAGTCCAACGACAATCGCCGTCGCCACGCCGACAGCGGTGATCTTGCCGCTCCGCTGGAGGTCGAGCAGCGTCCAAACCACGAGCGTGCCGGCTGGGGCCAACATGGTGTTCACAAACGCCAGCGCCGCGATGTCGTTCGCGGCGAGCGCGCTGCCCGCGTTGAAGCCGAACCAGCCGAACCAGAGCAGCGCGGCCCCGAGCAGCGTGAACGGCACGTTGTGCGGCAGAATGGCCTGGCGCCCGTAGTCCTTGCGGGCGCCCACGACGGCCGCCGCTACGAGCGCGGCGGCTCCGGCGTTGACGTGGACGACGGTCCCACCCGCGAAGTCGAGGGCCCCCAGCTCACCGAGGAAGCCACCGCCCCAGACCCAGTGCGTCACAGGCGCATAGATGAAGAGAACCCACAACACCAGAAACGTCGCGTAAGCGCCAAAGCGCATCCGCTCGACAACGGCGCCCGAGACGAGCGCGGCCGTGATGATGGCGAACGTTCCCTGGAACGCCATGAAGAGCACGCGCGGAATGGTCCCTTCCTCCTGCAGGCCGACGCCGCTCAGGCCAAGATGTGACAAGCCACCGACGATGGCGTTGCCATCGGCGAAGGCGAGGGAATACCCCGCCAGAGCCCACGTCACGCCGACGAACCCGAGCGACACCACGCTCATCATGATCGTGTTGAGCGCGTTCTTCGACCGTACGAGGCCGCCGTAGAAAAAGCCGAGCGCAGGCGTCATCAGAAGCACCAGCGCCGTAGACGTCAACATCCACGCGATGTCCGCGTTGTTCATCCTGTTCCTCCAGCTCGCCTCAGGGTGATACACCCGTCCCCACTGAGGCGCCCGACGCGCCCCGGTGGTGGGTGCTCCGTCCGGTTGCAAGATTGATGCGCAGCCCTGCGGCCGCGAGGATCGGGAGGGCTAACTAGCTGTGAGAGCGGCGGTTGCTCGCGAGGGCGGCCGAAGTTGCGTCGCATCTTTCATACAACAAAAATGTCGTCAATGCGTTTATCCCTCTACAATCATGTAAGGCTTCGACGCTGACTTGAACCGTATGGGATCGATCCCGTGCTTGCGGACCTTGTAGGCCACGATGCGCTCGGTCGAGTCGAGGAGGCGGGCCGCCCGTGCGATGTTGCCCCGCGCAGACTTGAGCGCGTCGAGGATGAGATCCCGTTCGAGCGCGGCCACGGCTTCATCGAGCGAGACCCGCGGCAGCGTTCCGGACACTTCCGCGGTCTGGAGTGTGGGCGGCAGATCGTGCCCATGGAGCGCACCACCTGTCGACACGAGCACGGCCCGTTCCACCACGTTCTCCAGCTCGCGCACGTTGCCCGGCCAGTGATAGCTCATGAGCATATCAATGGCGGTGGTCGCGATACGGCGGACTTCTTTACCGTGGAGGCGCGCGTATTTCTCGACGAAATGATCCGCGAGCAGCAAGATATCCGACTTGCGCTCGCGTAACGGCGGCGCGAAGAGCGTGAAGACGTTGAGCCGATAGTAGAGATCTTCACGGAATGCCCGTTCGCGAATCGCGATCTCGAGATCGCGGTTGGTCGCGGCAATCAGCCGCACGTTCACCTTGATCGACTGCGTGGCCCCCAGCCGTTCGAACTCGCGCTCTTGTAGCACGCGTAGGAGCTTGACCTGCGTGCCCGGGCTCAGCTCTCCGACCTCGTCGAGGAACACGGTGCCGCCGTTGGCGATCTCGAAACGTCCCTTCTTCACGGTGCGCGCGTCGGTGAACGCACCTGGCTCGTACCCAAAGAGCTCGGATTCGACCAGCCCCTCGGGCAGCGCGCCGCAGTTCACCTTCACGAACGGCTTGGTGGCGCGTGGCGAGTTGTAATGCAGCGCGTGGGCGATGAGCTCCTTGCCGGTACCAGACTCCCCGCGGATGAGCACCGTGGTGTTGGTCGGCGCCACCTGCGCCATCTGCTCATAGAGCCCCTGCATCGGCCGGCTGTTGCCAATGACGTTGCGAAAGTCGTATTTTTCTCGCAGCTCCTGCCTGAGCTGCGTATTTTCCTGGAGCAAGCTTTGGCGCTCCGCGGAGAGCAAGGTCTGCACGCGGATCGCCTGGCCGAGCATGCCTGCGACCACCAGCAGAAGCTCGACCTCGCGTTCCAGACGCGTGTCGGCGCGGAACGGGAGCAGCACGCCGAGCGCTCCGGCGATGCGACCCTCGCCGGGAATGGGCACCGAAATGAACGACGCCTCGCGTGGCCCGACCCGCTTGGTCATGCCGGTGCGGTTGAGGAAGAGCGGCTCCTTGCTGACACGCGGCACGACCACGGGCTTGCCGCTTTGGACGACGCGGCCGGTAATGCCTTCACCGAGCTTGTATCGCACGCGCTGTGCCGTTTGCCAGGTCACGCCGGTGGCCGCCGCAATGCGCAGCTCGTCACGATCGGTTTCGCGGAGCATCACGTTCGCGCTTGTGGCCCCCATCGCATCTTCCAGGTGCTCGAGGGCGCGGCCAAAGGTACTCTTCAGCGTCGTAGCCGTACCCAGGGTGCGACTCAGCGCCAAGAGAACGGCCAGATCGCTCGTTTCACGAGTCACCTTCAGCGAGAGCATGCTGGAGGAAACGATACTACAGAATTGGTGCAGCAAACAAGTGTTACCACATAATTGTTTCCTTTGGCGGGAACCCGACAATCCTGTCAAGCGGGCCTGTCAAGCGGGCCTGTCAAGCCGGCTGGGACGAAGGTCCCAACGCCCGACGACCTTCCCTTGATACGTGATACTTACTACTTGATACTTGCTACTGAATACGTGGCTTAGAGGAGAGCTAATGACTTCAGTCCGACGCGGCGCGGCCGTTCTGGTCGCCTGGCTCAGCGCGGCCGGTTGCGGGAGCGCCGCACAGCCGACTCCAGCCGGACGCGACGCACAATCGGAAGCAGCGGGCGTGAGTGCCGCCGAACCCACACGGGACGATCGCGATGTCGTGGCGGTGATCGACGGGTCTCCCATTACGCGCGCGGAGCTCGACGGCAGCCTCGCTCTGGGACTCGCGGAAATCGAGACGCGAGCGTACGACCTGCGTAAGGAACAGCTCGAGGCACTGATCGCCGAGCGGCTCATTGCGGCGGAGGCCAAGCGCCGAGGCGTGACCGTCGAGGAGCTCGAGCAGCAGGAGATCGACGCGAAGCTGACGCCGCCGACCGACGACGAGGTTGCGGCGGTCTTCGAGAAATACAAGAGCCAGGCCCAGGGCAATCCCGACGGGCTGAAGGCCTTCATTCGCGGTCGGCTTCAGGAGCAACAGCGGGAGGCGCGCCGGCGCGCCTACGTGAGCACCCTCGAGGAGAACGCGACCGTGGACCGGCGACTGACGCCGCCCGAACCGCGACGCGCCTCACTGGAGGTCGACGACGCGCCCGTGAGGGGCGCGGCCTCGGCTCCCGTGACCGTCGTCGAATTCACGGACTTTCATTGCCCGTTCTGCCGGCGCGTTCAGCCGACGCTGACCGACCTTCTGAAGAAGTACGAGGGAAAGGTGCGCCTCGTCTTTCGGCACTTCCCCATCGATCAACTTCATCCGACCGCCCGGCAGGCATCCGAGGCGGCCTGGTGCGCCGAGCAGGAGGGCAAGTTCTGGGAATACCATGACGGGCTGTTCGACGTCGGTAACGACGCCAGCCCGGCGGCGCTCAAGAAGATTGCGAGCAAGGTTGGCCTCGACGAAGCGGCGTTCGATTCGTGCACGGCGGGCACCGCTGCACCTGCCGCCGTGAATCGCGACCTGGAAGAAGCGCGCCGGCTTGGCTTGAGCGGCACGCCAACGTTCTTCATCAATGGCCGCCCGCTCGTTGGCGGCCTCCCGCTCGACGCGTTTACCGAGGTGATCGACGAGGAGCTCGCTGAGACGCGATAGGGTGACACGGTGAGGGGGTGACAAGGTGACAAGGTGACAAGGTGACGGCGGTTACTTGGGCGTACGTAGCGCGAGGCCTTTAGGCCCGCGACGAACGAGACGGCAACGTCGCGCGACCTCCACCCCGATCGACCAGTCACCCCCTCACCGTGTCACCCCTCACTTGCCCAGCGGCCGGCGACGCCTGCGCGCGGCGCCCTCGGTGAAGCGTGCTCCCTCGAACATCCGGCGTAGCGTCTCTCCCTCGAAACGCGCAACGATCGCCTCGAGCATCCGCACCTGTGTCCTGATTGCCGATCGGCGCTTGGCGACGTGCTCGGCGAGCGCGCTGAACCGCTTGACCGTTTCCTGGTCGAGCGTCGCGTCGAGGAGATCGAGATTGGTTCGGTGTGCGAGCCACGGTTCGACGAGGCGAACCGCCAGGCCAAAGCCCTCCTCATCCTCGGTCAACACCTGCCCCACCTCCGCCGCTGCCTTGGTGATGAAACCGTCCAAGCGCTTACCGAACGCGGTGCTGCCCGCAAGCTGCGAGCGGAGTCGGCGCAACTGTCGTTCTTTCGACGCCAGATTCTCGAGGTCTGCCGCCCGCCCCTCGGCAGCCCTGGAGGTGCCGAGCCCCGCGGCCAAGACAGCCCGTGCCGCACACGCGCACACCGTCGTGAGATTCAACGCGCCGAACACGGCGTTGATGTCGTTCGCAATCGTAATGGGGGTGCCGTCGCTCGCCTCGCCGCCGCCGAACAAGAGCCCCACGACTGGCAAGGTGCCATCGACCTCCCCTACCTGCTGACTGAAGATGAGTGAGCCGGAGTCGCCCGCCGCGCTAAATGGGTGCCCGTCGGTCGACGAGATAATGAAGCTATTGGCGATCTGACCCAACCGCGTTCGACTCATGTACGTGACGTTGATGGTCACGTTGACGCTCGTGATGCGGCCGTTGCTCGTGAGGTGAGTGGTGCGACCGCGCTTCTGGACGAGCATGCCGAGCGCGGGCGCCTGCACATCGTAAATGGCGGGCGCCACGTCCAGCACGTTGTCGGTCCGATCGACGCTGATCGTGGCAATGGCCGCGTCCACGACCGACACCGGAGAGACGGCCGTGGGCGTGTTCGCCACGGTTGACACGGTCACGTCGCGCTTGAGCGTCCCAATGACATCGGCTGGCAACGTGCCGCCGTCGAACCGGCCGGGCTGGACCACGCGGCGCAATGTCGGCTGCGTGTCCAGGTTGGAAATGACGTGGTTGTTGGTCAGGAGCACGATGCTGTCGTCGCTCTGGTCACACGCCCACCCACCGAGCGTGCCCGCTGAGACATTCATCTCCGAGCCGATGCTGCACCCGCCCGGCACGGGCCGATAGCGAGTCGCATCTTCGAAGGCTTCCGGAATCCCAATCTCGACCACGTCCGTTCGTACCGCTTCACCTTCACGGCCCTCGACGGTTGCCGACACCAAATCGTCAGCCTTGAGCGCGGATTGCGGCACCTTGCGCCGTACGAACACCTGGACGCACAAGTCCCTCATCTGCTTTCCGGCGCGGACCTTGTACCCTGTGCCAACGCCAACGACATTGGACATGCCCAGCAGACGTGACGTGTGCTGCTCTTGGGCGAACGCAGTTCGACTGAGACGATCCTTTGCGGCCAACGGCTCGCTCCTGGTTTGCCGGTCGTTCTTCAGAGGCGGCTCGAGTAGCCCTCGGGCGTGTCCATCGCTTGGACCTCGACCTGATCCGTCCCCACGAGGGCCTCTGCGGCCTCCTTGACTTTGGTCACATCGGTGCTGGGACCGACGAACACACAAATGACGACGTCACTGGTGGTGCCTCGTTTGAGCCCGAGGCCAGTGCCAGTCACGCCAGGGAGCGCGTGGAGCTGCTCGCGGCAGCGCTCGAGCAGCGCCTGAAGCTGCGTCATTCACGTTCTCCTCGACCCAAGCTTACTCCTTCGATGCTAGAAATGAAGGGGTCAGGGGTCAGGTCTCAGGGCTGTCTCAGGGAACAGGGATCAGTTGCTCAGGGGACAGGGCTGGTCGTAGCCCCTTCCGGGCAGTTCGCCTTGCCCCGTAAGCAGCCCTGAGCCCTGGATCCCTGATCCCTACTGACCCCTGACCCCTAGAACTGGAAGACGAATCGGAAGTTCGGGGCAGGGTCGGTCCCACCCGTCAGGACGGTGGTATTCGTGCCAAGCGTCTGCTGGAGCACGTGACCGCGCGCATGACGATGCCGGCCCGAGCCGCCAATGACGGCACGCTGCGCCAGCTCGATGCCGCCTTCGAGGCCAGACGACACCAAGGTATCAGGTGGCGACCCCTGGTCGTCCGTGATGAGGCCGAGGACGTACTCTTGCGTCGTGATCACGTGCGGGAGCGGCCTCGCCGGATCGAAGATGAACCAACCACGACAGAACCAGTGGCCCATCGCCTCGGCAGACACGGGATCCCAATCCGACCCGATGGGAATCGTGCCCGCCCCATAGACGTTTCCCTCGACAAAGAAGCTAGCCCCACGCGTGTCCTCGTCGGACAGTGCGCCACCGAAAAACGGCGCGAACGTGTGGCCGAGGCACGCGACGTCGAGGACGAGATGCCCAGGCCAGTGCCATATCCGTGGATTCGACCGGGCCTCTGCCCGCGTCCCCCAGAGTGCACCAAGGGCCCCAACGACCCCGGTACGTACGGTCGGCGGACGTCTCTGGATACTTGAACACCTCGGCCCAGCGATTCTGATCGAACGCCTGCAGCGCCGTGCCGCTGCTGGCGAGGATGCTCCGCAGGCGCCAGCCCGCGACCACTTCACAGTCTGCGAGGTGCGCGAGAATCTCACGGACCGACCAGCGATCCGGTGCGGACCTGCGTTGCAGATCGTGCTGCGTACGCCCGTCGACCAATTGTCGGAGGCGAGCCGGGGTGGACGCGAGGACTTCCCAAGGGTCAGCGTCGCCGACGTTGGACAGGATCCGCTGTGTGTACTGCTGTGGGGTCTCAGGTATCGGCATCGTCTCTAAAGTTACTCGATCGGTGCGACAACATCGACCGCGAAGACGCTGCCTCCGGGCAGCCCTTCGAAGTTCATCAAGGTGCTAGCAGGAGGGTTGGCGCGATCGTAGAAATCAAACCTGGTATCGCTGATCAATTTGGAGGCTTTCGGAGAGGTCGGATAGAGGCTCGACATCGCCACTCGGCCAATGGATGCACCTGCCTCTTGAAGCGAGTCCCTTAGCTCCTCGAAAGCAGCGCGCGCGCTCGCCGCATCCTCCCCCTTCGCGAGATGTGCGCTCGTAAAGGCCACGTTGGGCGAACCGACCAGGGCCACGTGGGAGTAGTTCGGTGACTGCTCGAGATCGCTCGGGTGAACCATGAGCAACGGCTGCGATGGGGCCGAGCGCAGGCGCGCGACCGCCTCACACTCAATCACCGCGCGGCTGGGCGTCTTCTCGAGCTGAATGTATCCGAACGCTGCCTGGGTAAACTCTGCTTCCATCACGCGCTTCACGGCGTCGAGGTCAGCGAGGGAGCTCATCAGGCAGGTGACGCGGACGACGTCCTCGCTCCGTGCGTCGGATGCCCTGAGGCAACTGCGCAGCGCGGCACGCGACTTTTCTGCCATGGAAGCGAGAGGTGTCTCGGGATCCGGGGCGGAGGCGGCCTGACCCGAAATGAAGGCTAGCCCCTGCGCGTTCGCGGTCTGCGAGCTCTCGGCGATTGATTCCCACGACACAGGTACGCCTCCTGGCAGGCGGCCCACGCGCACGACGGTCATGGCTGGCAGCGATTGACGCGCCCGGAACGCATCGGCCACAGCCTGCCGCACCGTGTCCACCTGACCCTCGTCGGTGACAAATGCCCGCAGCTTCACGATTCTGGCCGAGCCCACGTGCTCGAGGACCGACGGGAGATCGGCCGCGTTATGGAACACGATCTTCGTCGTCTCGGCGCTGGTCGACGAGGGAAAGTCCTGCGCGTACACGGTTCCAATCATACCAGTCAGGAATAGGGAAAATAGCGTGGTCACGAAGCGTTGCCTAGCGCTCATATCTCTCCCGTTCGCATTTGCTCGGCCAGATAGTCGGCGCTCCGCCAGGCGAGGGCCATGATCCAGGTGGTGATGCCATGTGTGCCGGGCAACGACACGAAGCCACTGGCATCGGTGACGAAGAGATTCTGCACGTCGTGCGACTGGCAGTACGGGTTGAGCACGCTGCTCTTCGGATCGCTGCCCATCCGGGCCGTGCCCGACTCGTGCGTGGCGTCTCCCATCGGCTCCAACGTCTTGCGGGACGGCAGGACCTCCGCGCCCGACGCCCGCAGGATCTTCTCCATCCAGCCGTACATGTCTTCCATCATCTTCAGCGAGTTGTCCGTGTGTCTGGTATGGAAGCGAACCTCTGGTATGCGAGACAATGGTCGCTGAAATAATGGTAGTTGTAAAAACCATTATTTGAGCGACCATTGTTTTCCGTGAACCGATCATTCGCACCCACCAGCTGACCCTTCGCCCCTACGAGGCGCGCCTCGTCGCACGCGCCTCGGGAGAGGTGTGGGCCGACATGCGGGACGCGGTCGCCTCCCTGATCTACGGCCCCCACCTGGAGGATCTAGCCCGAACCTGGTGCATGTACCATGCGGCCGAGACGACCGTCGGCGGCGTCGCCACCAAGGTGCGACCAGCCGTTCTAGCCTGCCGCGAACACCGGCAAGGACACCAGCTCGATCTGGTCGTGACCGACGGCCGGCCTCGCAGCGGCGAACGGGTCGTCGCGATCGGCGAAGCCAAGGCACAGCAACGAGCCTTGGCCATCGACGAGTTGAAGCGGCTTGGCCATCTCCGCTCCCTGCTGCCGGCCGGCCACGTCACGGTCCCGCCGCGTCTGATTCTTGTGTCCACTTCCGGATTCGCTCGTGACCTCCACACCGAGGCGCGACGCCGAGGTGAGGTGGAGCTCGTCGACTTCGAACGCCTGTACGCCGGTGACTAATCGATCTTAGTGGCTCGCTGCGGTGGGATTTGGTGCGAGCTCATTCGCGGGGAGGGAGGCGACGAAGACATCGATGATCAGATGCGTCGGACTCCCGAACGCCTCCACGACGATGTCGTCTCCACACCCCACGCACTCCGAGCCTTTGAGCATCACGAAGTTCGCCACCGACGGCTCGTGGCCGGACGAGTAGTTGATGACGCTGCTGTTCGGCTCTTGCTCGCCGTTTTTCCAGGCCTTGAGACCGCCGTTGGCGGAAAAGCCGGTGACCGTGATGTTGATCCCCCAGACGACGCCGGGATTGTCACTGAAGGTGACAGCGTCCTCTTCCGATTCGATCCCGCACGCATCTCCACCTTGCTCAGCGATCGCGCTGACGACGTCCCAGAGGCTGAAGACACGGGGAGCGCCCGGTTCGAGCAACCCAGTCCGCCCACCGGTACCACGCGTGTCCACCACACGGCAGGGAGACGGGAGGTTCACGGTCACCGGGTGAAGTCCCGAGGCTCCCCACTGAGCGGTCGCGATGCCGGGCATCCCCACGAAGAGTCCCACCAACAGGCACAGCACGTTTTTCGGTCGCATGAACAGACTCATGTTTACGCCTCCAATGTGATCCAGGTGCCAACGCCCCCGCCGCCGCCAAGAGCGTATTCAACGGGGACAGCAGAGCCGTCGACGACTGAGTGACGTCTCAGCCAAGCGTATGGTAGCTCACCGGACCAGGCCACGCCTGAGCGCCAGGGCAACGGCTTCGGACTTGGAGTGGACGTGCAGTTTTCGATAGATATGGCCGATGTGGAAGCGGATGGTTTCGATGCTCAGGTCGAGCTCGGCCGCCGAGCTCTTGTAACTATGCCCTTCGGCGAGCAGCTTGAGAACCTGCCTCTCGCGCGGGGTGAGCGCGGCCTCGCCTTCTGGAAGGGGTGCGACGCGATGGAACATCGTCAGCACCTTCCGTGCGATCTCAGGCGACATGGGCGCGCCACCGCGATCGACCTCGCGCAGCGCCTCGACGAGCCGTGCCGGCGGCGTATCCTTCAGCAAGTAGCCGCACGCGCCATTGCAGATGGCCTCGAAGACGTGGTCGTTGTCGGCGTAGACCGTCAGCATGACGACCAGCAGGTCTGGTGCGCGCGCCTTCAGCCGCGCGACGCCCTCGACGCCCGACATGCCTGGCAAGCCAATGTCGGCCAGCACGACGCGGGGTCGGTCGATCTCGACGCGACGGATCGCCTCTTCCATCGCGCGGTACCGCCCGACGACGCCGAAGCCGGGCGTGTCGTGAATGAGCGCCGCCAAGCCGTCGCGCGTGCGGTCGTCGTCTTCGACGATCAACACGCGAATCTCCTCGGTCGATGGCTTCGATGACGACATGGGGCGTCCCATGAGAGACAGTAGCTCGCGCAGACACCCGCGTCACCTACATAAACGGGGAGGGCCGCGTCAGAACTCGGTATGACGTATTAGCCTCGTCCTGGCGCGGCTAAAGCCGCGCCCTACTCAGCGCTCGGAGCTCACGGTCTCCGGGGCTTGTCGAGGGAGGCGGGATGAGCCTGACGAGACTTGAGGGGTCGAGACGTCCTTCGGACCCCTCACACGCCGAAGAAGGGTGCGGACTGCTCGCTCTCGTCCCAGGGGTACGACGAGCTGGATGCGTGTGCCGCGGGCCGCGGCGGCGTCGAGGTGCAGCTGTCTGTAGCTGACAAGCGGGCCGTCGATGAGACGGAACGCGACGTTGTTCGCGGTGCCACCCCAAAAGGACGCCGTGCTGAGACACGAAGAGCGCCATGATGTAGGCGTCAGGCAACCCGTGCGAGGTGTCGTAGACGTCGGTGCGTTCAGGGGCCCAGCAGATCAGGCCGGCGCTCGTGCCGACCCATACAGGACCGGCAGGGTCCACTGCCAACGCGCGCAAGAAGCGGCCGGCGGGCGGCACGATGGGCGTCGGAGCCCAGGAGGGACGGTCGGCAATGCTTCGGGGAAATCGCATGCGTACGAGCGCGCGCCTGTACAGCACATACCAACCGCCGGCCCCGTCTGGCGCGGTCATGTGCTCGAAGCCGTGTTCGAAGTCGGCGGGAACAACCGCTCGATGCCGCACGACCTTATCGTCGTCGATGGCAATGAAGTCTGCGCCGGACGTCGCCCACACGTGATCCTCACCGTAGGCCTGAAGGCCCCTCGCGACGTATCCTCAACACGTGCTGACGGTTTCTGACGTCGAAGCGCGAGTACGTGTGGCATTGGCGGGCCCGCTTCCAGGGCCGACCGCTCAGATGACGATGGTGCCAAGGCCGCGGGTCGGGGAGCCACCCGCGCGGGCACCGGGATCCCGGCGTGCGGCTGCGCTGATCCTCGTGTATCCCCAGCCGGTTGAGGCGCACCTGCTCCTCACGGTTCGCGCCGTGACCTTGCCACAACACGCCGGCCAAGTGTCGCTACCGGGCGGCGCCTTGGACGCTGGAGAGACGGCCGAGGACGCCGCGCTGCGTGAGGCTCAGGAGGAGGTGGGTGTCGATCCGTCACGCGTGCGGATCTTGGGCGCGCTATCCACCGTGCATATTCCCATCAGCCGCTTCAGCGTGCGGCCGATCGTCGCCGTGACGAGCGCACCGCTCGAGCTGCGCCCTGATACCCGCGAGGTCGCACGGCTCCTGGAGATCCCGATCACGGAGCTGATGGACCCCACGCGTGTGCGTCTCACACACTGGCCGATCCGCGATTGCGACCACGACATCCCCTATTTCGACCTGCAGGGCGAGGTCGTCTGGGGCGCCACGGCCATGATGCTCGCGGAGTTCGTGCAGGTCATGAACACGTGACGAAGAACGAGGACGGGTGAAGGGCTGACGAGACGAGCGGATGATGCGGACAAAGCCAGAGGAGAACCTCTCGAACCGCGCGCCTCCCCGGCGCCTCTCGCGGTCTCCCCTGGGCTTCGTTGTTACGGGTGTTGACGTACCTTAGAGTAGCGACGGCAACGAGAGGCCGAGACCGACGCCGAAGTTTCCGAGAAGCGGAAGGATCACGTTAACTGCGAGTTCAACTGCTCCCATCGTCTTGGTTCTCCTTATCGACGGACTCTATTGAGAAACGAGCCTCAGCGCGCAGGCCAGTTTCCAGTTTCGACGAGCATAGGAAATCACTTGGACGCCGTCAAGCACAGCCATGTCAATTGTTAGCGGCCTTAGACAAGTCCTGTAGGGTGTTTCCCTCTCTCCGAGAACGAGCCGTGCGCCTCGCGCGGTCATCACGCCACCACGGGCAATGATTTCCAGGTATTTATTATATCAACCTCACTATCTTCGTCTAAATGTGACTGTTACATAGCATAACTAGTGCTCAGTTACTCAGTCCGATATCTTGTCCAGCCGACGGCCGGCCGCGCCCGCCGATGGTGAGGGGATCACCTCAGGATCAGTCTCCAATGTTAAATATCGCGATCGCGTCCTTCGAGTCTCGCGGCGCCCACCCGCCGGAAGGGTACTGACGCTTGTCAATGCACAATGCTCAATGCTCAATGCCCAATGAGGGTTGACGAAACGCTGGGGCGTACATCCTGTGTCGAGGTTCGCCTAGCATCCAATTCCCCCAGCCGATTGGTCATTGCGCATTGGGCATCGACAAGAATTCAGCCCAGCATCCGATTTCCTCGTTCGACTAGCCATTGAGCATTGAGCATTGACAAGAATTCGCCCAGACACCCTACTCCACTAGATGATTTTCAAGAGTCATCATGTGTGATACACACTCCAGCGAAGTTAGGTAACTCGCTCGAAGCTGACCACCGAGCGTCGTAGCTGAGCGGAACCGGCGCGAGACTGAAGTCATCGTTCGAGTGGAAAGAAGACAGCCTCGCGGAGATTTCTGTCGGTCAGCCCTACCCGCGGCCTCCGGAAAGAGAGTTACACGCGTGCTGTCGATTGGTACAGGAGTAGCACGCCCGTCTGTCTCGAATGCACGTCTGGGTCTCTGCTTACGCACGCGTCGTGGCTTGGAGTCACATCCACTACCCGCGCGCCACCACAATGAGGTGTCGGGTGTGGCAACGTGCGCTGCCGGTCTTGCTCGCGCTTCTTGGCGGCGGATGCAGCGAATCCTCGACCAGCGTGACCGCACCGGACGCCGTGAGGTGCGCTGTCTCCGTGACGAGCGCGAGCACGTCGTTCGGCTCAACTGGCGGAAGCGGTCGGCTGACCGTGACGGCGCCCCGCGACTGTCAGTGGTCCGCAGCGTCCGAGGCAGAGTGGATTGCGATCGGAACGGAGGCACGCGGCCA
>WHTZ01000032.1 GCA_009377495.1 Luteitalea sp.
ACGGCGGAGCGGAGCTCCGGGGCCACCGCGTTGATTCTGCGGCGACTGGGCGGCCTGCTCGTTCATCTGGGCAGACTCGAGCGAGCCGAGGCGCTGTACGAACGTGCCTTGCGTGTTTACGAGCGAGAGCTCGGGAAGGATTATCCAGAGGTCGGCAAAACGCTGGTCGACCTCGCAAGCATCAGAGCAATTCAAGGGAAAACGGAAGGGGTCGAGGCGATGTACCGGCGCGGTCTCGCCATTCTCCGGAATGCCTACGGGCCGACGCACGACACGGTGACGCCGGCTCTCAACAATCTGGGCAGCTTTCTGCTGAAGGTTGGGCGCTACGGCGAGGCGATCGACGTGCTCGAGGACGCATTTGCGGTCCACGTGAAGGCGCTGGGACCCAACAACCCCCGGGTGGCCGCCACGCTGGCCAGCCTCGGCGAAGCCTACTCGGGTAGCGGCCGCCTTCGTGAGGCGCGCCGCTACTATCAACGCAGTGTGACCGTCCGTGAGAAGGGCCTCGGGAGCGGCCGGTTCGACGCGCTCCTCTTCCACAGCCTCGTGCATTTGGGTCGCACCAGTGCCGATCTCGGTGATTCGGCGGCGGCGGAGCGCGCGCTCACCAAGGCGCTCGCGCTCTGGCGTCAGGGCGCCGAGACGACGAATCCCCAGCTCGCACCGTCGCTGCTCTACCTCGGTCGCTGGCTGGTCGAACAGGGACGCTGCGACGCGGCGATCCCGACACCCTCGTCTAGCACACCCGCCGCCGACCTACAGGGTTTGCTTACCAGTTGTTCGTGAACGGCGCCGCCGTTTCTCATTCACGACTCGGCGTGCCAGGCGCGCCGCCGAATCTGACAGTCGTCTCGTTGGAGCAGGTAGAGCTGCCGGCTTCGCACACCTGGAATGTGTAGACCGCGCGGCCTCGCCGCTCTGTGGAATAGGTAGAGCGGCCGTCGTTCGGTACGGTTGTCACGATCTCACCATCGCGAAGGATGTCGACCTGGGGTGATGTCGCACCTTTCCAGGAGAGATCCACCACGTGCAAACCCTGCGCCCAGCGACCCTCGGTGCTGAGCGCGATAGGGGGCGGGGGCGAGCCGTCGTCGAGCTTCGCCCGGATCATCACAGCGCGATAGTTGGCGTGCTGGGTCATACCGTCCCACTGGCCGAACGCCGGGAGGAAGCGCTCGAACGATGGATGGCGCGCCGTCTCGCGGCTCTCATCGGCGGCGACGAATCTGCCGGGGAACTGCATTGGATCCCAGCGCACACCGAGGAACACCACGGGGGTGTCGACCTTTGGGGCGAGAGCGGTGATGTCTATCTCGAACCACTGCGCCTGGGGAAACCGGGCAATGCCTCTGGCCGACACCGAGATTGAGCCGAGCTCGGTCGTGGGTCCCCCCTCCGGCGTGCCGTCGTAAGCGACGACCTCGAAGTCGAGATTGCCGGCTTGAGCATTCCGCGTGAGCTGAACGCACATCGTCGTCGGCAGTACCGCCAGGCGATCCGGGTTGACGAGCTGTTGGACCTCGTAGTTGCTGACGATGTTCGAGTCTCCGGAATACCCATTCTCCGCCGTGCCGTCGTCGTAGATCACGCCGTCGCGACAATCACGCGGCTGGGCGGGCCCGACCTCAATCGCCGGCGGCTCTTGTCCGAGGGCCACGCCGGACAGGCCAGCCGTGGCCAGCAGGACGGACAGCACAGTATTCCCCGACCAACGTCGACCGATAGTCATGGCTCCCCCATCCAGTGGGGCAAATTGCACCCCTAAACATATAAACGGAATTTTGCCTCCTCAGGGACCAGGCGACCCCTCATCTACAAATCTCCCGTAGTAGGGAGTGAAGTGTTGTGGGAAATGGCTCCCCAACCGCATCGGACCAGGAGATAACGCTCATGAAGCAGCTATTCGTGTCCCCACTCCTGCTGCTGGCGATTGCCATACCGGCCGCCGCACAAACCGGCAATGGAGCGCCAAGCGGTCCACACTACAACTTGAACATCATTGGTGTGGAGCGCGGAAAAAACTCCGACATGACAGGCTCGAACCGCCATACGATCTTCGTCGCGCTCGGTCGAAATGGCCAAGTGACGAGCAAGATCTATCTCACGCGGGGCGAGTTCGCCGTATGCGATGGCAACGCGTTCGACGCAGCGTATGACTGTGCGGGGCAGATGATCCAGCACGAGGGCGCCGTCTTCCAGCTCCCATGTAACGAGAACCTGTCGGAGGACGGCGTGGATCTCGTGCCATGTGACGATCTGGGGGATACCGCAGCGTATGAGGTGTATGCCCGTGCGCTCGGACAACCCAACGGCTCGGCCACCATCACGACGTGCGCCACGGATGTCACCACGGGCGAGGTGGTCTGCTCGGCCGAGAACGTATTGCTGGTGAGAAACAAAGGCCAGCAGACGTTCAGCAACGTCACGAACGAGCTGACCTCGCTCGTGGCGAACATCGACGCCGATCCCCAGTTCGAGCGGGTCGCGCTCTTCCACGACCCCTTCGTGGATTGGTTCTGGCAGTACGACAACCGCGGCCTGCGCCTGGCGCAGCTGCGCTTCTACCCGATTCCCTAAACGGGGCTCGCTTTTGTTGACCGCGGTATCGGACGGCCGCGGTTGAAGGCTATGTCGAGGGCCGCGGCGTCGGCCCTCCGTCTTCTTGAAGATCACACGATGGTGCGATTCACCCTCACCGGGACAGTTGCAGCGCTGCTGGGTATTCTCGCCACACCGGCGATTGCCCAGCGCGATGATGCACAGGCGCTCAGCCACGAGTTCGGTCGTGTCAGGCAAGGCACGATTGTGAGACATCAGTTCGCGTTGCCGGCAGCAGTGACCAAAGGCGATCGCATCTCGCGTGTAGAGGTGTCGCAGCCAGGCATGAAGGCGCGGTTCAAGCCAGACGTCTCGGCTGAGTGTCCCGCGGTCGTTCGCCTCGAATGGGATACGGCCGTGCTGCAGGGGCCCGTCAAGGGCGAGGCGTTCGTGAGATGGGAGAACGCGGCGGCCCCCGTCGTCCGCCTCACCCTTCGGGGCCACGTAGCGCCGTTGATTGAGATCCAGCCACTTCCAGCGGCCTTCTTCAGCGTGTTCCACGGTGAGTCGGCCGAGCGCGTGCTGACGCTCGTCAATCATGATGAGCGTCCGGTCACCATCCGCGGTATCGATGCAAAGAGCCAGCATTTCAATGCCGACATCGACGTGGTCGAGCCTGGACGCCGCTTCGACGTGCACGTGCGCGTCCCAGAGAACGCACCCGTAGGACGCGTCATGGAATCACTGACCGTCCGAACCGACCATCCCGAGCGGCCAGAGATCATCGTCCCGGTCAACGTGCTCGTGAAAGAGGACGTGTATGCCAATCCGGAGGAGGCCGACTTCGGTGGGATCGATCGCGCGGCCCTCGCGCGCACGCCGGCCGTGCTCGACCTCATGAAGCAGGTCTTCATGGTCAAGCGACGCCAGGGGCCGTTTCAGCTTACGAGCGTGTCCTGTGACATACCCGGCGTGAAGGTGGCCTACTCACCCACGGAGAAGGAGAGCGCGATCTTCAAATTCGAGGTGGGGCTCGAGCCGAGCAGGCTGATGCCAGGACCTCTCGTCGGGACGATCAGTATTCGGACATCCGACGAGCGTTTTCCGGAGATCGCGGTTCCTGTCCGCGGCCTCGTGCGCTGATTCATCGCTGCTGTGAGATCGCGTCCCCCTTCCTGATGCCGCCATCAGCAAGCCGTGTGCAGACGCCGCTCGTCGCAGAGCTCCTGCGCTCACGTTGGCGAATCGGCGGTACTGCTACCCGCTCACCATCACCGACTTCGCCAGCCGCTACCTGCTGACCTGTGAGGCGCTGGCGACCACGCAGGAGACGTTTGCCTTCACGGCGTTTGAACGGGCGTTCCGGGACTTCGGGCTGCCCGGGGCGATCCGGACCGATAACGGCGTCCCCTTCCGTCGCGCGCACACGAGTATGCCTGTCGCTTCCTGCCGACGCCGACCGTTTCACCCACCTAGGCTCAAGCTCGAAGCCGCGGACCACGGGCTTCCTGCTACGAGGGCGATGCCAGCGGCCCACCTATCTCTTTGAGCGGCTCACAGTTGAACGCCCGGCTCTCCACGGAGATTCGTTAAGGCGCAAAACGGCTTTAATATCGTCTATCGTCACATGGATCAGGCGATCGGGAGGGCGATGAGGATCGCGAGCGGGCTATTGGCCGCCTGATCGCGATCGGTGAGCGTTCCGCCCGCCGTTCACCGGCGCACGCGCGGTCGCCCCCGGACGCGGGCTCATGAAAGGAGTCGTCATGCCTAGGCTTGTCCGAACGCCGTCGTTCAATGATCTCAGTGTCGCGTCCTTCGAGGGCCTGCGGGCCCGGATCGCGCCTGTCCGTGAGCGCCTGCTCTCACACCCGGTCTACCGCGCGGTCGACACGTTGCCGCGCCTACGCCGCTTCATGAGCCACCACGTCTTCGCCGTGTGGGACTTCATGTGCCTGGCGAAGCGGCTGCAGCGGGATTTCACGTCTCTCGACCGGCTGTGGCTACCGCCCGCGCGGCCGTCGCTGGCGCGGTTCATCAACGGCATCGTGCTCGGGGAGGAGTCCGACGTCGATGCGGACGGCCGTGCGGCGAGCCATTTCGATCTGTATCTCGCGGCGATGGAGGAGGTCGGCGCCCCGACCAAGTCGGCGCGACGGTTCATCGCGCTGCTGCGGGAGGGCGCCGAGCCCCGAGACGGCCTCGCCGCGGTTCGCGTTCCGGCGGCTGTCGAGGCGTTCGTCGGGGAGACGATGCGGACGGTGGAGTACGGGACGACCCTGGAAGTGCTGTCCTCATTCCTGTTCGGACGCGAGGACCTGATTCCGGAAATGTTCGCGCGCCTGCTGCCGCAGTGGATCGAGTCGCGCCAGGCGCGCCGGTTCGCCTATTACGTCCAGCGCCACATCGAGCTGGACGGGGACGACCACGGGCCGGCCGGCCAGCGCGCGCTGGCCGAGATGGCCGGCGACGAGGCCGCGGCCTGGCGCGCCGCCGCCGGCGCGGCCGAATCGGCCATCGTAGCGCGGATCGCACTCTGGGACGGCGTACACGCGGATCTAGCCGCGGTCTGAGGAGCGACGGGCGGCGACGCGCACGTGAGGTCGGTATCCGCGGTGCAGCACGACGAGGAGGGCAGACCCTGATCGCATCGCATGGGATAAGCCTCCGCTACAACCAGGAATACTTCGGCTACATCGCCGGCTATGTCGATGGGGAGATCCTGTTCACGCTCCCGGGCGCGGGACCGCTGCTCGCACGGGGTGCGCCGCGCGAGGCTATCGAGCCGCACCTGCTGCCGACACTCGAAATCCGCGAGTCCTTGCACCTGCACACGCCCCCGCTCGTCCGGCTCGAGTTGACGGACCTCCGGCCGCTGGACATCACCGCGAACCTCGCAGGTCGCTGCCCGGGGCGATCCGGACCGATAACGGCGTCCCCTTCCGTCGCGCGCACACGAGTATGCCTGTCGCTTCCTGCCGACGCCGACCGTTTCACCCACCTAGGCTCAAGCTCGAAGCCGCGGACCACGGGCTTCCTGCTACGAGGGCGATGCCAGCGGCCCACCTATCTCTTTGAGCGGCTCACAGTTGAACGCCCGGCTCTCCACGGAGATTCGTTAACGCGCAAAACGGCTTTAATTATCGTCTATCGTCTCGATTCGCTGCTCCGAGATGGAGGCCCCTGATGCCCCGACAGATTCCCGGCGTCGTGCCGATGCTCGACTACGAGGATGCGCCGGCAGCCATCCGTTGGTTGGAGCGCGCGTTCGGCTTCCGTGAGCAGCTCCGGATCCCCGGCGCCGAGGGTCGCATCGATCACGCGGACCTGGACACCGGGCACGGCCTCATCATGGTGGCCAGTGCGCCGTCGCCGCACTACCACTGCCCGCGACGGTTGCGGGAGGTGTTCGAGCCGGCGCGCTGTTGGGCTGCCGTACCCTGGGTCATCGATGGGGTGCTAGAGCAAACGCCGGCACCGGAGTCGGAGACACGCGCTGGTCTCGCGAAGGAGGTTGCCACGAGACGACTGCGCTCTCACAGTCTTCTGTTTCCGCTCCTGGTGGCGGCGTTGGCGGCAGCGGGAGCTCGTGGGGGTGCCTCGATGACCGGCCAAGATGACGATGACAAGCTGTACGTCGTCGTTCCAAGGGACGCGATTCGAGCCATCGATGATCCGGAGTTCGAGTCAGTGGAGCAGGCCGATCGCCGCATGGCCGATGAGGAGACCGTCATCGGCCTGGTCGGCGAGTGCGAGCAGCGCGCCTACTCGACGTGGCAACTCGACCGCCATGAGATCGTCAACGACCTGTTCGAGGGCCGACCGCTCGCGGTCACCTGGTGACCACTGTGTGGCACTGGCATCGTGTATGCCAGAAACGTTACCAATCAGACGTTGACGTTTGGCGTCTCCGGCATGTTGTATCGGGACGGGCTGGTCATGTTCGACCGGGAGACCGATACATTGTGGACCCACGTCGATGGACGAGCGATCAAAGGCCGCCTGGCGGGAGAGCTCCTCGAGGCCGTACCGGCGATTCACGCGACCTGGGCGGAATGGAAAGCCATGTATGCGGCCAGCCGCGTGCTCGAGAAGCGCGGTGAGTACCGGTCGCCCTATCACGACTACAATCGCAGTCCGAATCGTCTTGGCATCTTCGGCCGTCGTAACCAGGACAAGCGCCTGCCGGGTAAGGAGCGGATTCTCGGTATTCGGACCGACGAGGCGGTTTTGTGGCATTCCCGCTGAAGGCGGTGCGCCAAGCGGGCATCGTCAACGCGCGGGTGGGTACGTTACCGGTGCTGCTAGCGGCCCCCCGGTAAGAACCTGCCCGTGGTCGCCTACGTTCGGCGCATCGACGAACGCGTGCTCACCTTTGGGTCAGACACCGCGGCGCGTGCAGGGGATAAGCAGGTGGTACGCGATCGCGAAACCGGCACTGCGGGGCGACTGGCGGACGGTGTCGCGGTGCGCGGCCGGCTAGAGGGCAAGCGCCTCGCACGGGCTGTGGCACATCCCGCCTTTTGGTTCGGGTGGCGTGGCTCCTTCCCGCATTCGGACGTGTGGAGGCCAGAGGCGTCGCAGATCGGACAACAGAAGTGAATCAGCACATGCAGGGTGATCAATCCTTGCGCTGACGACGCCCGACACGGAGTGCACCCAATGTACACCGCAGGAACCTGAGAGACGGTGAGAAACAGCTAGCAGCGGTTGCGGCTGGTCGGCGCCTCTTCGGACAGCGCCAGCTCCCCACCGTCTCCAGGCGTGACGTCCGGCCCGTGCGATCGACGGCCAATGGCGGAGGATCTGCACCGCACTTGGTCGAGGTCGCGGGGACGTCCCGCTTACGTCACTTGACGCTGCAATTTGCCTTGCATTGGAGCTCCACGAGCAGACAGGCTGCAACGTGCGCCGTCGCGTGGAGGCCGCTCAGGCTGGCACCGACACTGAGGCACACTTCGAGGTCGGCTTCGCACTGGGCTCGACACGAGAGCGTTGTCTGATGCGCGGAAGCAGGCAGCACGAAGAGCCCGCTAACGAGCACAGCCAGCATCAACAGCCTTGATACGACCCGCTGTAGTTCCGTCTTGATCATCGTGACATCCTCCTCAACAGTAAAGCTCGCGCGGCGCATCGGAACTTCGCCGACCTGTGCGCAGCCCGTGACCGGCCAACGGCCTGTCGCGGCCGCGCGCGAAGGCGCGAGCGGCTAGTCGAAGCATCAGATTGTATGTGGAAGGGATGTTTGCCACAAGAGGGAGAGACCCCTGGGATATGCCGACATTGCCTCTCCAACTGGATCTGCCCGAGACGCTCCATTCAAGCAACCAAGTCGCTGAAGCGGATGTGGTACGTACCTGGCAACGAGAATCCGGACTACGGCGTGCCGAGCGTGATTCAGGACCTATTCCAAGCCGTCCACATCACCGAGGCAAGCGCGCACGGCCTCGGCGAGCTCTCGAATTCGATAGTTCGAGCGGTTCGAGCCTACGTTGATGACGAGAAAATCTCCCCCTTCGGCTGCCGGGCGGACGATGGACCTGTGGACTGTGGCCCACCCGCGCGGCTGCTCGAACTCGTCGACCAGCATCATGGCCGCCTGTTCAAGAATCGGGTCGGGCTTGTTGGCGAGATCAACAGTCTGCATGCGCGACTACAGTGCATCGTCAAAATTCCGGTCGATATGTCGCCCGGCCAGCGAGCCGAGGCGATGGAGCGGCTAAAGCACTTAGATTAATAGATGCCTCATCCCGGAACGCCCTTCCATTGGCAATATGAGCCTCCAGCATCATGCGATACGCGGCAAACGACACAGGCACGTCGCGCGCACACGAGTATGCCTGTCGCTTCCTGCCGACGCCGACCGTTTCACCCACCTAGACTCAAGCTCGAAGCCGCGGACCACGGGCTTCCTGCTACGAGGGCGATGCCAGCGGCCCACCTATCTCTTTGAGCGGCTTACAGTTGAGCGCCCGGCTCTCCCCGGAGATTCGTTAACGCGCAAAACGGCTTTAATATCGTCTATCGTCCGGCTCCTCGGCGGGATCCTCGATCTCGGCGCCTTCGTGTGAGATGTGCCAGAGGTTCCGATCCTGCGAATAGATCTTCTTCTTGGTCTGAGCAATCGGGATGCCGTGCCGTTTTGCGTAATCGACCGCGGTCTCGCGGTTGTTGAGCCCATCGGCGAGAAACTTCGGGTCTTTCCAAGGTGAGACGATGGTCAGCGCGGGATCGATGGCGAGGTACGTGAGCTCGAAGCGGACTTGATCGTTTCCCTTGCCGGTAGCGCCATGCGCCACCGCATCGGCACGCGTCTCGTGCGCCACAAGAACCTGGTGCTTGGCGATGAGCGGCCGGGCCACGCTCGTGCCGAGCAGGTAGTCCCCTTCGTAGGTGGCGTGGGCGCGGAGCATGGGATAGCAGTACTGCTCGGCGAACTCCTGACGCAGGTCCCGCACCACGACCTCGTCTGCGCCGCTCCGGCGCGCCTTGTCTCGGATGCCCTTGAGCTCGTCGCCCTGACCGAGATCGGCGGCGAACGCGACGAGCTTCACGCCAGGATAGCGGCTCTTCAGCCACGGGAGGATGACGGACGTGTCGAGCCCGCCGGAGTAGGCGAGCACAATCTTCTTTGGAGATGGATTGATCATAACGCTATGAAACAAGGTGACGATGAGAGTCCACATGCTCTCCAAGCATGTTGCAGTGTATGAAATCGGTAATACGCTGTCGAGGCGAGGCGAGCCCCACGTGGGGGCATCGAGCATCTGGAACGCCAGGAGGAGGAGCGAAGGATATTGAGCGGGGCGCCCAGAACCGCGTGCTACGTACGGCGCATCGTCAAGGGAGCAGTCCTCGAAACAAGCGTGGCACGAATTGAATTCGCGCGGTGTCTGGATTGGCAAACCGCACGGGGAGGATGAGCACGCCCCACGGTCTGAGTGACGAGGCCTCCAGCGTTACGAAGGGGAGATCGCCGAACATACCCGTCGCATCGACGAGTGTCACGCCGGAGGTGAGCTGGTCGAAGCCGAGGTGCAGAGGACCGGCAAGCGTGGCTCGCGACCGATTCTGCACGACGACCCACCCCTCGTACAGCCCGGAGCGCGGATCGCCGTGAATCCCTGCCGGCAGCAACCACGCCTGCTCGGTCAGCTCGGTGGGTGGTGCGCCAAAGTAGGCGGCCAGCACATCGTGATCCGACAGCCTGAACGCGCTCGAGGCGTCGTTTCTGGCAACCTCCGGCGCGTCCGCGTTGCCACGCGCGACGGCGACGTCTCGCACGAATGGGGCAGCGGCGCTGTTTACGAGCACGTGGTCCAACACCTGCGCGTTGCCGTCGAACACGAACGTGTAGCGCTCCTCTTGCGGAAGCGCGGCCACGAGGTTCGCGAGGTCCGGGTTGACGAGGTCCTCGCTGGCGAGCACGACCTCGTCTGGCGGCGCAGGCTGCCCGGCTATCGTACCGATGACGTCCACGTAGCCGTCTTTGAGCTCGAACGCGTTGAAATCGCCGATCAGCACGAGACGCTCGTCTGGCCGCGCTTCCTGCCGCGCTTGCACGAAGGAGGCGAGGTGCTCGGCGCCTGCCTGACGCTTGGCGCGAACCCGCGCCCCTTCCGTGCCCGTCCCGGAAGGCTCTTCGGAGTCGACGCCAATGAGCGTCCGCAGGTGATTGACGATGACGGTGATGGGGAAGAGGGTGCCGTCGACGTAGCTCACGGTGGCTTCCAGCATCAGCGGAGGGCGATCGAACACTGTCTCCAGCGGCCGGTATTGGGATTGACGTACGTGGCCGTAGCGCCTTCTTGCGTCACACGGGTCACCGCAACGCGCGGCTGCCCATTGCCGGCGTCCATCCCTTTGACGAGAAACCCGACGTCGATGCCACCCGGGTCGTTCCCTTCGACCAAGTAAGCGCCGTACTCGGGGTCCGGCTCCCCCGCTGCAACCGCGTCCGCGCCCACCCTTGCTGCAAGCGCTGCGAGCGTCTCTACGTTCTCCACTTCGACGACGCCCAAGATGTCGGGGGTATCCAGATGAGCGCGTATGAGCAAAGACGCTTTCTCCAGCCGCGTCTGGAGCGCGGCGTCTGACAGCACCGGTTCTCCCAGGCTGGGATCGTCCTGATCGTCGAAGAACCGTTGAAGATTCGCTGATGCCACGGTGAATTCGGACGGTGCGCGTTTGCGAACCGGCACCGGTGCAGGCGGAGGCGTGATCGCCGGTTCGCTGGTGGCATCGGGCAGCAGCGTGTAGGTTCGAAACGCGTAGTCCAGCGTGCCGACGAGATTGGTAATGACCGTGCCGCTGGAGACGTCGAGGGTCGGCGCGCGCGGCTGCGCGTCGCTGTCGACGCGAAGCCGCTCAGGATTCGTGTCGAAGCGCGGCACGTTGGGCGGCGCGCCGCTCGGCAGCGGATCGAGGAGGTCAATACCCGGTTCGCGGAACGGCCGCGCGAGCTCACTCAGGACGCCATAGAACACGCCGTTCGACGTCGCGCTCGCCGTGCTCTCGTTCACGCTGCCGAGCGTCGGTCCGATCACGGTCAGTGACGAGGCGGCGACACGCATGCCTTCGAGCCGCTCGAGCGCATCGATTGGTCCACTCGGGCTCATGTCTGCTGGCGTCAGCGCGACGGGCTCGGGAAGCGCCTGGCCATCCGACAACACGCTAATGCGCGACGGTGAGACGAGCTCGGTAAGCGGCGGCTGGTTGGGATCAGCGGACGGGACGAACTCGGCCACGCGCGCCTCGATCTCGACGAGGTCGCCGCGTGCAACTGTTCGCATCGCCCCGAGGAAGACGAAGATGCCCTGCGATGTGGCCGGATCATCATCCGCCTCCTCCGCCGGCGTTTGAAGAAAGAAGCCGTTGCTCTTCAGCGCCGTCACGATCCCGCGCGTCGTGACGAATTGATCGACCAGCGGAGAGGATGATGCGACGCCCTGGACTTCATGGATGGCGGCAAAGGTCGGTGGGGGCGGTGGCTCGCCGCCGCCCTCAACCAGTAGATCGTCGATTCCCACCCACTCATCGTTTCCCGGTGCGTTCGTCGTAATGATGCGCACCTGCAAGAGCGGCTGGTCGTCCGCATCCGCGGGAACGGTGACGCGGACCGGCGTGGTCAGCGTGGCCTCCTCAGGCCGGGTTGCATCACCGACGTACGCTTCCGGAACGTTCGTGAAAGCGCCGCTGTCGCCGATGCGATATTGCAGCGCAACCTGCTGCGTCGCGTCATCGGCAGAGGCATCGAGGTCGCGAAGCGTGTACGAGACCGTGATGCCGCTCGCGCCTGTCGTGTCGAGCGAGAGCAGCAGGTATGGAGCGTCGGCCGTTCCTGATCCGTTGAGCGCGATCGTCGGATTCGCAATGCCGTCGAACTCGGCCACGCCACCGTTGATCAGCGTGTCGGGATTCGATCGGTTGGCGAGGAGGTCGAGATCTCCGGCGGCCGTGCTCTCGCCAAGCAATGTTTGCGGGTCCGTGCCGGTCGTCGAGGTCAGACCTTGGCCGAGATATGCCTCGACGCCCGGGACGGTCGACCAGTCATCGTCAGTGGTGATGAGCGAGGTCTCTGACCAATCCTGGGCAAACGGCAACGGCTGGGGCGTCCGATCGGCATGCAGGCCAATCGGTGCGCTCAATGCGAGCATCACCGCGACGGCCGAGACCGTCACACGGCGAAATAACACACTCCTATGCATATGCCAAGTTAAGCACAGACGTGTGTCGGATGCATGACGGTGCACGCCGGGTCCTTCGCTAAGGACGAGACGGCGGAAAGTAGCTCTGCAGGATCGCGATCTGCGCCATGTACACTCGTGGGAGCTCGGTTTCCTCAGGGCTGCACGAACCTCACGCGCGTCTGCACCGGATAGTGGTCCGATGCGATACGCGTTTCGTCATCGATCTTGACGAACGCGGACTCCACATCGACATCGTTACGCGAACTGAAAATGTAGTCGATGCGGCGGTCAGGCTCGATGAGCACGGCCGCGCGAAACGTGAATCCTGGTCCCGCGCCTGCGAGCAGCCACACATCGTCGAAGTGATCGAACAACGGCGCCATCTCCGCAGCCTCCGGCCTCGCATTGAAGTCACCGAGCAAGATGACTGGTTCCGGGGGCATACCGATCAGCTCGATAAGCGCCGGAATCTGCTCGCTACGCGACTCCAAGCGTGTGTCGAGATGTGTGGTGAAGACTCGCACCAGCGTTCCCTCCACATCGATCAGCGCTTCGAGGAGCCCGCGCTGCTCGCCAATGGGGCGGGGCAGCAGCGTGTTCCGGCAGTCGACAATCGGATATGCACTGAGAATGGCAGTGCCGAACTGGTGTGGCATCGCGGAGTGGCTGTCCGGTCCGTGGTCGAGATTCGCGCCGAAGCAGGTCTGCATGTTCAGCGCGGCACCAAGCAGCGCCGGTTGATCGTCGAGCGCGCTGCGCGCCCAGAACCGATCAACCTCCTGCAGGCCAACGACATCCGCATCGAAGGAATCGATGGTCTCCGCAATGCGAGCCAGATTGTAGCCGCAGTCCGGCAGTGGCGGCGTTTGCGGCGGCGGTGGCTCACAGTCGTCGTTGCCCGTGCCATGGTGGATGTTGTAGGTTACAAACTGTACTCGCCCTCGCGCCTGTTCCCGATCCGCGACCGCAACCATGCTGGTGGTCCCGGTCACAAGAATGGCAATCGCGCTAGCGGCCCATGCTTTGCGCCACATGGTGTTGTCCCTCCTGGAGCTCTGAGTCCAGCGCACTGCTCGTTGGGTACACAAGTATGATTCCGAGCTCACTGTCGGCGTCAAGCCGCCTTGTGATGACGGTCACGGCCGTGCAGACACCCACCGGCACCGTGACAGCTTGGCCGCGCGTGCAGCAGGTCCATGTCTCTCCCAGACCGTTCTCGGCTCATGGTTTACGAAGTGCGTCCCGCGGTGCCCGGAAGGAGCCGCAGTGGCTGCACACTTGTTTGTTATAGTTCCTGTCGTTTGTCATAGTCCCGACAGGCCATCGCTTCCTGTGATATATCTATAATATATCCATTTAGAGGTTATGGCAGGTCATAACCTATTCTCGGTCACACCCCTAGTGACCGGATTACGCTCAAGGAGGAGGGTACATATGCGACCGGGTCCCTTCAATGCCATCCCGCTCGTGCTCGCGGTAGTCTCTCTTTGCGCGGGTCCCGTCTTAGCCCAGTCCGGCCTGGCGTCGCTACGGGGTACTGTGAGGGACGCCACTGGCGCGGTGATTCCCGGCGCCACGCTCACGTTGAGTGAGCCGGCGACCGACACCCTGGTGCGTACAGTCGTGAGTGATGACGTTGGCAGCTATGAGATGCCAGACCTCAGACCCGGCACCTACCGCCTCCAGGTGGAGCTGCAGGGCTTCAAGACCTTCGTCTCCGAGAACGTGCTGCTCGAGAGCGGGCAGACGCGTCGCGTCGACGCTGCTCTCGACGTGGGCGACGCACGGGAAGAGGTCACGGTGGTTGCGGGCGCGCAGGTGCTCACCACTGACACGGGGCAGATCAGTGGGCGCTTCAATGCCGAGGAGTATCAGAAGAGCGCCTTCGTCGACGTGTTCCCGTCGCCGTTTGCCATGTTCTCGACCCAACCGGGTGTGCAGGGGTCTGGCTGGGGCGTCGTCGTGGCGGGCCAGCCGCGTAGCCAGATGGTAGAGGCGATGGACGGGGTCCACTCGCGCGCCCAGGGTCAGACCAATAACACCAACTTCATGGAGGAAGTATCGGTCGACATCGTCAACGCGCCGGCGGACAGCTCGCGCGTCACGAGCTACAACATGGTGTCGAAGCGGGGCCAGAACGAGTTCCGTGGCATGGCCTACTACGAGCATTTCAACTCGGCGCTCAATGCGAAACCGTTCTTTGAAACCGAGGAGGTGCCGTTCAAACTACACGAGTGGCAGCTCGAGTTGGGTGGTCCGGTCTTCCGGAACAAGACCTTCTTCTACGGTTCCTGGGCCGCACAGCGGATTCCCGAGGGATCGTTCAACCTCGCCACGGTGCCCACGCCCCAAATGCATGACGGCGACTTTTCCGAAGTTGGTACGCCTATCATGGACCCGCTCACGGGTACGCCGTTTCCGAACAATCGGATCCCGGCTGAGCGGCTGAGCTCGGTGGCGCTGGCAGCGCAGGAGAACTTCATCCCGTTGCCCAACCGGGGGGGCGAAGGCGCGCTCGCGAACAACTTTGAGTGGGTCCATCCATTTCATTGGGACTACACCAAAGGCGACTGGCCGTTCGTGCGCATCGACCACAATCTGTCCGACAGCAATACGCTCTACGGGCGCTGGATGACGCGCCGGACGCCCTATGTGCTCGTGACGAACTTGCCGAAGTTCTTCTGGACGCGGCTTCGTGACCATCAGCGTGTGGTGCTCTCCGACACCCACGTGTTCTCGCCTGCCGTGGTGAATACCGTTCGCGTCGGCTACAGCCGCGACTTCATCGAGGATGGAGAAGAGCAACATGGAGAGGTAGCCATCAACGGCGCCGACGCCGTTGCGACGCTCGGCCTGCAGGGCGTGAACCCCGATGGTTTTAGCGCGGCGGGGTTCCCCGCGATGGACATTACCGGTTTTAGCAACCTCTCGACGGTGACCGGGGGCATCAAGTCGGACAACGACGAGCTCACGTTCGAGCAGTCGCTCACGTGGACCACGGGGCGGCACGTCTGGAACTTCGGTGTGCAGTACTTGACCTACGAAGATTTCGAGGGTGTCGTGCCGAACTACGGGAGCTTTACGTTCAACGGGGAGATCACCGGCCACCCGTACGCCGATTTCCTGCTGGGCATTCCGTTTGAGAGCTCGCGGGTGCCTCACCCGCTCGTCAATCGCCGCCAGACTTCGAAGGAGATCGGGCTTTACGTGCGGGACTCGTTCAAGGTGAACGCGAATCTCACCCTCGACTACGGCCTGCGGTGGGACTACTTTCCGGCCGCACGCTACGAAGATGGGCTCATGTACAACTGGGACAAGGCCACGGGCGCGGTCATCGTGCCGTCTGACGCGCTCGACGCCGTGAGCGCCTTGTATCCGGACACGATCGAGGTGCGCGGGGGTGACGTCATCGCAGAGCCGGAGACCGGGAACCTGCGGCCGCGCGCGTCTGTCGCCTACCGCATCAACGAGCGTACGGTCATCAGAGGTGGATACGGCGCGTTTACCGAGCGAATCGGCGAGTTCCGCGGTGCCCAGGGCGGCGGCCCGTTCGAGATCGACGAGACCTTCCAGAACGTCATCCAGCCGGGTGACGCGCCGCTGTTCGCGTTCCCGAACCCATTCCCCGGTCTCGCGTTCGCGAGCGTGCCGAGCCAGAGCGTGAGCAGTTACCCGTTACAGACCGACAACGGCACGATCCACCAGTTCAATGTCAGTGTGGAGCGCGAGCTGGTGTCACGCGTAGGCCTGCGCCTCTCCTATATCGGTTCGCGCAGCGTCGGGCTCAATTATTCGCTGAACATCAACAAACCAGAGCCCAGCACCACGCCGTTCACCACGGACCGGCGCCCGTCGCCGCAGTTCGTCAACATCGACGAGGTCCGCAGCGACGGCAGCGCGCGGTACGATGCCTTTCAGGTGCAGGTGCAGAAACGTGGGGGCCCGTTCACGTTCAACGCCCATTACACCTGGGCGCGCGATCAAGCAGACTACCTGAACGAGGAGAACCCGAACGACGTGACGGGCCACTGGGCGAACGCGGCCGCCACGCGGCGGCACTACGCGATGGTCAACACGAGCTGGGAGCTGCCGTTCGGCCGCGGCAGGCGCATCCTGTCCGACGCATCGCCTCTTGTCGATCGGCTCGTCGGCGGCTGGGCCATCTCCACCGTGAGCTACTTCGGCAGCGGCACGTTCTTCACGCCGTCGTTCTCGGGTTCGGATCCGTCCAACACGGGGACCTTCGGCGGCATCCCAGACCGCATCGGCTCCGGTAATCTACCGGCCGACCAACGCGAGCCGACGCGATGGTTCAACCCGGACGACTTCGCGGTGCCGCCCAACGGCCGCTTCGGCAACGCCGGCGTCAACATCCTGGAGGGCGATGGGTTACACGTGCACCACGTGAGCCTGGCCAAGGAGACGCGCTTCGCCGGGGACATGTCGCTGACCTTCGCGCTGACGGCATCGAATATCTTCGATCAGGTGCACTTCAGTAACCCGGCGTCGAACATCTCGACGGCGACCGTGGGCACAATTTCCGGCGTGATGTCCGACTTCCAGCCGGAGCGGGCCGGCCGACGCATGGTGACGCTGAAGGGCATTGTCCGCTTTTGATCTCCGAAGGCGGCTGACCGTGCAGAGCGCGCCGAACGTGGTGAAGCGCCGGGCCACGATCAGGGTGGTGAGCACGTCTTCAACTGGAGTCCGCGCCGCGTGGCCAATGACCGGCACGTGAGCAGCACGCTGGAAACCACATTGGTCGCGACTGCGTGGGTCGTGGCGGCTGTGCTGCGCGGGGACGCCCCCGTCGCCGTGTCCGAGGTCCGTCGGGCCGATCGGCCCGTCGTAGCCACTGATAACTGTCGGTCGTGCCACCGCGCACTCGTCGACCGCTATGCCACGACTGCACATTTTCGTACCTCGGGCGAAGCGTCGATGAGCACCATTCTTGGTCCCTCGTCGGCGACGGTCGCCACGAGCGTGCCCACGACGCGCTTTCAGGTCGCGACACGCGGAACGACCACCTACCAGTCGGCAGTGTGGGTGGAAGACGGCAAGGAACACAGCCGGACGGAACGGATTGATCTCGTGATCGGCTCAGGACGACGGGGCCAGTCGTATCTTTATCGCGAGGACGACCAGATCTACCAGCTTCCACTGTCGTACTTCAGGGCTGTCGACGGATGGGCAAACAGCCCCGGCTACAGAGACGGCGAGGTGAACTACGCTCGTCGCATTCCGCCCAGATGTCTGGAATGTCACGCGACTCGGTTTACGCTGGTGGGAGAGCCTCCCGACTTCGGGTATGCGGGCGATCCCGAGCTCGGGATCGCGTGCGGCGTTTGTCACGGCGACGGCTCCCACGATTCGCTGGTCAATCCGGCCGAGCTGCCGCGCGCGCGGCAAATCGATCTGTGCGCGCTCTGCCATTCCGGTGCGGACCGGAATCTGAAACGCCCGCCGTTCACGTTCAAGCCGGGTGATCGGCTCGAGGCGCACCTCGGACCCGCATCTATCGCCGCTGACACCGTACCGGATGTACACGGCAACCAGGTGGCGCTGCTTACCGCCAGCCGGTGCTTGCTCGCAAGCGACGACCTGACGTGCCGCACGTGCCACGACGTGCACGAGCCGCAGCGCGACGTCCTCGAGCTGAACGACCGGTGTGCCGGGTGCCACGAACCGTCGATTCATGCGGGCCGCACGATGGAACCGCCGCCGGGACTCGCAGCTGCCGGCGCCACCTGCGTGGACTGTCACATGCCGTCGCAACCGTCACGGCTCATTCGGCTGGCCGTAGGAGGACAAACGCTTGCGCCCTCGTATCGCACGCACCGCATTGGCGTTTACCGGTAGCCGGTCCAGGAGTGGAGCGCGCCTCGCCCCTGTCACGTCGCTCCTCATCGGCGTTGTCCTAATCCAACCACACGCGAGCGAGCGGCAGATCCGCTTCGTCAACGTCGCCGCCGACTGGGGCATCGACTTCACCCATGAGAACGGTGCCTCGCCAGACAAGATCATGGTCGAGACCTTCGGTTCAGGCGTGGCGGCATTCGACTACGACAACGACGGCTGGGTGGATCTCTTCTTCGCGAACGGCGCGAACCTCTCCAAGGGCACGCCGTCTCCCGGGAACGTGCTCTACCGCAATACGGGGAACCGTCGATTCGTCGACGTCACGCGACAGGCTGGCGTCGCGGGCAACGGGCGCTTCGCCACCGGCGTCGCGGTTGGCGACATCGACAACGACGGCTTCCTGGACCTCTACGTGGGCGGCTACGGCGGTGGCCTCTTGTACCGCAACAACGGTGACGGCAGCTTCACCAACGTGACCACGCGTGCCGGCGTGGCTGGCGAGGGTTGGATCAGCAGTGCCGGGTTCTTCGACTTCAATCGCGACGGGCACCTCGATCTCTACGTGGCGCGGTATCTCGACTACGACGTGCGCCGCGATCCGTACTGTGGATATCGGAAAGAGGGCTATCGCATGTATTGCGACCCCAGGAACTTCGATGGCGTGCCGGACCTCCTCTACCGGAACAGCGGCGACGGGACCTTTGTCGACGTATCCGCAGCCGCGGGGATTGCCAATCCTGCCGGCAAGGGACTTGGTGTCGCCTTCGGCGATGTGAACAACGATGGCTGGCCGGACATCTACGTGGCGAACGACTTGCTACGGAACTTCCTGTACGTGAACAACGGCGACGGCACGTTCACAGACGCGACCTATGCGGCTGGCGTGGGCTACGACGAGAATGGGAAGCCGCAGGCGGGCATGGGTGCAGAGATTGCAGATTATGATGGCGATGGGCGGCTCGACATCTTCGTCACGAACTTTTCCGAAGAGCTGAATGAGCTCTACCGGAACGCGGGCGACCTGGTTTTCGAGGACACGACACGCGCAGCCGGCCTGGAGTCCGCGTGGCGGTATCTTGGATTCGGCACCAAGCTCTTTGATGCGAACAACGACGGGACCCTCGATATCCACGTGACAAATGGTCACGTCATCGACAACATCGCGCGTTACAGCCCGACGCTGTCCTACAAGCAAACCGATCAGCTTTTCCTCAATCGAGGCGGCGGACGATTCCTCGACGCGTCGGCGGAGGCCGGCCCGGCGTTCCGCATCGAACACGTGGGACGAGGGTCTGCCGTGGCAGATCTCGACAACGACGGTCATCTCGACATTGTTGTTGCCAACGCGGGTGCGGCACCGATCGTCATGCACAACGACGGACGGACAAGACAGCACTGGCTGCGAGTCGTGGCGCGAGGGAAGGTCAGCAACCGCTTCGGCGTCGGCGCGCGCGTTGCTGTCGAGTCCGGTGGCCGGGCACAGGTGCGGGAAATCGGTGCCGCAGGCAGTTACCTCAGTGCGAGCGACCTGCGGCTGCATGTCG
The DNA here is from genome assembly GCA_009377495.1 of Luteitalea sp. Lineage (GTDB taxonomy): Bacteria > Acidobacteriota > Vicinamibacteria > Vicinamibacterales > Vicinamibacteraceae > WHTT01. The sequence continues at coordinate 19,634 of WHTZ01000032.1, forward strand.
GGCTCGGGCGAAACGAGAGCGTGGATCGGCTCATCATCCAATGGTCCAGCGGTAGGAGACAGACACTCGAGCGCATCACCGGAAATCAGCAAATCGTGCTCGATGAGCAGGATGCTCGATGACAACCTCAGTGACGTCAGGGAGTCCGAACGCCACCGGCGGCTCAGCGTCTCACGCGCGCGGTGATCTGTCGCATCAGCTCGGACGGCACAGGGTGGTCGAGCGCGGCGGCGCGTTCCGCATGTTCGAGGGCGCGGCTGAAGTTGCCCTGACGATACAAGGCCTCGGCCAGGGATCGATGCCCTTCGCCGAGATCGGGCGAGATGGAAACGGCTTCATGATACGCGCGCGCCGCATCGTTCCATTGCCCAAGGACCTGCAGCGCCCGGCCACGTTCGAGCTGAATCATGGCTTCGAGGCGCTGGTAGTACTGCGTTGTTGGGAGGCGCCGCCCGTCCGGCAACGCGCGCGCGAGTGCGTCCAGGGCGCGCACGGCGTGGCCTTGCCGCGTAAGGACTCTTGCCAGGCGCATGTGCGCTTCAGGACGATCAGCGGCCACCGCTACCGCCCGCTCGTACAGCACGCGTGCGCGGTCCAGTCGCCGTGCGTCTTCGTGGACCGATCCGAGCGTGAGGTACAACTCGGCGATGGGCAGGCCCGATGCGGCGGCGGCTTCGAGCTGTGGGAGGGCGGCCACCTCGTCCTCGAGATCGAGGTACGCGAGCCCAAGGTAGTACTTTGCGGGAGCAAACGTCGCGTCAAGCGCCAGTGCCCGCTTTTGACGCTCCACAGAGCGGCGGGGGTGACCGAGCTGGCGCTCCGCTTCGCCCAGCAACGACTGTACATGAGGGAGGTCCGGGTGCAGATCGACGGCGGCGTTGAGTTGCTCGTGTGCCTTGTCGGCGGCGCCGACGTCGAGATAGAGCCGCGCCAGATGAAATCGCGCCCACACGAGCGTGGGGTCGAGCGCGACGGCTTGCCGCAGCTCGGCGCGAGCCTCGCTGAGCGTCTCGTACGTCCCTTGCTGCAGATAAGCTTGCGCGAGCAATTGGTGGGCCAGACCGCACCTCGGGTCGACCGCCAACGCTCGCTTGATCGTGGCAACGGCTCGTTCCGGATCTCCGCGCTGCATCTGGTCCGTGCCTTCAGCCATCGCCCGTTCGACCGCGTTCTGCCTGCACGCTGCTGTGTCTGCCGTGCGCTGGCCGCTCGGCCGCTCCGGCGTGATCGGATCACCCGAGTAAGCTGGGCTCCCGATCGCGATGAGGCTGAACAGAAGCCACGATCCGGTGCCGTTCAATTGAATAGCGATCACGCGAGCCACCACATGTTTTGTAGCCACAGTTGGACCATTTCACGCGATGCGGCGGGCGACGTCCTGACGTCCATTCTAGCGCGGCGATCGAATCGAAGTAACGGCTACGAGGCAGCAAGAGTCGACGATGTCTTCTACGACCGACCGCAGCGATGCTGGCGGTGGCGACCGAAGGAGTGAGTGTGTATACGAGAACAATTGCGGTTTTCGTGGCTTGCGTCATCACGTCGCTGATTTCGACGTACGCGCAACAGGTGCCTGCCGAGGACCGACATGGCAACACGCTGCGCATCCTTTCGTACAACATCAAGCGGGGATATGGGATGGACTCAAAGACCGATATCGGTCGCGCCGCGGCCGTGATCAATCGATTGAAACCCGACCTTGTGGCACTGCAAGAAGTCGACGTGGGCGTTCGCCGGTCCGGTTGGGTCGATCAAACCGTGGAGCTTGGTCGCTTGACACAGACGACCCCCTTCTTCGCGGAGTTCATGGACCACGATGGTGGCAAGTACGGTCAAGGGCTGCTATCGCGTCTGCCCGTCCTCCAAGTCAGGCGAATCCCGCTCCCAGACGGCCAGGAAGAGCCCAGAGCATCGGCGGTCATGCGCGTGCGGGCGTTTGGCGAAGAGTTGACCATCGCGTGTGTCCACTTCTATCGCACGGAGGAGGATCGCCTCGCGCAGGCGCGGGCGCTGGTCGCGGCGATGGCCGACGTCGAAGGACCGGTCGTGCTTGCGGGAGACTTCAACTCACGCCGCGGGGACCCGGTGATGACGCTGATCGAACAGTCGTTCGAGAGTCCCGTCAAGCAAGGACCGCCGAACACTTTTCGGTCCGATAACCCGCGCACTGAAATAGATTTCATCGCGTTCCGACCCAAGGACGCATTCACGGTCAAGGAATACCGCGTCGTCTCTGCGCCGGTCGTATCCGATCATCTGCCCGTGCTCATGGTATTGGAACGGGTGAGCGCGCGCCTTGACAAGACTCCAAAGGAAATCAGATGAAGGGAAGAGTCGCCACCACGCTGGAGGCAATCTCTGAAGCGAGCGCGCTGCAGCCGTTCGTCAGTCGAAACCAAGCAGCCTCCCGGGAGCAACCATGAGTGACCAAGACGATTGGATCGATGGCAGATTGTCTCGACGCAACTTTCTCCGAACGGCGACCACGGCTGCGGTAGGGACGACCGTGGCCTCGCGGTTCGAGGCGATTCCCGGTCTTCACGCCGCCGGGTCCGACGAGATTCGCGTCGGGGTCATCGGCTGCGGCGGCCGCGGCAGCGGCGCCATCCTCAACGTTCTCCAGAGGCGATAGCCGGCCGCTGTGCGCGTTGAGGCCTTGAGTAAGCCGACGTGTTCGTAATAGCGGATCGTCCTCGGATTGAGTTGAAACTCGGCGGCCAGGTCGCTGACCTGCCATCGGCTCTTGCGGGTTGACATGGCGAGGACCTCGCTGGAGGGTCACGGCGGAACCGCTTGACCTTCCACCCAAGTGGCAGGAATAGCATGAATGACGGGCGCTGGCAAAGCCCCGATCGGGATCAACCGCCCTCTGAAAAGCCGAGGGACGGCAAAAGGCCTTGGTCCGGCTGCACCGGGCGCTCCTGCTCGGCGAGGGCAGGCGTGCTGCGAGGAGACCACGTGGAGCGGGTGGACTTGTCGGTTCCGGAGCTGCGGTGCGAGGGGTGCGTCCGGACGATTCAGGCGGCCCTTCGTGAGCTCTCTGGGGTCGGTCGGGTGACGACGGACGTTCAAGCACGGCGGGTGACAGTGGAGCTCGACCCAACACAGACAGATTCGACGACTGTTAGGGATCACGTGGAGCACGCAGGCTTCCCGGCCACGATTGTGTCCGAGCGAGAAGGGCGGTTGGAACCCCCGCCACCTCCTGCTCCTGGCCGTCGGTACGCACTCCTCGTCCTCGTCGTCGCCGCCCTGGCCGTTGCGGGGTACATCGGCTACGAGCTGTATCCGCGCTTCGACCTGCCTGCGCCCGAAGGCGCCGGGCTCCTGCTGTTGGCCGCGGGCGCCGGGATCGCGTCCTTCTTCTCCCCGTGCGCCTTTCCACTGCTGGTGACCCTGCTCGCCCGTGAAACCGGCGTTGCTAGTGCGTCAGCCCGGGCGCCGTCCGGCGTGGGCACCAGCCTGGCGTTCGCCACGGCGCTCTCGGTGGGGGCCGCGCTGTTCCTGCTGCTGGTCGGGATGGGCATTGCGGCGGGCGGCGGTGCGCTGTTTGCCGGCGTGACGTTCACGAGCCCGGCCGGTCGCGCGCTTCGCATCGGGACGGGGACCGCACTAATCGCGCTAGGCTTGGTGCAGCTCGGCGCCCTGCCGAATCCGCTGCATGCAGTTGCGGCCCTCGCCCGGCCGCTGCAGCGCGCCCAGGCGCGATCCCGTCGTCGCAGTCGGGTGCTCGGGTTCGGGGTCTTCGGCTTCGGGTATCTGCTCGCGGGCTTCGGTTGAACCGGCCCGATCCTGGCCGGTCTGGCCGTGCACGCGCTCGTGCTTGGTGGCGTCGAGGCGGCGACGGTGGCGTTTGGCACGGCGGCAGTGACGATCGTCCTCTTGATGTTCGCGCTGTCGCTGGCCATCGCGACCGCGCAAACCGGCTTGGTGGCGACCCTTCGCGCTCGCGCGCCGCAGGTGAAGCGATGGGGCGGTTGGATTCTGCTGGGTGTGGGCGTCTGGGTCATCGTGCTCGGCGCGTGGGCCATGGTGTTCGCTCGACTCTTCCCCGTCTGACGGCGTCAACGAATGGCGATCCAAAAGAAACCGAAGATTCCCGTCGGCGCCACGGTCCGAACACATCAGAGCACGCCGGTGAAGAGTGTCGGTGCAGCTCTATCGGCGCAGCTCCATCTCCGCGGAGGCTGCGCTGCCATCGAACGGAGTCCCGACTATCCAGAGAGGTGAGCGTGAATATGATGTCGGATACAACGGCTCGGACGGCGTGGCTGCTGCGCGTGTCCCTGGGCGTTGTCTATCTCTGGTTCGGAGGGCTCAAGCTCGTCAGGATGAGTCCGGTGACCGATCTCGTCCGCGACGCCTATCCACTGTTTGCGACGCTTCCAGTCTATCTGGGCTTGGGACTGTTCGAGGTGGTGCTCGGTGTCGTGCTGCTCACAGGAGCCTGGACACGGCACGCGGCGGCGGCAGCGGTGCTCCATCTCCTCGCCACCTTCGGTCTGCTGGTCGCGTCGCCTCGGACGATCTTCCAGCCCTGGTTCCCGTTCTTGACCATGGAGGGAGAGTTCGTGATGAAGAACCTCGTCCTCCTCGCCACCGCCGCGGCCCTCTGGTCGCTCACTGCGGTGCGTTCGCCCCAGCCAGCGCTCCGCCCGCGCCTTCGCGCCTCGGCGCTGGTGGCGCTCGTCGTAGCGACAGGCGGCATCACGTTGGCCGGGCCGCACCTTCACGAGGCGCTGAAGACCGCGGCGGCACGCGCGCCGGCGGCCGTTGGTGACACGAGAATGACCGCCGCGGCGCTTCACGCACTGACCGACGCCGGCGCGCCGATGCTCATGGTCGAAGGCCGCATGATCGACCGATGCCCGCTCCTCGGTTGCTGGCTGACGCTTCGTGACGGCACCGGGACGCTCTTTGTCGACCTCGCCCCGTCGGGCCTCAGCGCAGCGAGGATTCCGGTCGGTACTGCCGTCCGCGTGTCGGGTCGCCTCGGCCGGACGCGCGAGGGGACCGTCGGGTTCGTCGCCTCGCTCCTCGAACGGGTTGCGGAGGGAAACAGCCTGTGACGGCCGTCCGGCACGACGGCCGGGCCTTCACAGGTGCTGTCGGCATCGTCATGCTCGGGGCGGCGCTCATCGGCCTCGCCCTGCTGAAGTGGCCGGCAAGCGTCGCGGTGCTGCGTGACGTCGTGTCGTCAGGGACGTTCCGGCCGGCCGACCCCCTTATCCCCGTAGAGGATCTCGGCCGCGCGATTCGCCCCGCCGTCCTCACCGTGAACTACCTCGTGGATGTCTGGTGGGCACTGCTGTTTGGTCTCCTCATCGCGGCGAGCGTGCAGGCCTTCGTGCCCCGGGCGTGGCTGACGCGCGTCTTTGCCGGTCGATCGATGCGCACGCAGCTTCGGGCCTGCGCGGCCGGGACGCCCTTGATGCTGTGTTCCTGCTGTGTGGCGCCCGTGGCCGTCGACGTCTTCCACCACACGGCCAGGCGGATTGGACCTGCGCTGGGGCTGCTGCTTGCCGCGCCATCGATGAATCCCGCCGCCTTGGCGCTCACCTTTCTGCTCTTTCCCCGGGAGATTGCGGTCGCACGGCTCCTGATGGCGCTCGGCGCGGTGTTCGCGCTCGCAGCGATCCTCGACCGGTTCCTCCAGTCAGACGCGGCAGCGTCCGTCGAGGCAGCAGTTGCACCAGCCGCGGAACCAGCGGGAGCTGCCGGCGCGTTCCTGGCCGCCTTTGCGAAGACATCCCTCCGCACGCTGCCGCTCGTCGTGCTCGGGGTCCTGGTCTCGATGACGCTGCTCGACGCGTTCCCCCTGTCTGACGCGACGTCAGGCAGCTCGCAGACACTCGTGATCGTGCTCGGCACATTGATCGCATTGCCGATGGCGCTCCCAACCTTCTTCGAGATCCCCCTCGGCCTGATGCTGATGGACGGCGGCGTCCCATACGGCCTTGTGGCGGCGGTGCTGTTTGCCGGCCCCGCCGTGAACCTCCCCTCGCTGCTGACCCTGGGCAGCGCTGCCGGCGCAAAGCTGGGCGTGGCGCTCGCCGCTGGCGTGTTTGCCCTCGCCGTGCTCGGCGGTTTCATCGTCGGCGCCTCTTGACCTTCCAGTCAGGTGGCAGGCGTAGCCTGTCGCCAGGGCTCTCGCGCAAGGACGACGAGTCCCACGGAAGAGGGCCACAAGAATTTTCGAAGCTCCGACGGCCGCCGGCTGTCTTAACCCCATGAGACGCGACGAACGGGACGCCGAGCCTTCCACCGAGGTGCCCATTGAGCGACGACAGGCCGTGGACCGCTCGACTGCAGATGCCCACGGGGAATTCGAGGCGATCGTCCGGACGTACGAGCGCCGCGTCTACAACCTGGCGTGTCAGGTGCTGGGCGACCGGGAGGAGGCGCGTGATGCCGTGCAGGAGATCTTCCTTCGGGTGCATCAGCACCTGGAGAGTTTCCGGTTCGAGGCGAAGTTCAGCACCTGGTTGTATCGACTGGCGATGAACCACCTGCTGAACTACCGGCGGCGCTGGTGGCGGATGCGGTTCGAGCGGCTGAAGGAGCAGACCGTGGGCCGACGCGAGCCAGTGTTCACCGGTCCGGAGCCGGAGCAACACCTGCTCGACCAGGAAGAAGCGGAGGCGGTCAGGCGCGCCATCGCCAAGCTGCCGGTCAAGCTGCGCGCCACCCTGGTCCTCAAGGATCTGCAAGGGCTGTCGTACGCGGACATCAGCGACGTGCTCGGCGTCACGGAAGGGACCGTGGCATCGCGGCTCAATGCGGCGCGGAGCCAGTTGGCGCGCCGGCTGCGCCACCTGAGACCGTCCCACGAGATGAAGTGACGAACCATGAACCCGTGCGCTGAATACTCGCCGTTGCTCTCGCCGTGGCTCGACAACGAGCTGACACCCGAGGCGCGGGCGCATGTCACGCGCCACCTGTCGGCATGCTCTGCATGCTCGACCGAGCTTGTAGCGATCAGGCGCGGGCGCAGCCTCGCGCGCGCGGTGCCAGAGCTCCAGGTGCCCCCGGGGCTTTCGTCGAAGATTCTGGCCGGCGCGAGCGCGCCTCCAAAACGTCAGTCGGGCCTGCCACAGTGGGTGTTTGCCCGACCGGCGCTGGGCCTTGGGGCGATCGCCGCGCTACTGGTCCTGGCGGTCGCGCTCTGGTCGGGACGGCCAGACCACGTGCCCGCCACCCCAGACGTCCAGCAGGTCGTCACGGCGCATCCGCTGCATCTCGTCCAACTCGCCCAGGGCATCGGGTCAGGGCAGGAGTTCAACGCGATGGCTTCCACGTACCAGCTTCGGCGAATCGACCTGGAGAGCGCGCTGAAGCAGGCCTCCTTCAAGGTGATCTGCCCGCTCCATCAGGGCGCCACCGAAGGCGCGCACGTCAGGGAGTTGCGAGACTGCCCTTTGATTCACCTGAGTGCGCTGCGCGGCGATCACGACATCGTGCTGCTGCAGCAGCCAGCGGGGTGGCCGATCGTGTACGGCGACCACCCGGTGCAACGTCTAACGCTTGCAGGGGAACCCTGCGATCGGCTGCAAACCGACGAACGTGAGCTGTTCAAATGGGAGCGAGGCGACACGCGCTGGATTCTCGTCGCGCGTGCCGGGCATCCGGAGGCTGAAAAGGTCGTGTCAACACTCCTCGCGATGTCGTAGCGCCCGATGTGTGTTCGGCCCGAGACAAACGTGCTCGCAGCAATACGACCTGAAAGCGGGTGAGAACTCATGCGAAACATAGAACAGCTCAATCTCATGGACACGCACTTCTGGGAGGGCGAGGCGACGACCGCCGAGGGCCACGCGCGGCTCAGGGCTAAGGTCGGCGGGATGCACTGCTCGCTGTGCACCGGGATCATCGAGAGGACGCTCCGTACGCAGCCGGGCGTCCACAGGGTATCGGTCAGCCTGCCCCATGAGCAGGCGCTGATCGAGTACGAAGGCGAGCGCGTGAGAGCGGAGCAGTTGCTCGGCACACTGCGCGATCTTGGCTTCACGATCGGAGACCCGCGCACGGCGCGCAGCTCGCCGGACGACACGTCCCCGCTCGTGAGCGAGGGTCGCAGGCTCCTTGCCCTCGTCGCTCTCAGCGTGGTGACCGTTCCCCTGATGCTCCTCGACATGTGGAACCACGTCGGCGGATGGGCGGCCTGGGTGCTCGGGGCGTCTGCGGTTCTCACGTTTGTGCTCGCGCCGAAGTTGGTGGTGATGGCGGTGGAGTCACGGCGCCGCGGGTTGCTCAACCAGCCGGTGGTGGTGCAAGCGTCCGCGGTCGGCGGGCTGATCGGCGGCCTGGTCGGCCTGATGTTCACGCCAGAGCACTACCCGACCGGCGGCTTCTTCGCCGTCACGGTGCTCGTGTTGGCGTACCACACATTCTCGCGGTGGTTCGCGTTGCTGGTGCGCACGCATAACTCGCATTCGGTCAAGACGCTGCTGGAGCTGCAGCCGGACACCGTCCGGCTGGTGCGCGACGGCCAGGAGGGCGAGGTGCCGCTCAAGGCCGTGGGCGTGGGGGACGTCGTGCGGGTTCGGCCGGGCGAGCGAGTGCCCGTCGACGGCCGGGTCGTCTCCGGCCGATCAGCGGTAGACGAGTCGCTGGTCACCGGCGAGTCGGTACCAGCGTCGAAGCGCGAAGGCGACGAGGTTGTCGGTGGGTCCGTCAACGGTTCCGGAACACTGCTGATTGAAATCACCCGCGTCGGCGAGAACACCTTCCTGCAGCAGATCATCCGGAGTATCGAGGACGCGCGGGCGCTCAAGCCAGGCGTCCTCGACCTGGTCGAACGGGTGCTGAAAGTGTATATGCCCTCCGTGTTGGCGCTGGCCGTGCTCGCGGCGGTGTTCTGGACTGTTGTGCCAGCCGCGCTGGGCCACGGGCCAGACCTCAATCGGGCGGTGTTTGCCACGCTGGGTGTGCTGATCATGGCCTACCCGTGCGCAGCCGGCATGGCGGCCCCGCTGGCACTCGTCCGCGGCGCCGGCGATGCGGCCGAGCAGGGCATAGTGATGCGCACGGGGGACGCGTTCCAGGTCTTCGGCGAGGTCACCCGCATCGTGTTCGATAAGACCGGCACGCTCACTGAGGGCGCGTTCACGGTGCGCGAGGTGGAAGCCACAAGCGATCGAGACCAGCTGCTGGCATTGGCGGCGGCCGCGGAGGCGTCCTCCGAGCACCACGTCGGCGCGGCCATCGTCGCCGTTGCCCGCGAGCGAGGATTGGCGGTTCCCAAGGCCCATGACCTCAAGGCCATCAGTGGCCACGGTGTACACGCGACCATCGACGGAGCGACCGTGCTCGTGGGCCGGCCGTCGTTCGTCGCCGAGCGCGTCGGTCTGAGTCGATTCGCCGAGCGTGCGGCCCAGCTCGAGGCGGCCGGGCGCACCGTGGTGGCGGTCAGCCGCGACGGCGAGCTGCTGGGATTGATCGCGCTGGGGGACCAGATCCGCCCCGAGGCCCGGGCCGTGGTAGACGAGATGAAGCGTCAAGGCATCGCGCCGGTGCTCCTGACCGGTGACAACCGCCGCGCGGCCCAGCGTGTCGCCCGCGAACTCGGTATCGACGACGTGCGCGCGGAAGTGCTGCCGGAGGGCAAGGCTGAGATTGTCCGGGACCTGCAACGCCGCGGGCGCGTGGCGATGCTCGGCGATGGCATCAACGACGCACCCGCCCTGACGCAGGCCGACGTTGGTATCGCCATGGGCGCCGGCACCGATATCGCGATCGAGTCTGCCGACGTTGTCATTGTCGGTAACCGGCTCGACGCCGTCCCCATGGCGCGCGAGATCGGCCAGCGCAGTTACCGGCGAACCCAGCAGAACGTCGTCCTCGCGTTCGTCTTCAACGCTGTCGGCGTGCCGCTCGCGGCGACCGGGTTGGTGTATCCCATCTGGGCGATGATCGTCATGATCGTGAGCGTAACTGTGGTATTGGCCAACTCGATGAGAGGCAAGTGGTCGTTGATGTTTTCGACGCTCCGGGACGTCGCCAAGCGACAGGTCTAGCAGCCGTCACCAACGGCAGATGCCCTTCTGCGCTGAAGACGATGACAAGAAGCCGGATTGGGAGATGCTCTTGAGTCTGCGCTGGAACCGAAGAGCCATCAAACGATAGGTGAGAAGTGTGATGCGAGTGAAGTTCATTGGTTGGTTTGTCGCGGCCGGTGGAGCCATTGCCCTGATGCTGCTTGTCACCGGCGTCCTGTCTGGACCGACGTCGGCGCCTGCTGCCGCTGCTCCGCCCGATGGCGCGCGCGAGGCCGTCGTGTCCGTGAGCGGCCTCGTGTGTTCCATCTGCGCGAATAGTCTCGAGGCCCACCTCCGGAAGATGGCCGCGGTGGACGAGGTCACCGTGGATCTCGACAAACAGGTCGCCACGTTGAGGGTCAAACCGGACGTTGACGTGACTGACTTGCAGATCAAGGACGTCGTGCGCACCGCGGGCTTTCGCGTCACCAACATCGAGTGGCGGGGCGAAGCGACGGCTGCGTCAGGCGAGAAGGCGACGGCGACGTTCACGATCGACGGCATGGATTGCACTCGTTGCGCCGCGAACCTTGCCCGACTACTCGAGGAAGAGCCCGGCATCGCGGCCGCCCGCGTGGATTTCGAGAACAAGCGTGCCGTCGTCGACTACGATGCCAACACGACGAGCCCGGAACAGATCGAGCAGACGATCAACGACCTTGGCGTGCTTCGCGCGGAGCATGTGTCCACGCCAGCGACCAAGGACAAGGAGTGAGCGGATGATGAAGGGCATGGCGCGCCGGGGGCTGGTTTCCCTCTTGGTCGCCGCGATGGCTGGCATCCCTGTCCCCGCCTTGGCCTCCGGACACGGGCCGCTGTTCGCCATCGCGACGCCGACCAACGGGGCTGGCGTCTGGTCGCTTGACCTGGGGTTTATGGGTCGGACCGGCGAAGAGGAAGACGGGGCGATGACGCGGGCGATGTTCACCTACGGGATCACCGAGGACCTGCAGCTTTCGGTGTCCATCCCGTTCGTGTTCACCTCGGGACCGTTCCTGCCGGCCCGTGGCCCGGCGATGATGCCGGGCAGTGCGGATGTCGAAAGTCTCGCGGCCTGGCGGTTCCATCGGCAAGGCACAGCGGTCGGCGCACGCGTCGAGAGCACGGCCTACGGCGGGGTCATCGTGCCCGGTCCCCAGCGGCCGGCGGGCATGGCGCCCGGCTTCTACACGGCGGTGGCCAGCGGCGTCGCGTCACGCAGTCACTACGTCTGGGGCGGCATCGGCTACACGCGATTTGCGGAGCGAAGCGGGGATCAGCGTCCCGACATCCTGTACTACAGCGCCGTGTGGGGGTATCGGCCGCCGCCGCTGCGCAAGGACTACCCGCACTGGGACTGGCGGCTGTTCGTCGAGATGACCGGTGAGCGGTCAGGCAACCTGCGACAGGCGGGTGTCGAGCATGCGGGCACGGGCGGACATCAGGTCCTGGTCGGACCGACTATCCTCGGCCTGTACAAGAATTACGGCATTCAGGGCGGCGTGCAGTTCCCCGTCTATCGGGACGGAGGCGCCAGCGTGCAGCGAGAAACGGTGCGGTACGGGATGAACGTCGCCTACTTCTTCTGATTGGAGTCGACATGATGCGCATACGAGGATTCCTGACGCTCATCGCAGTGGGATGGCTGGGGGTCGCGGACGCCCGCGCCGAGTATCGACAGATTGATCTGTCGATCTTCGGCATGGATTGAGCGATCTGTGCTCACGCCGTGCGCGTGACCACAGAGAAGCTGCCGGGCGTCGACTCGGCGACGGTGAGTCTGAACGAGGGTCGAGCGGTCGTCGAACTGCAGCCGGGGAATGCGATCACGATGGCCGAGATCCGCCAGAGCGCGGAACGCAACGGCTTTACGCCGCGGGACGCGGTCGTCCACGCCCAGGCTGACGTGATCGCCGAGGGCGACAAGCTGCAACTACAGATCTCCGGGACGAACGACAGGTACGAGATCGCCACCACGCCGCATGTCGAGGACATTCAGCAGGAGCTGAGAAAGCACGCTGGCCAGGCGGTGATGGTCGAGGGCATGATTCCGGCGCCGAAGGATCTCAACGCCACGCCGATGATGCAGGTGAACAGTGTCAAGCCGATCCCACACCAGTGAACACGCAAACCTTGTCCAGGCACGCCTGGCCCGTGCGACGCGGTCCAGCGTCCGGGACCGGTTGTTCGGGTTCCTGTCGCTGTTTACGTCCTTTGGCACGCTGATCTGCTGCGCGCTGCCGTCGCTGCTCGTGCTGTTGGGCTTGGGCGCGACGGTGGCCTCCTTCCTGTCGGCAGCTCCCTGGCTGGTGACGTTGTCGCAGCACAAGGCGTGGGTCTTTGCCGGCGCGGGCGCCCTGATCGCCGGGAACTTCGCGTATGTGTATGCCCTCGCCCCGCGGCTTCGCGGGCCTGACGAGACTTGTTCGGTCGATGACCCAACGGCGTGTGGGAGGGCCGACCGTCTCAGCCGTGCTGTGCTGTGGATCTCCGCCGCGATCTATGTGACCGGCTTCTTTGCGGCGTACGCGCTGGGCCCGATTCTCTCATCGTCCGGATCGTGAGGCGTGATCGCGCACCAACCAGCGTGGACACGTCAAGGGCATCCAAGTGCGGCACGCGTGAGGAACACGGAGGGGTGTTGACACGTCGGTTCGACGTTTCGACCTTCGACGTGATGACGTTCGTCAGCGTCCGGTCCTGCTCGGGGTGACGCTCGCCGCTGCATGCGCCGTGCCAGCCTGGCGCGCGTCACGCCTGGCCTCGCATGATGCGCCTCGGTGCCCGGCCCCGGCGTGAGCGTGCGGCGCAACCGTCACGTGTCCGGAGCGGATAGACCCCTTCGCGAACTGCTCCGTGGTATCGTTGTTCTTATGATCTTCGACCGGATTACCGTTCGGCCCGATGTGTGTACCGGGAAGCCGTGCATTCGCGATTTGCGGTTTCCAGTCTCGCGACTCCTCGGGCTGCTCGCCGCACGCCAGACGCGAGAAGAGATCTTGCAAGCCTACCCCTACCTGGAGCCGGAAGACATCGATGAAGCCTTACGGTACGCCGCGAGTCTGGCCGAAGACGAGACCATCGAGCTTACCGTGTGAAGTTCTTGATTGACATGCCGGTCACGCCGGACGCCGTGCCGCATCTTCAGGGCTTGGCGCACGACGCTGTTCACGCCTCTGCGATCGGCCTTGCGCGTTCTCCGGACGCGGACGTTCTCGCTGCTGCGCGCGAGACTGGACGAATCGTAGTGACGGCCGATCTTGACTATCCAAGGCTCCTGGCGACTGTGCAGGCGACATCCCCTGGTGTAATCTTGTTCCGTGGTGGTACGTACTCTGACGCGGAAATGCTTGCCCTCCTCGATCGGGTCCTCAGTCATGTGAGCGAGCATGACCTGATGTCCTCAATTGTCGTCGTTGACGAACGACGCATTCGGCGGCGACCGCTCCCGATCACGTAAGAGTAGTCGAGTGATCCACTCCTTCAACAGTCAATCGTGGAGGCGAGGGGCAAACCGGACCGGCTCGGCGACCAGATCCGGTCTATCGACAAGCGCCGATTCGCGGCTCGTGCGAACAGGCTGACAGCCGAAGGGATGGCGGGTGTCGAGGAAGCGCTGGCCATCACGCGGATGCTCGGCTACGCACGCGGGCCGGAGCCCTGGTCGATCGACGAAGCGGTCGCCCGCTGGGGCGAGGAGGCCGCGTACTTCGCCTTCGGCTCGACCAGCCGCGTCCGCGCCGACAAGCTGCGTCCGACGTTGGGCTGGACGCCGACACGCCCGGGGCTGTTGGAGGAAAGCGAGCGCGGCTCCTATTCCAGCGGCCCCAACGCCACCGGCGCCTGAGCCATCATTCCGTTGATGTCGCTCATGGAGCTGTGACGCGCGCAAGGTCCATCAACCCGCCGTCCTTCCAGTCGTCGCGTGACTCTGCCGCGGCGCGGGCGAACGTCCACAAGCGAACGCGCTCCTGATCGACGCCGAGCAGATCCGCGAAGCGGCGGATTGTGCCGTCAGGATCCGAGCGCAGCCTGGCGTCGCAGTTCAGCAGGTGTTGCGTCGCGTCATACGCCGGATCGCCAACGAACGGCTTCGGGTCAATGACGAGCCACGGCTCCCGCTGCGCGTGAAGGACGTTTCCTGCGTGCAGGTCCGTCGCCAATAGCACTGCTGCGGGCGCACTTTGCGGCAGTTCCTTGAAGAGGCGCAGCCCTTCACGGACGAGGCCGGTATCGGGCCAGTATTCGGCCTGAGCCAGCGTATCGGCGCTCCAATGTGCCGTCATTGCCGAGAGGGGACGAAAGGCGCGCGGTGGCGCTGGCGAGCGCCAGAGGCGCCGCAGGAGTCGCGCGATGACGACATCCTGCTCGCGCTCTGGCCGCGTGCGCAACGGGGTCCCGGGCTTGCAGCGCTCAAGAAGCATGGCACGGCGATCATCGTCGGCTTCAAGAACGTGCACGGTTGGGTCACCGTTCCAGAAGCGCAGGGCCTCGATCTCGTGTTCCCCTTCCATGTGTGGCATGCCCACCTTCAGCACTGCGGTCGTTCCGTCCGCGCGCCACACCGGTGCGACCCATGCGCAGGTCACACCATCGCCATCGAATGGAGGACCGAGCGTCAGCGCCCACCGCCGTTCGAGGGTACGGAGAGTATCCGGCAGTTCCGCGAGCCATGCCGCGCGCTCAGGCGTCGTGCGGCAAGTCGCCGTGAGCTGGGCTGGGATCGTCAATGCCATACCTTTCCTGGGCGATGACGTGTTGACAGTCCATGTCGACACCGACGTGGACGGATACGCATGTCGTCACCGGGTTCAGTCTGCTCGGGCGTACCTGTTCTAGTTGTTCGAGCGGGCTGTTCAGTCTAGCTCACCCGTTCGAAATAGTCTGTAGGCGAGGCACGAGTAGATGAGGATGGGCAGCCAGCCGCGCCGCCGACGTTCGCGGAGTCACGCCGCGCGCTCATCAGCCATCACCTGCCTGTATGCACCATAAACCGGCCCGGGTGTCCCCGCGCCCCTTAAGCCCGTCGACGATGCCACGGCATGCGGCGTTCTCAGGCGTCGATCCCCCGCAGCCCTACCAGGCAGAACATCGGCTCGTCGAAGTCCGGCTCGTTGCGGACGCGCCGGATCAGTTCCCGCACCACGCCGATCTCGCAGCCCGGCGTACCGATCACCATCGCCATGAACCGGATCAACAATCACCCGCGGATCGCCGTGGCGTCCAATGGCCCGCAGCGGGGCCGCGTGTTCCTGACCTACTCGAGCATAGTGACGCCAGTCTCGGGCGTCCCTGTGGACGTGTCGTGCCCGCCGGGTGTACCCGCGGATCGACCGTGCGTGGCCCAGAACCTCACCTCGTCTCAGGCGTTCCTGAGTTACTCCGACGATCGCGGGGCGACGTGGAGCACACCCGTTCCACTCGCGCCTCCGGTTCCACCCGAAGGCGTGAAGCGGATCTGGCCGACTGTCAGCGTTGGACCGGGTGGCATCGTCGAAGTGGTGTATTACGAAAGTCTCGAGGCGGGCATCACGCCGGATCCGAGTGATATCGAATGCAACCAGACGCTGCAGGGGAATGTCCGTCGCGCCGGCGAAGCGGTCTCGCTCGTCGACACGTACTGGGCCCGCTCGGGCGACGGCGGCGCCACATTCAACACGCCCGTACGGGTGAGCCAGGTGAGCACCAACTGGTGCGGTGTCGTCAGTAACATCATTCCGAACATGGGCGACTACATCTTCAGCACGAGCATCGGCAATCGTGTGTTACCTGTGTGGGCGGACGGGCGAGATGGGGTGCCCGACACCTTCTACGCCCGCGGCCTCGGGGCGGGGAAGTCTGGTCAATGAGGGCGCGGCGCAACTTGTGTGAGCTTGCTCACACTCTTCCGCTATCGAGCGCGATCCGGCGATCGGGATACGGCGTCGAAACAACCAGACGCCATGCATGGACAAGAGCCGACGGGGCCCTCGCGGTTCCGGTTCGGTCTGTTTGAACTCGATCTGCGGCGCGGAGAGCTCAGATCGAATGGCCGGCCGGTTCGCCTCTCGCCGCAGCCATCGAAGCTCCTGACGCTGCTGGTAAGCCGCCCGGGCGAGCTCATCCTCCAGCTTTCGCGCATGAGCGCTGAGCGCCTGGCCGTGATTGCGCGCACCTCGGCGCTAGCGTATAAGGGCTCGCGGAAAACCGTGCAGCAGATCGCGCGCGAGCTCGACGTGTCGTACGTCGTCGAGGGCCCGATCCGATCGTCGGCTGGCGGTCGTGTGCGCATCAGCGTCACGCTCGTGCACGCGGCCGACCAGAGCGCCATCTGGGCCGACGCGTGGGAGCGGGACGTGGAGGCATTGCTCCCCCTGCAACGCGACGTGGCCGCGCACGTCACGCGCGCGCTTGCCCTCCACTGAACATTCGATTGCCACATCTACCAGACCGACCAGGTCGAGATCTTTTCTGCCGAGGAGGAGAACGTGAACGTCAGAGCCTGCATCTTGCCGCGACCCAAGGCGCTCCGGCGTGACGGCGTCCTGATCTGAGATGACTCACACTTCCCGAGATTCGGTGCCGCGTCGACTCAGAAACGGAGGAATCTGTCAGTCGCGTGCGTTTCTCCGAGTCCTTCCATGACGGACCTTGGCTTGGCTATTTCCATCGTGGTTCCAGCGTGGCGCGACGACGAGCCGCAGCTCCGCGGACTGCTGGCGGAGCTGGGCGACGCCGCGGCCGTTGAGGTCGTGGTTGCGGCACCCGCTGATGAAATGGGCGCACACGACCGCCTGCGGGCCGCGTATCCTCGTGTTCGATTGTTTGCGCCCCGCGGCCGCGCCTCGCAGATGAACGCGGGCGCGGCGGTCACGCGCGGCGACTGGCTGCTGTTTCTGCACGCGGACTCACGCCTGTCGCATGGGTGGCACGCCGCGATTCGCAGCGCCGCGCGCGACGAGCGTATCATCGGTGGCTCGTACCGCTTGACGCTGGATAGCGCAGACTGGCGCGCCCGATTGATCGAAACGGGCGTGCGGGCGCGCGTTCGGCTCCTCGGGCTGCCCTATGGGGATCACGCGCTGTTCGTGCGCCGCGATGTCTTCACGGCGCTGGGCGGCTACCGGGATCTGCCGCTGATGGAAGATGTCGATCTCGTCCTGCGTCTCAAGCGGCTCGGATCGTTGCTCAATCACGAGTTGCCCGTGTTGAGATCTGCGCGCAAATGGGAGCGCGACGGTTGGATGTATCGGAGCGTGCAGAATGTATCGTTCGCCACCTTGTACCTCGCCGGCGTTCCGCCGGCCGCGCTCGCGCGTCGCTATTTCCAGCGACGGCGGATCGTCGTCGCGATGATGACACGCGCGCCACGGATGAGCGGCAAGACCCGTCTCGCCGCCTATGTACCCACGGCGGAGCACTTGGCCCTCCGGACGGCCTTGTTCTATGACTCGCTGGAGGTGATCCGCTCCGTGAAGGATGTCGACCATGTCGTCCTCTGCGAGCCTGCAGAGGGCTGCGAAGAGCTCCGTGGGATCGTCGGAACCGAGACCGACGAGCTCGCGCAGCACGACGGTGATCTCGGCCAGCGACTGCACGGCGGCTTCGCGGACCTGTTTCGCCTAGGCGCCGCGGCTGCCGTCATCGTTGGCTCGAATGTGCCGCACTTACCCGTCCGCGTTGTGATCTCGGCCAAGCGTGCGCTGGAGGAACGAGGCGAGCGGGTCGTGCTTGGACCAACCGCTGACGGTGGTTACTACCTCGTCGGGCTGAAGTCACCGCACCCGGAGTTGTTCTCGGGTATCGAGTGGGGGACGGACCAGGTGTTGCAACAGACGATGGCGCAGGCACGGCGGCGCCATCTCAAGATTCAGCTCCTTGAACCGTGGTACTGCATCCACCAGTGGCCTGATCTGATGTGCCTGGAGGACGAGAGCCCCGACGCGGCACCCTTGACGCGGGCGTGGGTACGCCAGACAGCCCGTGCGACTGGAGGATAGCGCGTCCGGGTATCGCCAACTGAACCGCGGAAACCCGTAACGCTGGCAGCGGTTTCGAGACAGAGGGTGGGAGGCGGTCCCTGTGTGAGCCAGAGGACGAGGCCGCCGGAGAGGGCGTGCGCGCAGGTATGTCAAGAGTCGCATCAGACGTGCCATTTCGGCTCCAGCCCCTCGATGACTTATCGAGGTGGCTTCAGGCGGTCGGGTGGCTGGAGCCGGGCGAAGGGTTGCTCGACGTGGGACCGGCCGGCGCGGGCAACATGAATTGCACACTGCGGCTCCAGACTACTCGTCGCACGTTCATTCTCAAGCACGGGCGCCCCTGGGTGGAGAAGTATCCGCACATTCCGGCGCCGGTCGAGCGCACGCTCGCGGAAGCGATCTTCTACCAAGCTGTAAGAGACGTGGCCGAGGTCGCGAGTCGTATGCCTCGTCTCCTCGGGTACGACCGAGCGGCCAACGTGCTCATGCTGGAGGATTGCGGCGCAGGCGGTGACTTCACGCACCTCTATGGGGGAGGCATGCTCGATCCGCATACCGTCGACGAGCTCGTCGACTATCTCTGTGCGCTGCATGACATCGAGCTGTCATATGGCTTGCGCGTGAGTCTGCGCAACGACGCCATGCGCCGCTTGAACCACGAGCACATCTTCCGTCTGCCGCTCGACCCGAACAACGGTCTGGACCTCGACGCGATCACCGAAGGGCTTCCCGTCGTCGCACGACGCTTGGCAAGGGATCGCCAGTACGTGGCCGCGGTCACTGAGGTCGGACGCATGTACGTGGAGGATGAAGGTCCCGTGCTCATCCACGGCGACTTTTTCCCGGGTAGCTGGCTGGTGACCTCTGCTGGGCCGCGCATTATTGACCCGGAATTTGCCTTCATCGGCTCGGCGGAGTTCGACCTCGGGGTGATGATTGCTCACGTGCTGCTCGCTGGGCAGGCAACCGGCGTGGGTGCCCGTATCATCGACCGCTATCAACGGAAGGCGTCGCTCGATTCGGGACTGCTTTCTGCGTTCGCTGGCGTGGAGATCATGCGTCGCCTCATCGGCGTGGCGCAGTTGCCACTCGCGAAGGATCTCCACCGCAAGACGACGCTCCTCGAGCTGTCCCGCGATCTCGTGTGCGGCAGCATCCGCGCGGATCACCTATGACCTCGCACGTTCGTCTCGGCACGATGGTTGCCGCTCTCGCTGGAAGCGTGTGCGTCGGTGCAGGCGAGCTCGACCGCGCCCACGGGGGTTCCATCCGCGCGGCGCAAGGGGCGCGAGCTGCCACACCCATCCGCGTGTGGATCGACACCGATCCCGCCGTCGGCATCCCGGAGCGAGACGTTGACGATGGCCTGGCGCTGATCCAGGCGTTTCATTCACCGGAGCTGGTCATCCGCGGCGTCTCGGTGGTGTTTGGGAACGCGCCACTGGCCGATGCGTTTCCGATTGGTCAGCGCGTGGTCGAGCGGTTCGGTCCGAGAGGCCTGCAGGTGTATCGAGGCGGCCGTGGACCCGAAGACTTGGGTCGAACGACGCCTGCGAGCGAGGCGCTGGCGGCGGCGCTCCGCCGCGAGCCGCTGACGATCCTCGCGATCGGCCCGCTCACCAATATGGCGACGATCCTGATGGACGAGCCGGCCCTGGCCGAGCGCATCAGGGCGGTCGTCGCTGTGGCTGGTCGCCGACCGGGCCAGCGCTTCACGACAGGCACCTCCAACCCGCGTGGCCACCGCGACTTCAATTTCGAGCAGGACCCGGACGCGTTTCGTGTGCTGCTCGACCGAGACATCCCGCTGGTGTTAGCGCCGTTCGAGCTGTCATCGAAGGTCTGGCTCACCGACACGGATGTGCAGCGCCTGGCAGAGGGGAGCCAAGCCGCTCGGTGGTTGGCGGCCCCGGCACGCGCATGGTCGCAAACATGGCGCGACGTGTTCGACGTCGACGGGTTCAATCCGTTTGACACGCTCGCCGTGGGGTACCTGACGCATCCAGATCTGCTGACCTGCGAGACGTTGCCCATTGCGATCGAGACAGGGCCGGATGACGTAACTGAACCTCGCGTCCAGGGCACGACAGCCCGGGAGAAGCCGTATCTGATCGTCTCCGCGAGCCTCTCCGCGGCAGGCCGCCGAGCGACATACTGCTTCGACGTCAAGCCGGCGTTCCGCGAGGTACTGCTCCAGCGCCTTGGGGCAGCACGAGCCATAGACGCGAGTCGCCGGTGAGTACGCGCACGCACGCTGCGCTACGGGAGGAACCCCATGGCATTCATCACGATCACCCCACCAGAGCAGAGCGAAGGAGACCTGGCCGATGTCTATCGCCGTGTCGCCGCATCGCGCGGGGGCGTTGCGGCCGTACACCAGGTGCAATCATTGAACCCACGCGTGCTGAGTGCGCACCTGGACCTCTATCACGCGATCATGTTTCAGCCATCGCCCCTCAGTCGAGCGCAACGAGAGGCCATCGGCGTCGCGGTCTCACGAGCGAATGGCTGTGCCTATTGCGTCGCGCACCACGGCGAGACCTACGCGCGTCTCGGCTCGCCGCCCGTGGAGCCGAGACTGCTCCTCTGGGCGAAGCGTCTCGCTCGCGAACCGGAACGCGCCAGCGCGGCAGACATCGATGAGCTCAGGACGCTCGGGCTCGAGGACCGGGCGATTCTCGATGCGATTCAGACCGTGGCCTATTTCTCGTACGTGAACCATTTGGTCCTCGCGACCGGCCTGCACCTCGAAGAGGACTTCGAGGCGACGTGCCGGCCGGAGCTCGACGAGTGACCGCAGACGGCGCACGGGGATTCCAGGCCTCGGGCGCTGGTGCGGGCGAGCGAGTCGACCTCGTCCTGCTCGGTGCTGGCGCGCTCATCGTGTGTGCGTTTGGTGCCATGGCGTGGCTCCACGCGAGACCGGGCGAGCCCGCCTTCATGGCCGCCCTTGCTCTTGCCAGCGTCGGCTATGTGATCGCGCTCGCACGGCTCGCGCGCAGGCCATCAGTCTCACGCCGCACGCTCTTCCTCTGCCTCGTGCTGGCCTTCGCCGGGCGCGCGGCTCTCCTTACGCTGCCGGATGACCAGGGCGGGGATGCGCGCCGATACGTGTGGGATGCGCGCGTCCAGCGTGCGGGTCTGAGCCCCTACTATGCTCGACCAAACGACCCGACGCTCAGTGGGCTGCATACGGACCTGACTCGCGGCGTCCATGCGCCGTGGCTTCCCACCATCTATCCGCCCGTGGCGCAACTCTATTTCCGCGTGGTCGCGTCGGTGGACGAGTCGATTCGCGCCTTTCGGGTCGCGGCGGTCTTCCTGGAGCAATGGGGCCGTGAGGGCGACGGCCCGGGCGAGTTCAGGAATCCTGTCGGCATCGCCATTGGTCGAGACGGCGCCGTGTATGTCTCAGACTACGAGCAGGATCGCATCCAGACGTTCACGGCGACGGGCACATTTCTCCGCGCATTCGGTCGCTCCGGATCGGAGCGAGGGGAGTTTCGCGCACAGGCCGACGTGACGGTCGACAACGCGGGTTCGGTGTATGTCGCCGACTTCTATAACCATCGTGTTCAGAAATGGCGCCAGAACAGGTCCGTTGAGCGCGTGATCGGACACGCCGGCCGGCTTGGCTCTGGCGCGCTCCACTACCCGGCCGGCGTCACGCTGACAGCAGACGGAGAGCTCCTCGTGGCCGACGCCTACAATTACCAGCTCCAGTGGTTCACGCCTGACGGGCAATTCCTTCGGCGCGTCGGGTATCACGTGTTCTGGATCTGGCCCAGGCCTGTGTCGTCACGCTCGGGCTTCTTCGTGCCGACCGATACCGCCGTCGGTCCAGACGGGATCATCCATGTCGCTGACAGCGGGAATCACCGTGTCGTGATGCTGTCCCGGAACGGCGAGTATCTTACCGAGTGGCGCATACCTGAGCCCGATCCGAATGTCTTCTCACCGGAACACATTGCCGCATCGCCGGACGGTACGATTGTCTATGCGACCGATCTCGCTAAGAGCCGCGTGCTGGTCCTCCGGGTGGGCACGTAGCGCAGGATTGCCGTACGACGGGTCGAGGCATCAGCGTGCCTACGCACGGTCAATCGTCCATCGCGTGTCCAGATCGCGCAGCAGATACAGCGCGAAGCACCCCGCCAGCATGGGCCAGGCGGCAAAGAACAGCAGGTTGTTGAACGGGTCGAGATACTGGCGATACGAGGAGAGCGTCGAGACCGCGTGAAGGGCGAAGACCAGTCCGTAGGAGAGGCGCTTCCGATAGCCCAGGACAAAGGCGAGCACGATCAGCAGCTCCACCCCGCCGACCACGAGGAGCGTGCCGCGACCCAGGCCACCCAGACCGTAGAACCCCTGGAAGACACCCGCCGCGTGCTCGACATTCAGGAACTTGTCGATCGTCCAGACGAGCATCACCACGAACACCCCAAGGCGCAGGGCAAGCAATGCGGTTGCGATCCGGTCGCGGATGTCCATTTGAGCGCTCCTCACGACAGCAGGCCAACCATCATTAGTCTGAGTCCCCGCAAGCGTTACAGCCGTGCAAAGGGACGGGGCTGAGGGGCCCTTTTTCTGAGCTGACGACGGCGAAGAGAGGCCTGTCACAGCCTGTTCCCCTGTGGCACCTGACGTTTAGGCGGTAGTTCTTCAAACGTGTTGTCGCGTAACGCTGTGGCGCTGGGCGGGACTACTCAGAGGATACCGTGCGGCAGGGCAGCGATCGTGGCCCGCGCGGTGCGCGTCAACCCTCCTATCCGGCACGCCGCTTGGCGAGAAGTTCCCGAACCTGCGGAACGAGATCGACGGGGATCTCCATCGCGGTGTGCGTCGTCGATTCGTAGGCCACGTCGTCCTCCGCCGTGGCCTCTTCGTCTGACTGCGCCTCGTAGTGTTCGAGCACGCGGCGCACGCGCTCTCCGTTCCAACCCTTGGGAAACCTCGTCTGTTTCATTTCTTCCTCCGGCGTCGCCGGCGGAGCGCCTTCAGGGCCTTGGGACCAATGTCGTACGCGGTGATAACGAACGCCGACGCCGGTTCTGGATCGGGTGCGTAAATCACCCGCAGGTACCGGCCCGCTTCGGTCTGGCCCAAGGCAACTCGTGAACCTTCGCGTCCAACGCGATCCTCAACCGGCCTGTCGAGAACTTGTTCGACCTCGCTCTCCTGTACGTTGTGCCTGTAGATGTGCGGCTGGCCCGTTGCGGGATCGATGTAGTAGCGAAGCCGCACACATTCGATTCTACGACACTCTGATCAATCCGGTTCGCCCGAGGTTCGCCCGGGGTTCGCCGGGGGTTCGCCCGAAGCGGCGCAGAAGCCGGATACTCCGCACGTGGCCTTCGTGCGAGCCACCATCGTAGACTTCCGGCAATTCAAGTTCCTTCACTTTCGGATGGGACGTCCAGAGAACAGCTTCATCGTTGATGCCTGAAACTACACTGGGTCGATCGAGGAGGCGGCCCAAGGCGTTCTACACCGTGCGTATCGCTCTTCACAACAGCGCGACATTTTTTTCTCTTGACTCTGGAGTCGACTCCAAAACGTATCCTGATTGGCGAGGAATGTCGAGGTCGGGAGACGTGGAGACCCCCGATGAAGACGGTGGTGGCAACTGTCGTGACGGCTATTGCGGCATCGGCTTGCTGCATTGGACCCGTCCTGCTCTCCCTCGTCGGTGCGGGGGCACTAGGCGCCGCAGCCACCCGTCTCGAGCCGTGGCGTCCGGTGTTGCTCGGATTGACGGCGGTGTTACTTGGAGCCGCCTTCGTGGTGACGTATCGGCGGTCAGGTGAGGCCTGTGCGGCGGACGGTACATGCACCCCAGCTGCGACCCGCCGCGTCAAGATCCTGCTCTGGGTGATCACGATCCTCGTGATCGCGGTGGCCGCGTTTCCCTACTACGTTGGCTGGTTCGTCTAACGGTTGAGGAGGGTTTCATGCGTATGACACTCGGGATCATCGCAACGGCCGGTGTCGCTCTCGGATTGGGCCTGTGGGCCCTGAGCCCGAAGGCCGACAGCACCGAGCCGACGCAGGGCCAAGCTCAGTCGCAGGCGCGGTCGCAGGCCGACGAGGTGAGCGTCCTCACGGTCGAAGGGATGACGTGCGGCGGCTGCGCGGCCGCCGTGAAGATGGCGGCGACCGGCGTCGACGGTGTGAAAGACGCGACGGTGAGCTTCGAAGAGGGTAGGGCGGAGGTGACCTACGACGCGTCGAAGACGACACCTGAGGTCATCGCACAGGTGGTGTCGGAGAAGTCAGGGTTCAAGGCGACCGTCGCCACGAAGCCACCTCTTGAGTTGACCTCGCAATGAGGCGGGTGGCATGAGAGAGGCCACGATCCTGAAGACCGGCATCATCGGTTCGATTGTTGCGGCGGTCTGCTGTTTCACACCAGTCCTCGTCATTGCGTTGGGGGTCGTCGGACTGTCCGCGTGGGTGGGCTGGATCGATTACGTGCTGCTGCCCATATACTTGCCCTCTTCGTCGGAGTGACCGGGTATGGCCTTTGGCGGCGACAGCGCAGCGGCCTGCTGCGACACGGGCACCAAGAAACGAGAGGTCTCCTGAGATGGTGGAGTGCTGCAACACCGGTGACACGAATACGCGTGGGTATGACCTCGCCATCATCGGCGCGGGGTCGGCCGGTTTTCCGCCGCCATCACAGCCGCCGAACAAGGCGCGCGCGTGGTGCTCATCGGACATGGCACCATCGGGGGCACCTGCGTCAACATCGGCTGCGTGCCGTCGAAGAACGTCATCCGGGCAGCCGAGTCCATCCACCGCGCCAAGATGGCCGGACGGTTCCACGGCATTGTCGGCGAGGCGCGCGTCACGGATTGGCGCGCTGTCGTGCGGCACAAGGACGAGTTGGTCACCTCGCTGCGTCAAGCGAAATATATCGACCTCTTTGGCCGAGTACGACACGATCGCCTATCTGGACGGCAAGGCGCGGCTGGCGAATGGCGGCCTGACCGTTGATGGCGCGCCTCTCAACGCTGACAAAGCGATCATCACCACGGGAGCGTCTCCGTCGCTGCCGCCGATTCCGGGGATGGATACCGTTCCTTCTCTGACGAGCACCACGGCGCTCGAGTTGGAACGCCTTCCCCGCTCCCTGCTCGTGCTCGGTGGCGGCTACATCGGCTGCGAGCTCGGTCAGATGTTCGCACGCCTGGGCGTTCGGGTGACGATCGTGGACGTCCTCCCGATCCTGGCAGCCGGCGAGCCCGAGATCTCGCGGGCCTTGGCTGGATACTTCCGCGAGGAAGGGATGACGGTTCACGAGAAGGTGGACACGCGAGTGATACGTCGGAGTGACCGCGGCGTGATCCTGGACATCTCACGCGACGACGGGCACGAGCGAATTGAAGCCGAGCATGTTCTGGTGACAACCGGCCGGAGGCCGAACACGGAGGATCTCGGGTTGGCGGAAGCCGGCGTAGAGCTTCTCCCGAATGGTGGCGTCAAGGTCGACGACTGGATGCGCACGACCAAGCCGGGCGTCTACGCCGCCGGCGACGTGACCGGTCACGACCAGTTCGTCTACATGGCCGCGTACGGCGCCAGGCTCGCCGCGATGAATGCCCTCAACGGCGACAGCCTTCGCTACGACAACACCGTGATGCCGACGGTGGTCTTCACCGATCCACAGGTGGCGAGCGTTGGGCTGACCGAGGCGCACGCGCGGGAGGCTGGCCATGAGGTCAAGACGAGCGTCTTACCACTCGACCAGGTACCGCGCGCCCTGGCTGCGCGAGATACACGCGGTCTCATCAAGCTGGTCGCAGACGCGAAGACGGGCCGCCTGCGTGGTGCCCATATCCTCGCACCCGAAGGCGCAGACAGCATCCAGACGGCGGTGCTCGCCATCAAGCACGGTCTCACGGTTCAGGCCGTGGCTGAGACGATCTTTCCCTACCTCACCACGGTGGAGGGACTACGGCTCGCGGCGCAGACCCTCGAGCGAGACGTGTCGAAGGTCTCGTGTTGCGCATAGCCACCGGTCACCCAGGCTGTGGTGTCTGTCGACCGCGGCCAGGAATCAACTCGCTCCCGCGCGAGCTGACTGGACACGTGATTCGACGGGTGGACGCACGAACTCGCGATACTTCTCTCCCCACTTCTCCATCATGGCGAGGATCGGTGCCAGGCTTCGTCCAAACGTCGTCAAGCGGTACTCCACTCGCGGTGGAACCTCCGGGTACACGGTTCGGCAGATCACCCCATCACGCTCGAGCTCGCGCAGCTGCAGCGTCAGCATGCGTTGAGTGGCCCTCGGACAGACTCGGCGCAGCTCGTTGAAGCGTGCGGTCCCTTCGAGCAGGCGATGGAGCACCATGCCTTTCCACTTGCCGCCGATCACATCGAGGGTCACTTCAATCGGGCACCCGTAGTCGAGATCCTGCTTGCGTCGTGCCATGACTCACCCTCGTCTCGCACCGCGTTGTCGTCGGTATGAAAATTGGTACCAGGTACCAGAAAAGTGCGTTCTTACGCGTCCTGCCATCTTCGTGCAGACTCTCTCTGAGGATATCAGCGGACGGTCATGCCCCAACAGGAGAGTTTCGATGGCACACGTGCTTCATCTCGATTCGAGCCCGCGCGGCGCACGCTCTCACACACGTCGCCTGACTCGCGAATTTGTGGACATGTGGCGCCGCCGTCACCCGGGAGACACCGTGAGCCGTCGCGATCTTGGCATGGAACCGCCCCCGCACATCACCGAAGGCTGGATCGCCGCAGCCTTCTGCGCGCCAGAAGCCCGAACGCCGGACATGCACGCGGAACTCTCGCTCAGCGAACACCTGGTTGACGAGCTGCTGGCCGCTGGCGTCCTCGTGATCGGAGTCCCCATGTACAACTTCGCGATTCCGGCGATGCTGAAAGTGTACATCGACCAGATCGTACGCATCGGACGGACATTTGCCTTCGAACCAGAGGATACGGTCCAGCCCTACAAGCCACTCACGTACGGCAAGCGCGCCTTCGTCATTGTCGCCAGTGGCGATGCCGGCTATGACCCGGGCGGACCGCTGGCCGAGCTCAACCACGTGGAACCGTATCTTCGCACGGTGCTCGGGTTCATCGGGATCCGCGACGTTGATTTTGTGTATGTGGGCAATGATGAGTTCGGTGGCGAGCGCCTGGAGCGTTCACTGGAAATCGCCCGGAGCCGAGTCGGACACTTGGCTGCGTCGCGTTTTGACCCTCCTCTTCTACCGCAACCCCATTTCAGTCATGCCCCTTCGACCGCCGGGCTTGACTCTGGAGCACGCTCCAGGGACGAGACTGTATGAGGTCCTCGCCTGGACGTGTGAGGCGTACGAGACAAGGCGTCGCAGGCTCGACGCTACTCGACTGATGATAGACACGGGCACCTCGGGTGCGGCGATCGAGGAGGTGGCGCATGAGCAAGATCGAGGCGACGAGTCCCGACTACGTCCGTACGCTAAGAACACTCAGTGCCCCGGGGTTCAAGATCGTCGAGGCCATCTACGAGGCGGATTGCGAGATCCCCGCGCAGCCCTATGAGTGGGCGACGCTTTGCCTCACCATCGATGGCGGCTATTGCATGGACTGGCAACGCTCTCGGCTGCGCTGTGGACCCGCCGCGCTCGTGTTCCAACCACCCGGCGAAATCTATAGCGCCCGGATCTCTGGTGACGGCAGTCACTGCCTCCAGTTTTCCGTGAATCCGCACGTGCTCCAGAGCATCGACGAAGGACTGTCCGACTGGGAGCGCTTACGTGCCCCGCGTCGCCCGCCTCCGCATTGGTTGGCGTTCGAGCTGCGCCGTGAGCTCGAGCTCGGCGACGACCTATCCGCCACGTCCGTCGAGGCCGCGATCGTGGCGCTACTAGCGGAGCTGGCCGAGGTCCCCAGCCTCGAAGCCCTGAGCACGCCCCCGCCGTGGCTCGAGCGGGTGCGGGAACAGCTCCACGATGAGTTTCGGCAACGTCACACGCTCGAGAATCTCGCGCGCACTCCTGGCATTCACCGCGTGCACCTTGCCCGCGAGTTCCGGCGGTGCTTCGGGTGCACCGTGGGGCATTACATCCGCCAGCGGCGGGTCGAGTTCGCCTGTCACCGACTCGTAGCCTCGCCCGACTCGCTGTCGCGCATCGCGTTCGACGCGGGCTTCGCGGATCAGAGCCATTTCACCAACACCTTCCGGCGGCTCGTTGGCGTGTCTCCGGGCGTCTTCCGAGGCCACTTCGGGACCATCCGCACCCAATAGCGTATCTGCCTGCTCTTCCACGCTAATCCGCTTCAAGACCACGTCGCCCTCCCACGGCTACTGTGCAATCAGCGGGGCGACGTTATGTCCTCACACGAGACCCGGGGTAGGCGAACCAGGATCTCCGGACACTCGTTGAAGGCGGACACTCCGGGAGCCTGTTGTGGCTCGTGGAGGACCCTAGAAGGAATGTCGAATGAAAGGAGGCCCTGCGATGAATCGGCTATTGGCAAAGACAGGAAAGCTCTCTGTGGCTGTGGTGCTCGTCGTTGGGAGCGCGGGTGTCGAAGCGCAGATCGCCAAAAAAGTAGCGGCAAAGAGTCCATGGGGTCCAGTCGACGAAATCGGCACCCTGAACATGATGACCGACGTCTCCAGGTTCGACGTCCTCAAGCAGGTCGCCGGCGGTAAGGTCTATGACCTTGGGGTGGACCTCTTCGTGGGAATGCCGACCTGCTGCGGCGCCTTCGGGGATCCGACCTTTCAGCTCTGGATGACGCATACGCCGACGCGGGGTACCGCCGACGAGCCGCTGTCCTACTCCGGCGACGCGGTCTCTATGTACACCCACACCGGCACCCACCTCGACACGCTCAACCACTTCGGGCTGCGTGGCAAGATCTGGAACCAGGTCAGCGCCGGTGATGCGCTCGGTGTCCGGGGATGGACCAAGTCCGGTGCCGACAAGTATCCGCCGATCGTGGCGCGGGGCGTGCTGATCGATGTAGCGAAGTTCAAAAACGTGGCGCACTTACCGACGTCCTACGCGATCACGGTCGCGGACCTGAAGGAGGCGCTGAGGAAGCAGGGTACCACCCTTCGCCCGGGCGACGTCGTCCTGACCCGGACGGGGCTCATGACCCTCTGGCCCGACGTGGCCAAGTACCGTCTCGGGGATCAGGCCGGCCTGAGCCTGGAGGCGGCGCAGTGGCTGGTGGAAGGGCAGCAGGCGATGCTGCTGGGAGCGGATAACTTTGGCGTTGAGAGTTTCCCCTCCAGGGATCCTGACAACTTTGTTCCTGTGCATAGCTACTTGCTCGCCGAGCGAGGGGTCTCCCTCCTCGAAGCCTTGTGGCTGGAAGACTTGTCGAAGGACCGGGTCTACGAGTTTCTGCTCATGGCCTCGCCTCTGAAATTGCGGGGTGGCACCGCGTCACCCATCCGTCCGATTGCGATTCCGATCAAGGGCAGGTGAAGCGTGCCGTGAACGAGGAGGAGCTTCCGATGAAATAGCCGCGATGCAGCTCATCGAGCGATTCACGTATCCGCTCGGACCTGAGCACGCCCCTGCCGTGGCTCGAGCGGGGTGCGCGAACAGCTGGATCAAGACGAGGAACGCTCGCGACCAGAGAGGAGATTGTCATGACCGACGTTAAGCTACCGAGAATCAGCCTCGAGGAGCTTATCGACAGCCAAGAGGCCCAGCTCAAGCACCTTCCCGAGGAGTTCGTGCGCCTGTTCGTGCCGGTGGTGCGGGAGTTGGCCCACGGGCAGCCCGTCCAACCCGAGCGGCTGGCGACCCTCGCCGGGCTGCCGCTGGACAAGACGACCGCGGTGCTGCGCGAAGCGGGCGAGTGGGACCCAGGTGGCACGCGCGTGGTCGGGCTCATGCTGACCAGCATCAGGACCCCGCACCGCTTCGAGGTTCACGGCCACACCATGTGGACCTGGTGCTCGGGCGAGTCCCTGATGTTTCCCATGCTGATCGGCGCACCGGCGCGCATCCAGTCGCCCTGCGCGGCCACCGGCGACCCGATCCGTATGAAGGTCACGCCAACGAGCGTCGAGCAGCTCCAGCCGGCCAGTGCGGTGGTCTCGGTCATCCTGCCAAAGGTCGGTCTGGCAGAGCTCAGGCAGGCAGCATGCGCAAAATCAGAACTTCTACCGCGACGCCGAGGCCGCCTCCGAGTGGCTGGCCGCCCACCCCAACGGGCGCGTGCTACCCGTGGCTGACGCCTTCGACGTCTGGCGCCGCGTGGTCCCACGGGTGTTGGGGGGAGCTTGCGGGCTGAGCCGATCTGGGGGTCAGTCGCCGGCCAGGCAGTCGTGCGCGGGATCGCTTCAGGGCTTGGTGCACGCGAGGTGTGGTGCTGGTGCGTGGTGAACGAGGACAAGGGAGGTTGGTGTGATGGCCGACGCTGCTGTGCGGCGGTGTGATCTGGCGATCGTTGGTTCGGGTGGGGCAGGGTTCGCCGCGGCGATCGCCGCGCGCCGCGCCGGGCTGAAGGTGGTCATGGTGGAACGAGGCGTGGTGGGTGGAACGTGCGTGAACACCGGCTGTGTGCCAAGCAAGGCGCTGCTTGCCGCCGCCAACGCTCGGCGCCAAGCGCTGGACGAGCGCTTCCCCGGCATCGCGACGCAAGCGGGTCCGGTTGACTTCGGCGAGCTGATCGAGGCCAAACGCACGCTGGTGGAGGGGATGCGGACCCAGAAATACGCCGAGGTCGCGGCCGGGTATGGCTGGGAGATCCTCGGCGGAACCGCGCGGCTCGCCGGGCAGGCCACCGCGCCGGTGCTCGAGGTGATCCTCACCGAGGGGGGAACTGCACGGGTCGAGGCGGAGCACTACCTCATAGCCACCGGGTCGGCGCCCTGGGCGCCACCGATCGACGGGCTCGCCGAGGCCGGCTACCTCACGTCCACCAGTGCGATGGAGCTGACCGAGCCGCCAGGCTCGCTGCTGGTGCTGGGCGGCAACGCGGTCGGCCTGGAGCAGGCGCAAATGTTCTCCCATCTGGGGGTGGACGTCACGATCGTGGAACGTCTCGACCGGCTGGCACCATTTGAGGAACCCGAGATCTCTCAGGCGATCACCGTCGCCCTGGCTGATGAGGGCATCGGCGTGATCACCAACGCGACGGTCACCTCGGTCGGCCGCGACGCAGGCGGCTACCGCGTGCGCGGCGAGCGGGATCTGGACGTGGGCGCTGCGCAGCTGCTGGTGGCCACCGGCCGACGCCCGGTCACCAGTGGACTCGGTCTGGAGACGGTCGGTGTGCAACTGGACGATCGTGGCGCGATCCGCGTCAACCAACACCTGCAAACCACCAACCCGCGGATCTGGGCGGCCGGTGATGTCACCGGGTCCCCGCAGTTCGTCTACCTCGCCACCGCCCAGGGGGCCGCGATCGTCGACAACGCCTTCGATCAAGCCGGACGCACCATCGATGAAGCCCTGGTGCCCAGGGTCACGTTCACCTCGCCCGCGATCGCCGCGGTGGGGCTCACCGAAGCGCAAGCCGAAGCGCGGGCGCAGGGCCACGCGGGACTGGCGTGCGAATGCCGAATCCTCCCCTTGGAGCAGGTGCCACGGGCGCTGGTGAACCGAGACACGCGAGGCGTGATCAAGCTCGTGGCCGAACGCGTCAGCGGCAGGCTGCGTGGCGTCCATGTCGTGGCCGATGGTGCGGGGGAGTTGATCCAGGCCGCCGTCTACGCGCTTGCGTGCGGCATGACCACCGACCAGATGGCCGAGGCCTGGTCGCCGTTCCTGACCATGACCGAAGGGCTCAGGCTCGCCGCGCTGAGCTTCACCCGGGATGTCTCCAAGCTGTCATGTTGCGCCTCTTGATCACGCAGGCACGAGATAAATAGGAAGGACACGCGCATGCTCAATCACACCCAGATCGACCAGCTCGTTCAAGGCGAGATGCAAGACAGCCAGGCCGGCCTCCCGGCCGCGTTGCAAGAGCTGCATCGCGCCACCTTGCGGGAGTTCTTGGACTCCGGCGCCGCGCCAACGGTGACCTGGCTGCGGCAGGCGGGCCAAGACCTCGAACTCGATCCCACCGAGGCGATCACGCGCCTGGCGGACGTGGACTTGGTCCATGTCGGCAGCGACTCGGTCATGGTCGCTTACCCGTTCTCTGGGCGCCGAACCGCCCACCGGGTCCGCCTGAGTGACACGCCGCCGCTCTATGCGATGTGCGCCGTCGACGCGCTCGGCATCCCCGCCATGACCGGCCGTGATGGCGTCATCGCTTCCTCTGAGGGCGGAGAGGTCATCCGTGTCGAACGGCGCGAGGGCGCCTGGTTGTGGGAGCCGGCCAGCACCGTGCTGTTGCATGGCCGCACCGAGCAGGACGGCCCGGCTTCGGTGTGCGCCTGCCCCAATATCAGGTTTTTCGCCAGCGCCCAGCAGGCGCGGACCTATCTGGAGGCCAACCCGCACGTGCGCGGGCCCATCCTGGACCAGGACTCCGCGGTGGAGGTTGCCCGGCGTATCTTCGGCTCCTTGCTTGGAGCGACGGCGACGCGATGACCTACTGGCCTGGATTTGTGGTGGGGCTCCTCATCCTCGCCGTCGTGACGCTCTATCGCACAGGAGGGCTGCTCTTGGGTGAGGCCGCAACGACAAACGGCCGAGGAAGATTGACGATGACTGAGATGACCATGCCTGAGAGCTCGGAGTTGCGTGGCGAGGCTGCGGGGGTCCCGTACGTGGCGCTGCCACCGGACAAGATAGTCAAGGACGCCCCGCTGGTCGTGATCTGGCATCTGGCATCCCCGCCGCGCAGCGAGACCGCGATGGCCGCGGCCCTGCCGTTGCGAGGCCTCGGGGCGTGGCGTGTGTACCTCGGGCTACCGATGCTCGGCTCGCGCCTGCCCGAGGGCGGCCTGGAAGAGTTCTTCCGGCTTTTCCGCGAGGACATGATGCTCAACGTGTTCGAGCCGGCCACCCGCCAGGCTTTGGACGAGCTCCCAGCCGCGCTGGCCGCGCTTCGCAAGCGGCTCCGGGTCGGCGACGGCCCGCTCGGGTTGGTCGGCGGTTCGATGGGGGCGTGGGTCGCCCAGAACGCGCTCGCCAACACGGATCTGGCCGTGAGCGCGGTCGCCCTCGTCAGCCCGGCGATCAGGGCCACCAGCGTGGTGGCGCGGTACGAGCGACTGTGGGACTTCAGGTATCCGTGGAACGCGCGGTCGCGGGCGGCCGCGGACCGCCTCGACTTCGTCGCCCGTGCCGCCGAGATCGCCGAACGGGATGTCGCGACGTTGCTGGTCGTCGGCGCCCTCGACGACGAGGAAGGGTTTGTCGAGCCTGCCGAGGAGCTCCGCCAGCTACTCGCTCGACGCTCACCGGCGCGCACGTCCTTGGTGCGGATCCCCGGGATGGGACACCCGCTCGCCAAGGAGCCCGGTCTCGAGCCGGCGCCGCAGACCGCGCATGCATCGCAGGTGGACGCCCTCGTCGTCGACTGGCTCCGTCGCCACTTGACGGGCTCAAGGAGGGTCTCGCCCGCACGCGATCATGATCGCGATATGACTTTCGGCACATGATCCGGCGCGTGGCCATGTGCCTAGAATGGTGTCGGGAGGATGATGGACACCTTCTGGCAAGACCTTCGATACAGCCTACGCATGATCCTGAAGCGGCCGGGCTTCACGGCGGCGATCGTGATCACGTTGGCCTTGGGCATTGGCGCCAATGCCACGATCTTTACCTGGATCAAGGTGATCTTCCTGGAGCGCTTGCGGGGCGTTGACCGGCCGGACGACCTCGTCGAGATCTGGGGCGCCACGGAAAACAACCGCGCCCTGTCGCTGTCCTACCTCGACTACGTGGATCTGCGCGACGGCAACGAGGTGCTCTCGGGGACGGTCGCTCACCAGGTCCTGCCGCTCACTCTCGGGCGGGGAGGCAAACCGGAACGCGTACGCGGCGCGATTGTGTCCGGCAACTACTTCGAGGTGCTCGGCGTGAAGGCGTTCCTCGGGCGCACGTTTCTCCCCGAGGAGGATCGTACGCCGAACGCTCGCCCGGTGGTCGTTATGGGCCATGGATTGTGGCAGCGCCGCTTCGGCGGCGATCCCAACATCGTCGGTCGAGCCATCACGCTCAATGCGCGCGAGTTCACCGTCATCGGCGTCACACCGAGGGAGTTCGGGAGCAGCTTCTCCGGAATCGTGCTCGATCTCTGGACCCCGGTGATGATGAAGGACTCCATCGCCCGCCCGCATTTCTCGTTGACGGAGCGCGACAGTCGCTGGCTGATGGTGATGGGTCGGCTCAGGCCGGGCGTGACGGTGGACCAGGCGCGCGCGAACATCGTTGCCATTGCGGGTCAACTGGAACGTGCCTATCCGCAGACGAATGAACAGATGGGCGTGGACGTGTTCTCCCTCACACGGTCGCCGTTCAGCCTGAAGCAGAGCCTTCAGCCGGCCCTGGCCGTGCTCATGACGGCGGTCGCCGTCGTGCTGCTGATCGCCTGTGCGAACGTGGCCAACCTGCTGTTGGGGCGCGCGGCCTCGCGACGCAAAGAGATCGCGCTCCGCCTGGCCTTGGGCGGAAGCCGGCAGCGATTGGTGCGACAGATGGTGTCCGAGAGCCTGGTGCTGGCGTCACTCGGTGCGGCCCTCGGGCTGATCCTGGCGTTCTGGGCCGCCCGTTCGCTGCCTGCGTTCCTGCCACCGTTCGGTGTGGCCGTAAACTTCGATACGAGGCCGGACGCCGTGGTCTTCGCCTTCACCTTGGCGCTGACCGTGGCGACCACGATGTTGTGCGGCCTGGCTCCGGCCCTCCACGCCTCCAAGCCGGACCTGGTCACAGCGTTGAAGGACACGACAGCCACGCCAGAGCGCGGCGTGCGCAAGGTATCCCTGCGCCACACGCTCGTGATCGCTCAAGTCGCGCTCTCAATGGTCGCGTTGGTCAGCGCAGGCCTCCTGGTCCGCAGTCTGCGGGAGGCTTCTCTCGCGAATCCAGGATTCGATCCGGATCGCGTGCTGCTCGCCTCGTTCGATCCCTTCCTGAGCGGCTATGAGGACAGCCGCGGGGGCGAGTTCTATCGCCGGCTCGTCGAGCGCGTCGCGACGCTGCCAGGGGTTGAGGCGGCCACACTGGCGCGCCGGCTCCCCCTCACGCTGAGCGGCATCGCATTCGCGAATGTGGCGATCGATGGCTATGCGCCCGCACGCGCTGAAGACATGCGCTTCAACTACGAGACCGTCGGCCCGCGCTACTTTCAGACCATGCGGATTCCCTTGGTCGGTGGCCGAGATTTCGATGACCGCGATCGCGAAGGCACGCAGGGCGTCGTGATTATCAACGAGACGATGGCACAGCGTTACTGGCCCGGAGGCGATGCGCTCGGCGGGCGTCTGAACGTGGAGGAGGGCGATTGGGTGGAGATCGTGGGCATCGCCAAGGACGTCAAGCAGCGGAGCTTGAGTGAAGCGCCGCAGCCCTTCTTCTACCTGCCGCTGCTGCAAGACTATCGCTCCAACATGATTCTGGTCGCGCGCACGGCTCTGGAACCGGAAGAGATGCTTCAAGCCGTGGAAGGCGAAGTCGCCGCCCTCGACCCGGAGATACCCGTGTTCGAGCCCACCACCTTGCAGGAGCACCTCGGGGTCTCGCTGTTTCGCCAGCGCATGGCGGCAACGCTGCTGAGCCTGTTCGGCCTGCTCGCGCTTGCGCTGGCTGCCGTCGGCCTCTATGGTGTGATGGCGTATACGGTCAGCCGACGCACGCGCGAGTTGGGCATCCGCATCGCCGTGGGCGCCACCGACCGTGACGTCCTGAAACTCGTCCTCGGGCACGCGTTGATCTTGTCAGCGATCGGCATCGCGGCTGGCGTCATCACAGCCTTGATCGTGACGCGGTTCTTGGTGGCCTTGTTGTACGGTGTTGGCCCTGCCGATCCGGTGACCTTCGCGGTCATCCCTATCGTGCTGCTCGGCATCGCGTTGGCGGCAGGCTATCTCCCCGCACGCCGGGCGATCAAGATTGATCCGACCGTCGCGCTGAGGATCGAGTGAACCCCTTAAAGAGCATGGCCGTCTTCCGGAGACTGCTGGAAGCCGTAGTGGCGAACACAGCGTACATGTGGGCGTTCCTTGGTTTGGTCATCGCGCTCAACGCGTTTGTCATCACGAGTGACGCCGTGCAGCTGTTCTTGTGGAGTGCTTTTCTGTTGGCGCAGGGCAGTGTGTGTTGGTACGGATATCGGCTGTGCGGCAGGGCGCATTGCCGCGTGACCGGGCCAGGCTTTCTCGTGATCGGGCTCCTCATGTTCGCGACCGCGGTGATATGGCTCGTTGGCGCAACCAGGTCGTATCTGGTGACACCGGCGCACTACCTCGCATCCTCATCGTCTTTGCTGATACTTGTCGGCGGCATCATCGCAGTGTCCTTTGCCTATGAGGGGTATGTGACGGCGAAGACAGGTTCGCCGTTCTTACCACGTTGAGTGATGATGTCGTTGTTCTCTTGATTCCGGAGCCGAGTCCCTTTCAGACCTGTGGTCGGGCCAGGGCTCAAGCGTCTTGTCCCGCGTATCCACGGCCGCGACGATGATGCGCCCGCTATGACCTCTGACACTTGTGGACGTCCCGGTGGTGCGGAAGACTGGATGGGTTGCACGCTCGGTCGGTCGATCAGCGCGCGCCCAAAGGACCAGAACAGCATGAGCACTACCGAAGAACAGATCCACCAGGAGAATCGTCATGAACAAGACTGCGACAATCGATGAACTGTGGGAGGCGGCGTGCTGCCACTTCCCGGTGGTTTCCCAAGAGGAGCAGCGGGCCGGCATCGTACTCCTTCGAGAGTTGGCGGGAGGCGAGCCTGTGACCATCGCTCAGCTCGCGAGGGCGCTGGGCACACCGACCGAGACGGCAGAAGCCCTCACGAGAGATTCGGCGCTGAGCCCGTTCGTCCATGCAGGCGAAGAGGGCCGAATCCAGGGTTTCTGGGGGCTCTCGGTGACGCCTACGCATCACCAGCTCACGGTCAACGGACGCAAATTGTGGGCATGGTGTGCGCCGGACAGCTTAGAGCACCCAGAACTCCTCGGTGACACCGCGGAGATCGAGTCGCGGGATCCTGAAACGGGCCAGTTGATCCGCCTTACGGTGTCGCCTGCCCGCGTCGAGGCCGTGGAGCCGACGGGCGCAGTGGTGTCCATGCGACGCCCGGAGACGTGGAATGCCACGTCAGCGGCCCGGATCATGGCCTCGGCCTGCCATTTCCACTTCTTCTTCGCGTCGCGAGAATCGGGTGAGCGCTGGGTGGCGAAACATCCCGAGACATTCCTGCTGTCGCCCGACGAGGTTTTCGCGTTCGTCACGCGCGTCAACAGCCACATGTTCGGGACCGAATTGGCACGGCGTCGAGCGAACAGAGCGTGACCGAACTCATACGTGAAAGGACACGCCATGACCGAGGATGTTCATCCGTGATGGGTTCGACAGAGGGTGCCGTAAACGTTTCTCCACGATAGACGCTCGTGCCGCGGAGCACATGTGCCAGCAGTCACCGCCAGTCACCGTGTCATCCCGCCACGCCGGCCTCACGACGTCGCCGGCGAGATATCCACCGCAATGTGCCGCCACTTGCCCTGTCGAAACCGAACCACCGAGAGAAGCGAGCGGGTGATGTGGCCCAGCACGATGGCCGTCCAGATGTCCACTGGCTCCAGACCCTTCACGGCACCGAGCGTCGCGCAGAGACCGAGAGGGATGAAGACCTGCGACACCACCGAGATGTAGAACGGGCTCCGCGTGTCGCCGCTGCCTTGAAGACCGCCCGTGTACACGAGCGCGACGGTCACGAACGGGCCTGAAATGGCGAGAAACCGCAACAGCTGGACGCCTAGCGAGATGACCGCGGCCCCCTGCATGCCAAAGAGCCCCAACAACACGTGCGGAACCGCCACAAACGCGCTGCCCACCAGCAGCGCCACACCAAGACCGAGCCGAGCGGCGACATGGGCTGCGGCCATGGCGCGCTCGGGTCGTCCAGCTCCGAGGTTGTGACCGACGACGGTGGCCGTTGCGGTCATTAATCCCATCGACGTCCATGTGATGAACACGAACAGCTGTCCGTAGCCGATGGTGTACGCCGCCTGCGCTTCGGCGCTCTGGGAGAGCGATCCGATATAGTGCAGGAGGAGCACGCCGCCAACATTCATGGCGATGCCCTGGAATCCGGTCGGCAGGCCAAACCGAAACAGAGCACGAATGATCTCCCAATCTGGTCGCCACCGCATCTGCCACGTGAAGCGCACCGGCAGGCGCCCAGAAAACAGCAGACCGATGCACACGGCGCCCACAATGCTGGACGCGAGCACCGTGCCCAACGCCGCGCCAGTCGTTCCCATTGGCGGAATAGGTCCCACGCCACCGATCAAGATCACGTTCAGCACGATGTTCAACACGGTCAGCACGACGCCGAGCCGCAGAGGCGTCCGCGCGTCGCCAGCCGGACGCAGCGCACCGCCCATCATGAAGAACATCAACATGCCGACACTCGAGCCCAACATGATGCGGAGGTACGGCAACGCCTCGCGCTGCACCTCGGGCGTGGCGTTCACAAAGGCGAGCAACCACGGCGACGCCACGTACCCGATGGGCGCCAAGACGCCAACGGCCAGCACCACCGATGTGAGAAACGCCTGGTAGACCACCCGATCGACCGTCGCGGTATCTCCCGCGCCCGCAAAGCGCGCGACCAGGACCGCCATGCCCGAGATCAGCGAGCTCACGAACACGATGACCACGAGCCAGATCTGCCAGCTCACGCCCACGGCGGCGTTGCCGGTATACCCGACGAAGTGGCCAATCATCACGTGGTCGACCAGGCCCTGCAGGCCGCCAATGACGTGTTGGAGCATGCTGGGCCAGGCCAGACGCCAGACGGCATGCGCTAACGAGCCCTCGACGATCGTTCGATCGAAGCGTCGCGATGCGACGGAATCGGCCATGAGCGCCAATCTTGACTCGTCGTTAGAAATACACTTTGAATCCGAGCTGGAACTGGCGTGGCTCGTAGCCGCTGGCGGGCGGGAAGCCATCGCCGCTGTCCGGCAGCGGCACCAGCGGCGTGCCCGCGGCGTCTGTGGCCACGATGCGATTAACCGTCTTTGTCTGGACCGTGTTGAACACGTTCGTGAACTCGGCGAGCACTTCGGCCCGGACCGACCCGTGAATCGGCACGAACCGCGAGTAGCGGAGGTCGACATTGTAGCGCGCCGGCGTCGTGTACGAGTTGCGGCCGACGAAGAGCGGACGATCGTTGGTGGCGTCGCCATCCTGATTGAGATCCTGATCCGCGCGCACATTGAACGGGAGGCCGCTGTTGAACTGGACCATGATCCCAAGCTGATTGTCGTTGGCCAGACGTGACAGCCAGGTCACGTCCGTGTCGACGCTCGGCGTGAGCAGGATCGTTCCCGCGAAGCTGTGGCGGATGTCGAGCAGGTTCGGCCCCTTGTCTCGCTCGAGGTTCGTCGGATCGGATCGCGGGTCGTCGCCCTCGACCGAGAAGGTGCTGACGAGCGGCGCGGTGTCCGTGCCGTCGCCATACGTATAGGTGAGATTAAACTGGACCCCGTGGCTCAGCCGCTTGCCGACCTGCAACGAGCGCGCCTTGTAGTCGGACTCGCCGACCGACTGCACCTCGGTGATGCGGTCGAAGCGCGAATCGAACCGCGTCGATGCGTCGGCCACCCCGCTGAAGATCGGACGGCCATCCGCCAACGTCCCAACTGGATTGATCAAGTTGATGTAGTTGCTCGTCGGCAAGCTGCTCCCGCGCACATATACGAAGCCGACCGCAGCGTGGAAGTCACGCCCGAACGAGCGTTCGAGCTGGATGTTGTTCTGGATCGTGCGGCCAGTCTCGAAGTCGGGGGACACAGTGAAGATGCTCGGCGCCGGCGGCACGAAGCCGAGCGGCAGATCATTCAGCGTTTGCGGGAAGGGCGGCGCGCCCGCCGTGGTGCCGGACACGTTCACCACCGTGCGCACCGGCAAGCCGTTCTGCTGGATCGCCTGCTCGTAGATCGCGAGCAGCGGCTGGTCGAACATCACGCCGGTGCTCGCACGCAGCACCGTCTGCGGGTCGATCGTCCAGGCCAGGCCGGCACGCGGGCCCAGGTTGTTCTGGTCGATCCGGAAGTTGCGCGATCCCGCGAACGGCGCGTCGGCGGCCGCCGTCGGGTAGTCGTAGAGATCGTAGCGCACGCCGTACAGCACCTTCAGGTTCGACGTGACCCGCCAGTCATCCTGTACGAACAGGCTGTAGAGCCCAGATGACATGTCGAAGTCCGGATTGCCGAGCAACTGGCTGAAGGTCGAGTAGGCGTGCGGCCGCACGCCGCTTCGCGCCGCGAGATAGTCGTCGATGGTCGCGAAGGTAAAGAACTGCCGTGGTGGACTCGTGCGCGCGTCCAAGACGAGCTGCGCATCGAAGCCGAACTTCAGGCTGTGATTCCCCCGGGTCCACGTAAAGTTATCGATCACCTGCCAGATGTCCTGCCTGAAGTCGGAGCCAGCGGGGTCGTCGTCGCCGAACGGTCCGCCGAAATTCGCGACCCCGTTGATGCGGATCGCCGGTCCCGAGCCCGAGAGATCGCTCGCCGCGCGGCGCTGATGCCGGTTCGCGAACTGGACACGCAGCTCGTTCAGCCGATCCGCGCCGAACGAGGACACGAGCTGTGCGGCAGCCGAGTTCATCGTGTCGCGGAAGTCAGTCGCCCACTCCGTCGTGGTCGGTGTGCCCGCGGCCGTGGGTAGGTTGTTACGTGGCGAGTCGTTCGCGAAGTTGATGTAACGGGCCGTCAGCCGGTGCGATGGCGCGAGCTGATAATCCGCCTTCGTGAAGATGAAGCGGACATCCTGCATTCCGGGCATTGCACCTGGCTGCGGCGGCAGGCCGATGCGCCCCGCGTCCTCCGGCCGGACCGTGATGACGCGCGCCGATGAGAGATCGCGCGCCGTGGTCTCGACGCCGACGTAATAGTGCAGGCGGTCGCGGATGATCGGGCCGCCCAGCTCCGCGGTCACAGTATCCGCGTTCGTGTCTGGCTTCCGCTCCGGCGTGCGCGGGCCCTGGAAAAAGAACGGGAACGCGCTGAAGTCGTTCCGCCGGAAGCGATAGCTCGCCGAGCCCCTCAGGGTGTTCGTGCCCGACGGCGTGATCACGTTGTACACGAGCCCGGTGGTCTGGCCGAACTCCGGGGCGTAGCCACTCGTGACGACTTTCACCTCGCGCATGAGCACCTCGGAAATCGGCAGCAGCCGCAGGCCCGCCCGATCCTTCTGCGTGTTCGTGTTGCCATCGATCTGGTAATTGACGCGCAGCAACGTGCCGTTCGCGGCGATGCGCGGCACGCCGAACTCCACGTTCTCGAAGCCTGTCACGGCCGGCTGCACGAGCGCGAAGTTGTACGGGTTGCGCGTCACAAGCGGCAGGTTCTTCACCTCGCGCTCGCTCAGGGTCCGGCCGACGTCGATCTTGCCCGGATCGACCGCCGGCGCCTCGGTCGTGACCGCCACGACTTCCGTGACATCGCCGACGCTCAGCGTGACGTTGACGACCGCCGTGTCGCCCGCACCCACGACGATCCCGGACCGCTCGAACTTCTTGAAGCCCTGCAGCTCCGCCGCCAGCCGGTACCGGCCGAGCGGCAGCAGCGGCGCGCGATACACGCCATCGTCATTGGTGATCACGGTGTGGGTCGCGCCGGTGTCGACGCCGGTCACGGTGACCCGCACGCCTGGCAGGACCGCGCCAGACGTGTCGGCCACCGTGCCTTCGATTGATCCATTGGCGGCCTGCGACTGCGCGGAGCCGGCCAACGGGAGCCCGAATAGCGCGAGCAGGAGGACGAGCACCCATCCGGACATCCTCGCTGCGGGCACAAGAGCAGGTGAGCTCGTAGACATAGACATGAGGATGCGTCCGTTTCGCAGTGCGCTGTCTCGCGACAGACGCTATCGTTGCGCAAAGGCACTCGGGCGCTACGCGCGTCCCATGAGCAGTCTTTTCGTCAGGCAGGGTCGTCCACAAGTGCCAGAAGTCACGTCGGCGAAGGCATATCGTGCGGAATCAAGGCTGGTGACTGGTCTCCTAGCCGTGGGCGCGGATCACTGATATCGCACGACGCTGTTTCGCCGATGTACTGCCCGATCTGGTCGCCGGCACTCGGTTGGTCCCTCTTCATGAGACCGATCACCAGGATCTTCATGACAACCGCAGAATAGGAGGCCGTCACACGCGATGCCCAGTGCGCAATGTCATGCGATGTGCATGTGACTTCTGGCAGGGTCTCCGGAGGCACGACTCTGATCTATGGTGGTTCATGACAATGCAGACGATCGACATCCCTGCCCTCGCCCAGGACCTGGCGGACGGTGGCGTGCATTGGTGCCGGGGGCCGGGCGCGCGCGTAGCCCGGCCCCCGCGCGGTCCACGATGGACCGCGGGCCGTTTTGCGTCATGCCCCAGGACGCGCGTTTGCCGCCGCAGGGGCAGTGCGCGACGGCGGGAATCATCCAGCGCTTCTGCAACATGGGGCCCACCTCATTTCCTTGCGTCATGAGGTCCAGTCTTTCGTGAGACGCTGTTGCCGCCAAGCGCAGTAAGTCATATGTCGCGGAGGGCTTGACTCTGGTGTGCACTCCAGGGTCGATACTCGCTTTGGAGGATTTCTTCAGTGGCCAGTTGCTGTGCGCCCAGACCAGTGTCGTCTCTACGCCAAATCGAGCAATGCCCCGTCAGCGGCGCGACGGGACGGCGCGTTGACGTGCAGACGGTGAAGGCCTTGCTCACGGCCTCGGCGCTTCGACGCCTCAGGCTCGTCGATCACCGTTTCTGTCCAGACCCCCGATGTCACGTCGTCTATTTCGGCGCGGACGGTACGACGTACGCGAGGAACGACCTCCGCGTCCCGGTGTGGCAGAAGGAGCCGTTCGGTGACCGGATGGTGTGTTACTGCTTCGGCGAGTCCGA
This sequence comes from Luteitalea sp., assembly GCA_009377495.1. Classification (GTDB taxonomy): domain Bacteria; phylum Acidobacteriota; class Vicinamibacteria; order Vicinamibacterales; family Vicinamibacteraceae; genus WHTT01. The sequence goes on from WHTZ01000032.1 coordinate 62,603, forward strand.
ACGAGGCATCCGGACGGAGTTGGAGGCCTCGGGGCACTCAGCGGCGGTCGCCCGGATCCGGGAGCACATTGCGGCCGGTCGCTGTGCGTGTGAGCTCCGGAACCCGCAGGGACGATGCTGCCTCGGCGACGTCACCGCGGCCGTCACGCGAGTGACGCAGGCGATCGATCACGCGGTTCGTTCGGGCTCATGAGGGAGTCGCCATGGAGGATCCCATGACCTTGCGCATCGGTGAGGTCGCGACCGGGAGCGGTGTGACACCGGATGCGCTGCGGTACTACGAGCGCCTCGGGTTGCTTCCGCGGGCGCGGCGTACATCGAGCGGGTACCGGGTCTACGGGCCGGCGGTGCTCGACCGCGTCCGGTTCATCAAGCAGGCGCAAGCCCACGGCCTGACCCTCGCCGAGATTCGCGAGCTGCTCGCGTTCGGGGATCGCGGTGGGCGCGATCGCTGTCGGAACGTCCAGCGGCTACTGGGGCTCAAGATCGCCGAACTCGATCGGCGGCTCGCGGAGCTCCAGGCGTTCAGACAGACCCTTCAGCGGTATTTCGCACAGTGTCAGCGGGTGCTCGGCGGCTCGGTCGACGCCCAGTGTCCAGTCGTGGTGGAACTGGAGAAGCAAGCGTGAAGACCTCGGTGGCAGGAATCTGGGCTGCGCTGGCGGCGTCCGCGTGTTGCATCGGTCCGGTCCTGTTCTCGCTGATCGGCGCGGGCACCCTCAGTGCGGCAGCCGTCAGACTCGAACCCTACCGGCCCTGGCTGCTCGGCTGACCGTCCCCCTGCTGGGCACCGCGTTCTACAACGTGTATCGGCCGGATGCCGGAGCGGTCTGCGAGTGTGCTGATGTGACGTGCACGCCCTCGTCAAAACGCGCCGCGAAGATCTTGGTCTGGATCGCGGCCATCGTGGCGACCGGGCTCATCGCGTTTCCCTATTACATCGGGTATCTGCTGTAGCCACACAGGAGGCCTCACATGAAGACCGTGCTGGTAACAATCGGAGCGCTCGGAATAGTCGGCATGATCGTGGCGTTGGTCGGGTGGGGCGTGGATGCGACGCAAGCCTCCACGTCTGAGACGGAGACCTGCAGGCTCGATGTCACCGGCATGACCCGCGCCGGCTGCGAAGCGGCCGTGCGCAACGCGGCACGCAAGGTCGACGGCGTCACCGACGTCGAGGCGAGCTACAAGGAGGGGACCGCCGAGGTGACGTACGACTCGAACAAGACGACACCGGAAGCCATCGCCAAGGCGATCACGGAGCGGACCGCCTTCAAGGCGACACCACAGCCCCCGTCCAGGAACCCTGGTGGTACGAGCCGGTCGAAGGCGCACGTCGTACAGTGAAACCGGGCGAACCCACCGGCGAGCCACCCGCGGCCGACAAAGTCGAGAAACTCCTGTTCGACGAACCGAGGCAAGCCCTTCCCCGTCGCGTAGACCGGCGGCCTGCGCCCGGAACGTTTTGAAGTGATCGCGCACGACCTGATAGAGCACGCTGTGCGCCGGACTCCACAGTTCGTAGCGTGTAGACGGCCGTCGAACACGGGTGGACCTTCAACCGACCTGCGAGACGCGCGGGATTCTCTTTGTCGGTGCCGAACTCGTAGAGATTGTTGTAACTGACGATGCCTCGTGATCGGTCAACGCTTCGGTGCTACTGCTCTTGGTCACGTTGGGGAGCGGCACCTGCGCCGATGCGGTCCGCACCACCGGCGCAGCCGGCATGAGCGCATAGTCCACGATCATGGTTGCCGCAGCCGCAACCGCACCGGCACTGAGCCGAATGAACGCGCGCCGGCTCCAGTACAGATGCTCGGCGGTGATCTCGGAGGACGGAATCTGGCGCGTGGCCTTGATCAGCATGGTCTCACCCTCAGGCACTCACGAAAGGCGCGCGAGCCGCCACGGTAGCAACGCCTCTTTGGACGCCCACAGCCCGGCATCCGTCGCAGTGGCAAGTCCTTCTTGCCCATCTCAAGCTCGTCATGGGCCAAGGGCTGCAGAATCGTTCGGACCAAAGCGATCGACGAATGATCTGCTCTTCACCACGCGCACACGACCGCCGACTTTGGGCAGCAGGAAGCAGGCGGCCACCCCATGCGCCTCCGCCCAGCGCATTCCCCTGTCCGGTCCCATCACGTAAAGGGCTGTCGAAAGAATATCTGCGGCCAGCGCCTGCGGGTGCCACACCGTGACCGATCCCGAAAACGCCGCCGGATGCCCCGTGCGTGGATCCAGCACGTGGCCGACGCGGCGGCCATTCACCGCCACATCACGTTCGGAGCCGCCGCTGGTCGAGAGCGAGCCAGACACCAGTGTGACGACGAGGGCTGGCCGATCGCGTTGCCGCGGATGTGCGAGCGCGACATCCCAGCCCATTCCCTCGGGCGGCGGTCCGCCGGCCATGAGTTGTCCGCCGAGATCGATGAGCCAAGCGCCACCGTTGGCCGCCGCCGCGGCTCGGTCGAGGCCAGCGCCTTTTCCAAATGCGCCCTCCTCCAGCGTGACCGCTCGCGTGCGCGTGAGTCGGCAGTCTTCGTCGACCGCGACGTGCGCGAACCCCGAACGCGCGCGTGCTCGTACGAGACTGGCGGCCCCGGGCGTGCGACCACCAGAGCGAAGGCCCCACGCGTCCACGAGGCGGCCAACGGCTGGGTCGAATGCGCCCTCGGTGCGCGCCCACCAGCGGCCCAGGGTCCGCAGGAGATCGCAAAGCTCGGCGTCGAGCTGTACCGGACGTCCCACGGGTTGGCGATTCAGTCGCGTGAGCGCCGTATCGTCCCGCCACGTGCTGAGCCATTGCTCGGTCGCCTCCAGGGCCCGAAGCATGCGCTCGAGTCTGGCCAACCCGACCTCACGGTTGGGGGCGTAGGTCGCGAGACGGCAAGCCGTGCCCATGACATACGCCTGACGCTCGACGTGTACGCGGCTCGCCGTCGGGGTGCTCCCGGAGACGGCGAGCGCCATGAGCGAGAGCAGTGCGGCGACGGTTGCGATCGCCGCGCTGAGCGCGGGCGGAGGACGACACGCTCGCCCCTCGACTTCGCTCGGGGCGACCCTGAGCGTTAGTCGAAGGGGTCGGGACCGAGCAGGCATGTCACTTCCCGGCGACAACTGGCGCCGCGTGGGGCGACCGACGCAGCGTCGCTGCGCGCCGCTCGCGTGCCAGACGCACGCTAATGATCAGGTGCACCAGGTACACCCCAGCGAACAGCACGCCCGTACCGACGTGAACGGCAATCATGATCACGAGAAGCGCCGGCGCGGTGACCACCTGCAGGAGGTAGCCGGAAAGCGCCATCGCGCCGAAGCTGCCCAGCACGAGATAGCCGGTCCTCCGGTTCGGTGCTCCACCGCTACGAATCTGCCACAGCACGTGGGACTGCAGCACGAGGCCGAACACCAACAGCAGCGGGGGAGACAGCAGAATATGTGCGGCGAGGACGAGAGGCTCGAGCGGATGGTTGACGACGGCGAAGGGGTCGTCGGTCGTCATCCCGTACTTCATCCAGAAATAGACGAGGCCGGTGAGCGTGACCAGCAGCGTGAGCACGTGGAGTGACCGTCGTTCCCAGGCTCGCATTGTGACTGACTCGCCCGACCTGAAGGTCGGGCCTACTTCTCCGCCGCGGGCTCCAGCACCTGGTCGATGGCGAGGACGCGACGAATGGCGGCATTGGTCGCAATGGCGGTCAGCGTCGCGCCCGTGATGACGCGAATACCGCGTTGCAGGCTCAGCTCCGGACCCAGCGAGCGATCATGGTACTGCTCGAGCCAGCGAGACGGCGCCTGGTACTCCGGCGGCTCGAGGAAGGCGGTCACGTCGATCCGCCTTACGCGACCACTGGCGTCGAGCGAGATCAACAGGCTCTCGCGCTTCGTGCGCACCACGTGCGTGTCCACATATGCCCGCCCAACGACGCGGCCATCGACACGAGCCACGTAGCGTGCCACGAGCGGGCTCGGTAGCGCCTCACCGGCAAGCTTGGCGGCACGAGCCTGCTGCGCGTCGGCGAGGAACACCGTCGTGGACACGATCGTGGCTCCGGGAAACGCAAGCTTCAGCGCCTCCTCGCGGCTGATGAGGTCGTCCGCCCTGACACGTCCCACTCCGACCACCGCGGCGAGCACGACCAGGATCGCAAGCACCCTCCGCACGTCAGAACGCGTAGCCGAGGGCAATGTTGAACTGGTCGCGCCCGGTGCCAGCATCGTTGTCGGTGACCTGGTAGTCGGCCTTCACGACGATGTTGTAGATGGGGCGCAGCTCAGCGCCGACCACGTGATACGTCGTATCGCGGGTCGGGTTGCGCACGAAACCGACCGGCACGTCCCGTTGGGTATCGACCACCTCAAAACGGTAGTACGGCGTGAGCCGCAACCGATCCGAGATCGTGGCAAGCAGGTTGTAGCCGACCTGCAGATAGCCGCCCCGCATCGCACTGGCGACAGCTTCGTCTGTCGGCAGCTCGCTGGCCAGGCTGAGCTCCTGCGCGCCGTCCACGTCCGCGTGTGCAAACAGGCCCCGAACATCGAAGCCACGTACCTGCCCCTGCCCGTGCACCTCGACGATCGTCGTCGTCACGTCGAGCTCGCCACCGTCGCCCCCCGATGCTGACTGATCCGCGCCGCCTCGGTACGCGCCAACACCCACGAACACGCCGGGACTCACCGCGTAATCGAGACGGCCGACCACGCCCAGGTCATCCGCCTTCGCCTGACCGCCGTTCTGCCGGCCGCCGCGCAACCCGTCCGCCGTGAAGCCAGCGGCATCGAAGCCGTTGACGAGGTAGGCGCGGTAGCTGAAGGACCCAACGGTGCCGAGCACCCCCACACCGTTCTCGCGCCACGTGGACGGAATGATCTGCGACTCGGTGGCGGGGCGCCGCGCGCCGAGAAAGACGTTGGGCTCGTGAAACTCGTTGACCAGCCCCAAGGGCAGCAGCAGCAAGCCACCGCGCACGGTCAGGTTCGGGTTGACGACGTAGTCGAGATAGGCGAACTCGACGCCAACCTCGTCGCTATGCTCGAACTCGATCTCGGAATTGAAGATGAACCGATCGCTGAAGCGGTAGCCGGTGTAGAACACCGCGCGCAACAGGTCGAATTGGGACGTGCGATCGCCCTCGAAGTTCTCGTAGAGCGCCGATCGTCAAGATACTGGTCGGTCAGCCTCTCGTCCCAGCGCGCCAGTGACCAGGCCGTCAGCTCCTCGAGATCCCGTGCGGCCGTGGCGGTGAGGACGTATCGCTTACGGGGCACGGCGCCGCGGCGTTTTCCGCCCCTTGAAATCCACGATCGACTTCGACGAGAAGCGTCCCCGCTTGATGTCCTCCACACCCTCCAGGACGTGCCGCAGGATGCCCTGCTCTGCCATGTCTTGGCGGATCAGCTCGCGGATATACTCGCTCGGCGTCGCGTACACGTCACCGTCGCTCGCCCGCTCGTCCACGTACTGTCGGAGCTTGTCCGTCAACTGAATGTTCAGACTACTACTCATCGCGCCCCTCTCCTGTTGCTGCTGAGCCTCATCCCTCTATTTGTAGCTGTCGTGACAATAAACGTCAACCGGTGGAAATACACTTGGCGACCACACGTTATCTATCCGTCGTCGCTCCAGGGCACGCGCTGGGCCTGGGCTCAGTCAATCGGCCCTCTGACAAGCCCGGCACGAGTCAGTTCCGGTTCGACGCCGGCGTATCCGGATCACCGCGGCGGCAGCTTCACCACTGGCAACACGAGCTTCGACGGGCGCCGGCCGCCATGGTGCACCTCGTTGGCGGCGATGCGGGTCGAGATCGATGTATAGGGGTCGGCTGCAGTGTTGAGGTTGCGGGCGTAACTGGGAAAGTTGCTTGAGGACACCTCCAGCCGCACGCGGTGGCCCCTGAGAAACACGTTGGCCGCCAGCATGGGCGGAAGGGTGATGCGGTATACCTCGCCCGGAGCCATGAACACTGCTTTCGCCTCGCCATCGCGATACCGCATGCGCTGGATGGAGTCTGCGATGTTCCAGGCCGTGTCGTCAGGCGCGACGTCGACCAGCTTCACGGTGAAGTCGGTGTCGGGCGCATCCGACGCGACGAACAGCTCAATCTCGATGTAGCCGAAGACGGCCAGATCCTCCGTGAACGGCGCGCTGGTGTAGACCAGCACGTCGGGCCGGCCCTCGTTGACGCGCTGATCGAAGGCGCCGTCCTTCTGGTCAGGACCCATACCGCTGATCTCTCCGCCATGGGCGATCACGGGATTGGCCGGGTCATAGGTGAACCTGTCGGCGACCGGCGCCACGGGCGCTTCGGCGACCAGCATGCCATCGCCCTTCAGCGTGTTGGCAGCCCCGCCGCCGGACAGAAAGAAAGTGCGCGAGGGGTCGCGCCCGGCCCACGGCACGGCGTCGAACTCCATCCAGCGATTGGCGCCAGCCATATAGACGGTGACCGGGTGCGCCGGCTTGGCGGCGGCCTCGTCGCCCTTCATCCACCAGTCCAGCCAGGCGATCTGGCGGCCGTCATAGTCGAAGCGCGGGTCGCCGATCGGTCGGTCGCCGATCTTCTGCTTCGCGGTCTCGCCACCAAAGGCGCAGTGCTTGCCGTTCGTGATCACCATCGCGTGGCTTCCGTCGGGATTCTCCCTCCGTGTCTTCTCGAAGAAAGCGACGGTCGAGCGCGCCGAGATGTCGTAGAGCGCCTCGGCCCAGAGGCCCGGCACGCGGATCTGGTCTGCGTCGACGACGCGGTCGAGGCTCCAGTAGGGATCCACCGGCCCGCGCGCGAGATAGGCCTTGATCTCGGTCTCCGTCGTTCCAAGCGCCGTGTCCATCTCGATCATGGGCAGGTGCATGCGCACCCTCGCGTAGTCGTCCTGCGAAAATGGATTGTTGTTGTCGATGCTGAAGGCTGTGCTGGCGCGCTGGCGCTCTTCGTCGGAAAGGCCGGGCGGAAGCTGCGGCCAGTGGGTCTGGAGGGCGCCGATGAAATAGTTGAACCAGCCTTGTTGCCACGCCCCGCCACGCCAGAAATTGCCCTGCTCGCGAAACGGACCGATCTCGGCGACGCCGACGCCAGCTGAATAGGCGATCATCGCCTTGTGGGCAGGATGGTTGAGCGAGGCGAGCTTGAGCTGGTTCTCCGCCGAGGACGAACAGCCATAGGTCGCGACGTTGCCGTCCGACCAGGGCTGGAGCGCGATCCAGTCGAGCGTGTCCCAACCGTCCTCTCCCGCGCGGCGGAGCATTCCGGGCCGGCCTTCGGACAGGAAACGCCCGCGCTCGTGCACCTGCACGATGGCGTAACCCTTCTCCAGTAGCCGGCGGAAAAAGGGTCCGTTGGCGTCGAATTCGCTCTTGTAGGGCGTGCGCACAAGCACCGTCGGCCAAGGGCCGTCGGGTGCGGCCGGCTTGAGGATGGTGGCGCCAAGGCGCACCCCGTCGCGCATCTTCACCTGGGCGTGCGCGATGGTCTCGACACCCGCGGGCGCCGTGAACTTCATCGAGGGGGGCTTGTTCGCCGCGCAGGCCCCCAGCGCCATGGCGGCCATCAGCGCAACGACGCGTCGGCCTTGAAGGACAGACCTCGCGACTCCCCACGGAATTCTCGGCGCCGAGTGCGCTCTCCGAGCGAGAGCAATTGTCTGCAAAGTCAAGCGATCTCTGGTAGGGTAATCTGCCGCCAAACCGTGTGTGCGCATCATCTCGTTCGGATCGTCAGGAGTTTACGCATGCTGGCGGCGCAACTTTCTTGGGCTTGCCGGCCACGATCAAGCCGAGATAGAAAGCGCGAATTATACGCCGGGCCGCGGTGCCGGCCGGATTACTCCTGTCTGACGCCGCATTGGCGATCTGGCGGCGTCTCCGGATTTCTCGGCACTTGCCGACTGCCCCGAGCCATCGAGATCAGCCACTTCGCCTACGATAGACTACATCGTCGGCGTTCCTCGGCGGTCGAGTTCAGTCGACAACCCGGATGGCCTGACCATGAATCATCGAGGCGTATTTCTCGACCTGAACGGAACGTTCGTGGAGAAAAGGAGCGGGCATGGGAGACAAGGGTGGCAAGAAGGACAAAGAAAAGATCAAGCAACAGCAGGTGAAGAAACAGAAGCAAGAGGAACAAAGGAAGCAGGACAGGGCCCGGAAAAGGACTCCGTAGCAGGA
>WHTZ01000033.1:0-69896 GCA_009377495.1 Luteitalea sp.
AGAGGTCTGCAAAACCTCCATTCCCCGGTTCAAATCCGGGCGGCGCCTCCAAAATCCCAACTAAACTTCGTTGACGCGTTGCGGGTTCCGAGTGGGAGGCTGAACAGCCCGAGCTCGGGACGGGACTTCTCGAAAGCGGACAGTCGAAGCTGCAAGCCAGGACTGGAGTGCGTTTCGAAGCATAGAACGCCAATGGGTTTCGCCGCTGACCGGAGTAGGCATGGGTTTCGCTAGTGTAGGAGCTCGGTTCGAGGGCAACCCGTCAGACGCGGGAGAATGCTCGTGTTGAATGACCTCCGTTACGCCGTACGGCAGTGCCGTCGCAATCCGGGTTTCGCAGCGGTCTCGGTTCTGACGCTTGCGCTGGGAATCGGCGCGAATACGGCGATTTTTGGCATCGTCGATGCAGTCCTGTTCAAGCCGTTGCCCTTTCGGGACCCGCACAAATTGGTGGACATCGCGTTGGTAGAGCGCCGCGGCCAGGCAGAAGAGACCTTCTACATGGGCTCACTGACGTGGGATCAGATCGCCGCGTTTCGCGCCCAGCCTCAGATATTCTCAGGAATCGAGCCGTACGGGCGCGGCCGTGAGATGGCCCGAACCGACGGCGACAGAACGGACGCGTTGCGGGTTGGACGCCTCTCGCCGGGGATGCTCGCCCTGCTCGGCCTTGCACCGCAATTGGGTCGTGGATTCACCGTTGACGACGCCACTACGGCCGCTCCGCTTGTGTTAGTCAGCGATGGATACTGGCGCCGCGCGTTCGGTGGTGACCCGGCTGCGCTTGGACGCACCCTGAAAATCGACAAGCACACCTACACCGTTGTGGGAGTGTCACCGGCGGCGTTGCGCGCGACGCCTTTTGATCAGACAGATGTCTGGTTGCCGATGGCGGAGCGAATCGATCCGCAGCAGCCGCTGTCCACCGGCGCCAGTGTGATCGCCAGGATCCGCCCGGGGCTCTCGCTCGAGCAAGGCGAACGCGAACTGGACCTCGCGGTGACATCGATTCAGAAGCAGAATCCGTCGCGTCGGCCCTGGGAAGCGGACCTCATGCTGCTCGATAGCAACCGAGGCGACGACGCTGCCGGTGCCTTGCTCGTTCTCCTCGGTGCTGTGGGATTCGTCCTGCTGATTGCGTGTGCGAACGTCGCGAATCTGATGCTGTCGAGATCGGTGGTGCGGCAGCGTGAAATCGCGATTCGCTTATCCGTTGGTGCCACACGCGTTCGGCTGCTGCGGCAATTTCTTGTCGAAGGCTTCGTTCTCGCCGCTGCGGGCGGATCACTGGCGCTTCTCGTCGCCTGGTGGATTCTCGACGGTACTCCTGACCTCGTGCCGGACCGCATGCATTTGTTTGGTCGGCACCGCCCCGAGCTCGATCTCCGTGTTCTCGCTTTCGCTTTTGGTGCCGTGACGCTAACAGGATTGCTCAGCAGTCTTGCGCCTGCCTGGCGCTCGTCAGGTGGAGTAATGGCGTCGGCTGCGGGATCCGGCAGGCAGGCGACAGGTACGACGCCCGCGCAAGGCCGAGCGCGGAACGCATTCGTGGCGGTCCAGGTGGGTCTCACGCTCGTGCTTCTTGCCGGGGCCGGACTGATGGTCAACAGTTTCGTCCGTATGCTGGCCGCCGATCCAGGGTTTGATATCGACAACCTCGCGTACGTGGACGTCGGCTTGCCCCAAGAGACGTATTCCACGAAAACGCGGCAGGACCAGTTCTTCGCCGATTTACTGAATGATGTGAGAGCGCTCGCGCAGATTCGAGGCGCGGCAATCGGCACGCCGCCACCGAGTGGAGGCCACGGTCGGTTTGTACTGGAGGGAGGAGAAACCAACGTGGAGGCTTCCCCCTCGCTGACAATTCATCACGTAGATGCCGCGTACTTCGCGGTCGCCGGGATAGAGATCAAGAGGGGCCGGTCGTTCGGGCGGCAGGATCCCGCCTCGGCGCCACCGGTCGCCGTGATCGACGAGGATGCCGCGCGGCGGTTTTGGCCGGGCCAGAGCGCCCTCGGCCAGCGGTTCCGATATAGCCCTTACGTGCCGTGGATCACTGTTGTTGGAATTGCCGGCAGCGTCAAAACGCAGTCGTTCACGGCTCCGCGTGGCAGCGTTGAGATTTATCTGCCACTGGCGCAAGAGGAATCTGCGCCGTCTCGCACTGTTCTGTTTCGGACCTCTGGTGAGCAGACGGCGGCCTTCAGCGCGGTGACGTCGATCGTACGTCGACTGGACCCTGAGCTCGCGATTCGCCGCGCCGGCGTAGTCCGCGACTTATATGACGAAACAACAAAACCCCCGCGGCTCTTTGCGAGCGTGATGTCCCTGTTTGCCGTGCTCGGCCTTTTCACGGCTGCTGTGGGACTGTACGGCGTACTCTCGTATTCCGTTGCGCAGCGCACTCAGGAGATTGGCATCCGGATCGCACTCGGCGCGCACGCGAAACATGTTCGTCGAATGATCGTCTTCGACGCGCTGCGACCCGTTGTCGTTGGTCTCCTCTTCGGGATCGTAGGCGCATTGTGGCTCACTCGTTTGCTCTCCAGCCAACTGTATGGCGTGCCGCCACATGACCCACTCACGTTCTCGGTGTCGAGCTTGTTGCTGTTCGTCGTGGCGAGTGCTGCGTCCATAGCTCCCGCACGCCGGGCCATGCGCGTGGACCCTCTTGTGGCGCTCCGAACCGATTAAAGGATGCGCTAACCGATAGAGGGTTGCTGCAGCCTCCATGGCCTTGACTGTGTGCACTCTGTGCACAAAACTCTAGGCATGAGCACGGCATATGTGTCCGGACTGGTGCCCGCTCGTTACGAGCGGTTGGTGGCGAGACAGGCCCGTGCGGCCAGAACCTCGAAGAGCGACCTCGTCGCGCGGTACGTCATTGAAAAGAGCCTCGAGACCGAGTTCCCCGGGATCTCCTTCCGTGATTCCCTTTCAGGACGCGAAGCGTACCTGACCGCTCATCGCGTTGCCGTGTGGGAAGTCTTGGCCGTACACAACGAACTCAAGTCCGTAGAAAGGACGGCCGACTATTTCCGCTGGCCGCGCGTGCTCGTGACAAGGGCTCTCACCTATGCCAAGGCCTTCCCTGAGGAGATCCGCAGATCGCGTGAAGGAGAAACCGACACAGCCTCGGTTGCTGGCTCCTGATGAGCGCGACATGCAGGAGGCTGATATCGAATGAGTGTCTCCGAATCGGCGAATCGAATTCTGCGCGATGCGCACGTCCTCCGCGCACCCGTTGGCCCAGGACAAGGCTACTGGACGGGCGCGCCAGGAGTTTGCTACGCCCGTGATGAGCAAGCGTTCTACGTCACGTACCGCATTCGACGTCCACGCTTGCCCGCAGCCTTGGCGAAGGCGGGTGGCGCCCCGCCCGATCGGGGCGGCGAAGCCCGAATTGCGCGCTCGACCGACTTGACGCATTTCGACGACGTGTGGTCGGTCACGAAGGACGCGTACGACAGCCCCTCCATCGAGCGCAGCGCCATTCGCAAGGGCCCTGACGGCGCCTGGCGCTATTTCACGAGCTTCGTTGATCCGGCCGATGGGCGCTGGTGCGTATCCGTGTTGAAGCATTCGGATGTGTGCCGTTTCGATCCCTCCACCGCGCAACGACTGTTCACGGCCAGGCCACTCGGTTTGGAAGGCGTCAAGGACCCGTGGATTTTCGAGGACGGCGGCGTCTACTACATGATGCTCAGCGTCGCTCTGAGGAGCGATCAGACCCGAGAAGAATCGCACGCGACACTGGACATCTTCAACACGGGCGACTGCATTTCTGCAACCGGTCTCGCCCGGTCGCGCGATCTCGATGCCTGGGAGTGGCTCGGCGTCGTCTTTGCGCCGTCCGCTTCCGGTTGGGACGCGTATTGCCGCCGCATCAACAGTCTCGCACGGCACGACGGAAAGCACGTGGCCTTTTACGATGGTAGCGCCAGTCATCTCGAGAACGACGAAGAGAAGACCGGCCTGGCCCTCTCGAGCGATCTTCAAGCGTGGACAACGCTCACTGCCCGTGGCCCGGCGCTTACGAGCCCGCACGCATCCGGCTCTCTGCGGTACCTCGATACGGTGGCGACCGACGAATGTACGTGGGCATTCTATGAATTCGCACGCCCAGATGGAGCGCACGACCTCAGGGTTGCGCGAATCGACCTCAGTCAGCTTCCCATCTCTGCGGGAGCCGACCCCAGGGCACGAATCGACGGAGAGTGAAGGCGGCATCAGCGATCGACATGGGCGATTCGGTCAATGCCGCAACCCGGTCCTGGGAGCACGAGGTCGCGAATCGACGTGGTCACGTGGTGGCCCTCGCCAATAAGCGTCGCCGTTCGACCCTTCGACAGGCTCAGGGTCGAAGGGTCGAAGGGCGGGCCGCCTCGCGTTGAGCCGCGGCGTCGTCGGAACTCGTGCCGGCACGAGTCCCTCCAGGTTGACTCCGTATGCCGGTCCCACTTCCCGCACGCGCGACGCGTTCGACGGCCCGAAGTCTCGTGCCGCCTGTTGCTGGTTATATGGGCGTTCCGACTATCCTCGCAAGTGCTTGTTGAAGAAGTCTGTCGTCCGCTGCCACGCGAGCTTGGCCGCGCTCTCGTCATAGCGCGGCGTCGTGTCGTTGTTGAAGCCGTGCTGTGTGCCCGGATACTCGTATCGCGTGTAGGACACGTTGTTCGCCTTGAGCGCGGACTCGTAGGCGGGCCATGCCGCGTTGATGCGCTCGTCCTTCTCCGCGTGATGAATCAACAGCGGCGCCTTGATCTTCGCGGCGTCGTCGGCCTCCGGCGCACTGCCGTAGAAGGGCACCGCCGCGCCGAGATCCGGTAGGCGTGTCGCCAGCATGTTGGCGATGCCACCCCCGTAGCAGAAACCCACGACCCCAACCTTACCGGTGCAATCGGGGCGGCTTCCGAGGAACGTCACGGCCGCGACGAAGTCTTCTCGAATCTTCGTTTGGTCAAGCTTGGGGAACAGCTCCCGCGCGTTGTCCTCATCCCCGGGGTAGCCGCCGAGCGGCGTCAAGGCGTCCGGTGCGAAGGCGATGAAATCTTCGAGCGCCAACCGGCGAGCGATGTCTTCGATGTGCGGATTCAGTCCGCGGTTCTCGTGCACGACGAGCACGCTCGGCAGCTTACCGGTCGCAGCCGCCGGTCGCGCGAGGTACCCACGCATGGTTCCGGTGCCTTCCGGTGAGGGATATTCGAGGTACTCCGTCTCGAGCCGCTTGTCGTCGCTGGCAACCTGCTGCGCCTCGGCGAATCGTGGGCTCAGCGCGTCGAGTAGCCCGGTCGCCGTGACGCCACCGACCGCAAACTTGGCCGCACCGTCCAGGAACCCGCGGCGGTCGATCGACCCGTGCACATACTTGTCGAACAGGTTCAGCAGCTCTTGATCAAATTCACTCGACTTCTTGCGCTCCATGCCTGCACCTCCAGGATTACCCGTCAGCCACTCATCCGGGCAAGACCATGCGCGAACATGTTAGCCGATGACGAAGCGCGCGGGTGTGGTAATCAGGCTCTCGCGGGCTTTCCCTCTCTCTACAGGCCAGGGGGACCGCGTGTAAGCTCGTAGGGTGGCGCGAGTACATAGGCGCCGGGCGTGGCCCCGGCCCGCATCTGTGGCGTTCATCGCGCTTGCCGCCATCCTCATGCCGCGGGCGGCGACGGCCGACATGGAGCTGACGGTTGGCGCTCCGGCGTCGCTCGCGGGCGCCGCGGAGCGCGTCGAGCGCATCGATCGCCAGCAGCTCACACGGGCCCTTGGCGACGCCGGCCTCGACGTCCCGTTACGCGTCCACGTGACGCTCATCGCCGAAGGCGACCGCCGCGCGCGCGCCATCCCGGCCTGGATTGTCGGCCGAGCCTTCCCCCCGCACGACGTGGTGCTCTTTCCTGGGCGGCTGGTGGCCTCGTATCCCTACGACTCGATCGAGTCGGTGGTCCGCCACGAGGTCGTGCACCTCGCGCTAGCGGCGCGCGCCGAGGGCCAGCCGCTGCCGCGATGGTTTCACGAGGGGGTCGCCGTCTCGGTCGAATCCGGATGGGGCGTCACCGACGGCGCGCGACTGCTGCTCGCGATCGCGCGTGAGCCGGCGATCGGCGAGGTGGAGCGCCTGTTCGGATCGGACGCGCACCAGCAAACGACGCGGGCGTACCTCCTGGCAGCCGTGCTGGTGACCGATGTGCGACGACGCCATGGTGGGGACGTGGCGGGGGCCATCGCGGGCCGCGTAGCATCGGGCGCGCCCTTCAGTCGTGCGTTCGAGCTCGAGACCGGCGAGACGCCCGACGCGGCGGCGGCCCGCGCCTGGCAGACGTATCGGCGCTGGACGGTCTGGATTCCGGTCGTCACCAGTGGCTCGGCGGTCTGGTTGGGCATTCTGGCGCTCGCGATCCTCGCCTTTGTGGCCAGCCTGCGCCGCCGTATCCGTCGCCGACGCCAGTGGGACGAGGAGGACGAGGCACTGGACGAGCACGGATGATGCCTCGACGGCGTTGTCTCGCGCGTAGCCGCGCATGGGGTCACAATTGGAGCCATAATCTGCTTGCGAGAGGCGTGATGGTCTTTGACGATGTCGGTCACGCGTGGCGAAGGATGCGGTTGCGGCCAGGGATGATCGCAGCGGCCGCGGGTATGCTGGGTCTTGGCATCGGCCTCACCACGGCGATGTTCACGATCGTCGATTCGTTGCTATTGCGGCCCGTGCCCTTTCGGGATGCCAACCGGCTGGCGCGACTCAGCATGTACACGGAGACCGGCGGCCGGTATGCGGTGTCGCCCGCGGTGCTTGCAGCCTGGCAGTCGAGTCCCGCGTTCGAGTCGGTCGAGGGTGTATCCCCAGGCACGTCGCTGATCGAAGCCGATGGCGGTCTCGTGTCGAGGACGAGCGCGCGCGTGTCGCCGGGGTTGTTCGACATGCTCGGCGTCCAGCCGATCCGAGGACGCCTCTTCTCTCGGGAGGAAGGACGAACCGGATCCGACGACCTCGTGTTGCTGTCCGAAGATATCTGGCGAACGACGTACGGTGCTGATCCCGCGATCGTCGGTGCTCGCATCAGGATGGATGGCCGGTCGATGTTGGTCGTCGGCATTCTGCCTGCCGGTTTCCGGTTTCCCGACTGGGACACCACCGTATGGACACCGATCGACTATCATGCGCCACGGGCCGCGCTGGTAGACGAGCTACCCATCGCGCACGTGCGATTCGCGTCGAACGTGCCGCGTGCGGATGCGCTCAGGGTCGCGACCGAAGCTGCCCATGACGCCGATGGCTCAACCGCCAAGATGCGCGCGGAGCCGAGTCTGCTGGCCGGCGTCGAGCTGAACGAGTATTACCAACGTGCCATGCCGCTGCTCGTCGGGGGCGTCGCGCTGGTGTTCCTGGTCCTCTGCGCCAACGTGTGCAGCCTGCTACTCGCGCAGATGACGACGCGGCGGCACGAGCTCGGCGTGTGCTCCGCGCTTGGCGCCTCGCGCGGCCGCCTGCTTCGTCAAGCGCTTCTGGAGAGCGCCGTGCTCGGTGTGCTCGGCGCCCTCGTGGGCCTTGCACTGGCCTGGGCGTTGGTCTCCGTGGCGCGCGGATTTCTCCCCGAGGCCTTCCTGATACGCACGCTCAATCCTGTTGCTATCGATCTGCGCACGTTGCTCGTGGCCTCGGCTGCGGGCGCCCTCGCCATCCTGAGCGCCGGGTTGGTACCGGCCTGGATCGGCACGCGCCTGGAGCCGGCCGAGGCCATCAGGGTGACCGACCGCGGCGGCACGGATACGAAGCCCGTGCGGCACGTGACACGCGCCCTGCTCGTCACGGAGATCGCTCTGGCATGCATGCTGCTCGTCGGCGCGACGCTGCTCGTGCGGTCGTTCATCAATCTCGCACGGACCGATCGTGGATTGGACACGCGCGGTGTGATTGCCGCGTGGGTGTCGTTACCGGAAACGGATTTTGCCGATCGCGTGTCGCGACTGGTCGCGGCATCGGCCATCGAGGAAGAAGTGAGGAGTCTTCCGGGCGTGCGGCAGGTTGCTTTCTCGTACGGCTCGCCGCCAGGTGGCGGCATGAAGCACTTCGGTTGCTGCTGGCGCTCCGACCTGCCGGGCGCGCCATCACTGGATATGGAAGTGGATAGCTCTCGCGTCGGCCCGGACTTCTTCGACCTGTACGGCATTCGCCTACTGCGGGGCCGGACGTTTCAGCTTGGCGAAGCGGAGAGCAGCGTCATCGTCGGTGAGCGGCTGGCAGCGACGCTCTGGCCCACGCAGGATCCGATCGGCCGGTCGTTCTGGCTCGATCGCGAGCAGTTCCACGTCATTGGTCTCGCGGGCGAGGTCTCACTTCCGGCACTCGATCCTCACGTCGACCGGCCAGAGTTCTATCTGCCCTTCGAGATGGGCGGCAGCGACATGTCGATAAGCCTGCGGTGCGGCGACGCCTGTCCGGACATCCCGCTCATTCGCCAGCGCCTGCTCGCGGCGAGTCCTGGCGCAGAGGTCTGGAACATCGGGCCGGTCGAGGACGAGTACCTTGAACAACTGGCACGGCCGCGCGCCACGGCGGCCCTCGCCTTTGCCTTCGCTGGCATTGCCCTCATCGCCGCGGCGGGTGGGTTGTTCAGCGTTCAGAGCTACGCCGTTGGGCGCCGCCGTCGCGAGTTCGGTATTCGGACCGCGCTCGGCGCGTCACCGGTCCAGATTCGCGGCCTCGTGCTCCGCGACGGCGTTACGGTTGCGGTGGTCGGCGTCGGCATCGGCGTCGTGGCTGCGTGGGGACTGGGCCGCGCGCTGGCGTCGCTGCAGTACGGTGTGACGCTGGCCGATCCATGGAGTTGGACCCTCGTCTCCGGCATCTTGGCGGCGACGACGCTCGTGGCGTGCTGGCGTCCGGCGCGTCAGGCGTCGCGCGTCGACCCGGTGACGCTGCTCAGAGAAGAGTGACTCATGCTCTCGTGCTCGCGATCGTCGTGACCCCATTTCCGTTAAGCACCCGGCAGTCCGGGTCGAAGGTCTCCGCGCCCCGCCGTGGTACAGTGAGATGCCCGACGTGGTGGTAGCTTCCCGCGTCGCCCATCATGACCGAAGAACGCTTTCGCAAGACCTTCCTCCTACTGCTCGTCGTCGCGATCTCCGTGGCATTTCTCGCGCTCATTCAGACCTTTCTGCTGACGATCCTCCTGGCAGGCATCTTCGCCGGCGTCGCCCACCCGATCTACCTGCGCTTGCAGCGCCTCATGCGCGGCAGCCGCGTGCTGGCTTCGCTCACCACGCTGATCCTCCTGCTCGCGCTGGTGATTGTGCCGCTGCTTGGGCTCCTGGGCGCGGTTGCCAACGAAGCGCTTCAGATCAGCGAGAACGTCCGACCCTGGATCGAACGGACGCTCGCGGAGCCGAGCGGGCTCGAGGAGTACCTGGCGCAGATCCCGTTCATCGAGGAAATCGAGCCCTTTCGGGCCGAGCTGCTGACGCGCGGCGGCGAGCTGGTCGGTAATCTGGGCGCGTTTCTCTTCAAGACCCTCTCCGCCACGACGCGCGGGACGGTCCTGTTCTTCTTCCATTTCTTCATCCTGCTCTACGCAATGTTCTTCTTCCTCATGGACGGGAAGCGGATGCTCCAGGCCTCGCTCGCCTACCTGCCACTGACCGAAGCAGACAAAGACCGGATGCTCGACCGGTTTACATCTGTGACACGCGCCACGTTGAAGGGCACTGTCCTCATCGGGGTGATCCAAGGGGCGCTGGCCGGACTGGCGTTTTGGGTGGTGGGCATCGAGGGCGCCATCTTGTGGACCACGCTGATGATTGTGCTGTCGGTTATCCCTGGCGTCGGCGGGGCTCTGGTCTGGGTACCCGCGGTCATCGTGCTCATCGTGCAAGGCGCTGTCGCGAAGGGGATCGTGCTGGCGCTCTTCTGCGGGTTGATCGTGGGGACGGTCGACAACGTGCTCCGCCCACGGCTCGTCGGCCGCGACACGAAGATGCACGATTTGCTCATCCTGTTCTCGACGCTTGGCGGCATCATCCTCGTCGGCGTGCCCGGGTTCATCGTCGGCCCGATTATCGCCGCGCTGTTCATCACTGTGTGGGAGATGTTCGGCGCCGCCTTCCGCGACCTGCTCCAAGAGGAGAGCGGGACCGCGTCAGGCGGGTGATGCATCCTGCCGCGATCCTTGACATAGGCGCCCGTGTCTGCGACACTCCCATCGATAGACGATGGGTATAGAGAAGTCGACAAGGCGCAACCAGCGCAGATGAGGCTGCCGTGCGACGATTCATGCGCCGCGTGTGGTACACGCTCCGACATCGTCAGCTCGAGGCTGATCTCGCGGAGGAGATGAACGTTCACCGCGAGATGAAGCAGCGAGAGATCGAGAAGGACGGCCTCGAGCCGACTGAAGCCGCCGTCGTCGCTCGACGTGCGCTCGGGCATGTCCTGTTGGCGCGGAACGAGGCCCGAGACGTCTGGATCGGGCCTTGGCTCCAAAGCATCTCGCAAGACCTCCGGTTCACCTGCCGTCTGCTCGTGAGGGATCGCTGGTTCACGCTCGCCACGGTGCTCGTTCTGGCGCTTGGTATCGGCATGAACAACACCGTGTTTACGATTATGCACACGGTGTTGATTCGCAGTCTGCCATTCGAGCATCCCGACCGGATTGTGTCGCTCGAAACCCGCGAGGCGCGCCAACAGCCGATGCGCGGTCCGCAGGATTATGGTGAGTTGTCCCTTCCCGAGTACGAGGATTGGCGGGAGGGGGCGCGCGCCTTCGACGGCATCGCGGCGTACCACGATGTGACGATGAACCTCGGCGATGGCGAACACGCGCCGGAACGTTTTCGGGGGGCTTACATTTCCAGCAACGCGTTCAGCCTGATCGGCCAGCGGCCGGTCGTCGGACGAGACTTCGGGCCGGAGGACGACGGGCCGGGCGCGCCGGCCGTCGTTATCCTGGGGCACAGCGTCTGGACCCGTCGCTATGCAGCTGACCGGGCCGTGATCGGACGGACCATCCGCGTCAACAGTGTGCCGTCGACGGTCATCGGTGTGATGTCGCCTGGATTTCGGTTCCCGCTTGCCGCCGACGTGTGGCAACCGCTTGCGCTGATGCCCGGTCGCACGACACAGACGCGCGTCGCGCGCATCCTGAGCGCGTTTGGACGGCTCGCGGACGGCGTAAGCCCAGAGGCGGCACGGGCCGACCTCGCCCTCATTGCGACACGCCTGAGCCGTGACTATCCGGACACGAACGAGAACATCCAGCCAGCGGTCATGCCATATGACGAGCGGCATATTGCGCCGCAGGTGAAGCTTGTCTTCGTGGCGCTCATGGGTGCCGTTGGCTTCGTCTTGCTCATCGCCTGCGCCAATGTGGCCAACCTGCTGCTCGCGCGCTCGGCGACGCGGGCTCGCGAGATGGCGATCCGTGTCTCGCTTGGGGCGACGCGTTGGCGGACTGTCCGGCAGTTACTCGTCGAAAGCGTTGTGCTCGCGTTGCTGGCGGGTCTCATTGGCTTTGGACTCTCGGTACTCGGTCTTCGACTCTTCAACATCGCCCTTCCGCAAACCGACAAGCCGTACTGGCTCGAGTTCACGATGGACGGTTCGGTGTTTGCATTTCTGGCCGTCGTCTGCCTCGGGACCAGTGTCCTCTTTGGACTGGCACCCGCGCTTCACGTTGCCCGCACCAATGTGAACGAGGTCCTGAAAGAAGGAGGAAGGGGCGGTAGCGGCGGCCTCCGTGCACGCCGATGGACGAGCACGCTCATCATCGGCGAGCTCGCCTTGACATTGGTTCTGCTGTCCGGGGCCGGCTTCATGATGCACAGCTTCCTCGATCTCTACCGCGCGGATCTCGGTATCGACACGTCGCGTCTGGCGATGATGAGCTTGGACTTGCCGGACCAGAAGTACGGGACGCCCGAACAGCGGGCCGCTTTCTATCAGCGACTCGACGAGCGCCTCGGGGCGGTTCAGGCGATCGCCTCGCGACCATGGCGAACGCCATTCCCGGCGGAGGCGGAGCCGTCCGCCAACTCACGATCGACGGACGTCCGCCGGTCACCGGCGAGCGGCCGCCGAACGTGTCGGTTGTCACCATCGGTTCCCGCTATTTCGACACGCTCGGCCTACGAGTGGTCCGTGGGCGACCGTTCACGCTGACCGACGGTACCACGGGGCAGGAGAGTGCAATCGTCAACGGTCGCTTCGCGGCGACGTACTTTCCAAACGGGGATCCCGTCGGGCATCGCATTCGTCTCACGCGGTTAGACGGGCGCGAGCCGTCCTGGCTCACCATCGTCGGCGTTTCCCCGACGGTCCCGCAGCGTGATCTGGAGCAGCCCGAGCCCGTCGTGTATGTGCCCCATTGGACGGAGCCAGCTTCCTCCGTGACGCTGATTGTTCGTGTCGAGACCGAGCTGGGGACAATCGCACCACTGTTTCGTGAAGTGGTCCGCGCCCTGGACGGTGACCTTCCGCTGTTCGATATCCAGATGATGGATGAGTGGTTGGCGTTCTTGCGCTGGCCCCAGCGGCTGTTCGGGACGATGTTCACGATCTTCGCGTGCGTGGCGTTGGCGTTGTCGGCGGTTGGCCTTTACGCGATCACCGCCTATTCGGTGACCCAACGGACGCAGGAAATCGGCGTCCGGATGGCGCTCGGCGCGCAAGCTCGACAGGTGAACTGGCTCGTCTTGCGGCGAGCGATAGCGCACCTTGGCATCGGTCTGACCCTCGGACTGCCCGGCGCGATCGCTGTCGGCCGGCTGTTGCCGTTC
The DNA here is from genome assembly GCA_009377495.1 of Luteitalea sp. Taxonomy (GTDB): domain Bacteria; phylum Acidobacteriota; class Vicinamibacteria; order Vicinamibacterales; family Vicinamibacteraceae; genus WHTT01. Next base: position 12,772 of record WHTZ01000033.1, read on the forward strand.
GCTTCGCGCGATCCGATCACGCTCGCGTCAGTTGTTGCCTTGCTCCTGCTCGTGTCACTCGTCGCCTGCATGCGGCCGGCGCGGCGCGCGACGCGTCTGGACCCCGTACAAGCGCTGCGGCACGAGTAGAGCCGTCGAAGAGCTCCGGGTCGGGACGGCGTTGACTATTCAGCGCGAAGCGCGACCGCGGGATCCACGGCGGCCGCGCGGCGGGCGGGCACGAAACCAGCCACGAGCGCGATGCCGATGAGGAGCAGTGCGGCACCAATCAGGCTTCCGACATCGGTGGGCGATAGGCCGAACAGGAGACTCTGCACACCTCGCAGTGCGACAACCGCAGCACCGAGACCGACGAGCGTACCGAGCGCTCCAAGCACCACGCTCTCGCGGAGCGTCCTCCAGAGCAGCGTGCGAGGCCGGGCGCCGAGCGCCATGCGGATGCCAATCTCCGGCACGCGTCGAGCGATGACGTACGCGAGCAGACCGTAGAGGCCAACCGCCGCGAGCGTCAGCGCGACAACAGCGAAGAAGCCGCAAAGCGTTGCGAGCAGTCGCTCGCTGAGCAGATGGCGATTGATCTGGTCAGCGAGCGTCCGAATCGCGAGTACGGGCGCATCGGGCCGCCGGCGTTGGATTTCCTGCCGCACCATCGCAATCCAGCTCGACGGATTGCCAGCCGTTCGGAGCGCGAAGTCGAAATAGGGCGGCACGTCACGAGACTGAAATTGGGGGATGTAGACGAGGCGCGTCCCAGGCGTCCGCAGGCTTCGGTCCCTGACGTCGCCCGCGACGCCGACGATCTCGAAGGACTGCACCGACTCGGGTGTCAGAAGATCGAACTGCCGGCCGAGCGCGCTCGCCCGGCCGAAGTAGTGCCGCGCAAAGCGCTCGCTTACCACCGCGACCCTCGGTCGGCTTGCGTCGTCGCGCGCGTCGATGGGCCGTCCGCGCAGCACCGGAATCTTCAATGTGTCGAAGTAATCTGGTCCGACCGCATTGACCTCCGTCGCGATGTCGCCTTCGCCTCGGGGCGTGACGCCGTGGACAGAGATTCGCCGCGTGCTGTGGTTGTCGTTCAGCGGTGTCGAGGTCGCAATCGTGGCATGCAGGACGCCGGGAAGCCTTCGGAGATACACGAGCATCTCCCGCTGGAAGAGCCGCAGCTTCTCGCCCTCGTAGGCGGTCCCGGGCGCGTCGATCGTCACGATGAGCACGCGTCCCCGCGCGAAGCCGGCATCGAAGCGACTGAGGTTCATCAGACTGCGGATGAAGAGCAGCGCGGCCGCGACCAGCAGGAGCGAGAGGGCGAACTGCGCGATGACGAGGCCGCGCCCAAGCCCAGTTCGCAGCGGACCAAGTTGGCGGCTGCCGACGCTCAGAGTAGGGAGCAGCTTCGTCCGCGTGGCGCGATACGCGGGCACCAGACCGAAGAGGAACGTGGTCATCGTCGTTGCGGCCAGCGCGAAGCCGAGCACACGGAGGTCGGGCACAGCCGATAACGTCGTTGGCCCCCGGTCTTCCATGAGGAACCCGAGAAGGAGGTTGCTTCCCCAGAACGCGAAGAGCACCCCAAGTACCGCGCCGAGCGCGGCCAGGAGCGCGCTCTCTGTGAGCAACTGCCGGAGGATCCGGCTGCGGCTGGCGCCGAGGCTCAGGCGGATGCCGAGCTCACGCTGTCGCGTGGCGTTACGAGCGACGAGCAGTCCGGCGAGGTTGACGCAGGCGATGAGTAGCAGGATGCCTACTGCACCCATGAGCAAACGGAGCGGCTCCAGAAACTCCCTGCGCAGCGCGCCGAGACCATTGGCGACCGATGGCAGCTCCGCCCGCTGGAGATACTGGCGACGGAGCTGCTCGGACGAGACGTGCGCGGCCACGAAGCGCTTCCGCACGACGTCGAGCTCTGCCCGCACTCGGTCGACCCCGAGGCCAGGCTTCAACCGCGCGACGATCGGCATCGAAAACCAGGCATCCGGGTCGGCGTATCGCGTGGCGATGAGTGGCACGGTGACATCGATCGTCGTCCCGACCTGCAGGCCGAAGAACTCGGGCGGCGTGACGCCAACGATCGTGTACGGGTCGCGGTCGACGATGATGGTCTGGCCGAGGACGTCGGGATCGCCACCGAAGCGGCGCTGCCAATAGGCATGGCTAATCACGGCGACAGGATTGATGCCCCCCTCGCGCTGATCTTCGGGCAGCAGCGTGCGTCCAAGGATGGCGTTGACGCCGAGCGCCCTGTAGTAGCTGCCGGTCACGAACTGGCCCGAGATTGGTTCCAGTCGGCCGCCGACCTCGACCTTGAATAGATTCTGACGGATGGCGAACACGGCCGAGAACAGGTCCGTGCGCGCGGCGATCTCGCGGAACCAGGGGTAATTCGCGCCGTCGAACCTGCCGTCCTCTCCCGCCTGCGCGATCTGCACCAGCCGCCTCGGGTCGGAGACGGGTAGCGGCTTCAGCACCATCAGGTTGATCAGGCTGAAGATCGCGGTGTTGGCACCAATGCCGAGCGCCAGCGATAGAGACGCGGCAAGCGCGAAGCCGGGTGAGCGACCGAGCGTTCGCAGGCCGTATCGAACGTCGGCCAGGTCACCGAGTAGACGTTCCTTGGTTTGACCCACGACATGTCTCCGAGAGATTGGCTACGTGATCGAGTGATCGAGTCTACGCGATCGAGTCCCGACACGCCGCACGGGGTCCACTATTTGACAAGCTCATCCGGCAGTGCCAGAATTGGATATTCCTCCCACAAAGCAGGCTCTGACGCCGTAATTGAGGACGGTCTGCACCCCCGCACAGAACCCCACCAGCAACGAGCCAGCGGCCATGCGAGACCAACAGCAATTCGGCGAGAACTGGACGGTTCACCAGCTTCACACGCTGGCGTCCGAGAAGGGTGTCCGCGTCGAGGCCACCGACTGGTCGGATGCGCGCGACCTGACCAGGCTCTTGATTGCGACGCTGAACGGCCGGCGGCTCATGGAGACGTTCACGCTCGGAGAGCTTGAAGATCTCCCCAGCCATCAGGAGACTCAGGCGGACATCCGGAAGCGTTTACAGGTGTTGATCGCCCAAGCACTGACGCCCTGAAGGCCCGCGCCTATGGGAACTCGTAGCACTTCGCCCGGAGGAGCTTCGCGTAGCCACGCAGCTCCGTACGGGTGGTTCGAATCCTTAGACGGTCGATCTTGTTCTTATGCTTGGGGAGGAGCGCGTCTAGAGCGGTGGCTGCCTGTTCCAGTGCGTACGCCGTTTCTTCGAACGATACTTTCGGAGCGGCTTCCGCGTTCGATGCCCTCGATGTCCTCTTACGGCTCTTGGTCATAGGACCTCCTGACTGATTGTCGTGTCGTTTGATCGGGCGCTTCGGCCTGCATCCGCGCGCGCGATGATCTCGTCGAATTCGACGCTCGAGCGTAGCGCCGCGAGTCGAGGGTCCACGCCCGGATACAACGCGGGCGCGCCGCCCTCCAGCGCCAGCCTGAGATAGGAGAGGGCCTGCTCCTTCTGACCCAGCGCGGTATGGGCGATCGCGAGAAAGTACGCAGCGTCTGGTTTCGGTGATGTCCCCGCGATGCTGCGGAGTCGCTGCATGTGCCTGCGTGCTCGGCTCAGATCGCCGGCCACCGCATAGAGCTGGACCATTTGGGCCTCGAACGCGGTAGGCCGCAATGTGCCCGCTCGCTTGGCTTCTTCGCAGTGATACACGCCTTGCGGCACGCGGCCGAGCGCAGAGAAGACACGGCATAGGCCTGTCTGCGGGTGGGTGTGGCTTGGGTCGATGCGCACGGCGCTTTGAAGCTGTGCGATGGCCTCCTCGTGCTCGCCGCGATAGTGGTGCATCATGCCCGTATAGCCGAGGATGGCCGCGTTGTACGGATCCAACACGCGTGCCTCCGTGACCTGGGCGAGCGCGTCATCCAACTTGCCGCGGCCTGCGAGGAAGAGCGCGTACTGAGTGCGTGCGGACTCCAAGCTTGGACTCAACGACAACGCCGTTTGGAACGCCTGATCAGCAGCGTCCCATTGATGCTCGAGAGCATAGACGTTGCCGAGCGCGGCGTACGCCTCGGCACACGCCTCGTCATGTTCCAGCGCCCGCGCAATGTAGTGACGCGCCATGCCTTCTGGATTGTCGACCGGCTGCAAGGCGCCGCTCTGATACAGCTGAAGGATCGTCCGCGCGGTCATCGCGTGAGCCAGCGCGAAGGTCGGCTCGAATCGCCCCGCCGCGCGGAACTCCGAGAGCGCCGCTTCGAGATTCTGCACACCGTACCGATGAAGGAGGGAAACACCCTCGAGGTAATGCATCCGCGCCTCTTGTGCCACGGCGGCGATCCGGCTGCGCTGGGAAACGCTACGCTGCTCGAGCTCCCACTGCAGCGTCGTGGCGATATGCTGTGTGATTACGTCTACAAGGCGGTTGACGTCACCGCCTGCGGACGACACCGTCGCCGCGGAGGGCCGCCCTGCCAGACCCGCACGGAGCACGCGGATCTCTCCACGCAGCCCCTCAGCAGTAGGTTCCACACTGATCTCAGCGGCGGCGTCTGTCGCAAGTGTGGTCATGATCGCGAGTGTGCTCTGTTGCGGTGTGTTCAGCACCTCCACGGCCTGCGAGCTGCTAACCCGCCAACTGGAAGAAGCGGCCAGTCGTCGTCGCACATCTTCGACGACTGCGCGCGTCACCGAGTCGGCTTCGGGGACGCCTGTGAGCACGGGCCGCACCGCGAGGAGCGGAACATGGGGCGTGACGGCCACATGGGCGGCCGTGTCCGTGCGGTTCGGCAAGTACCACACCGCTCCGACCCCGCCCGCGATCAAGGCGCTGCTCAGAAGTGCAGCGACAATGACCCGACGCCCATCCTGGACCTGGCGCTTCGGCTGTTCGATTCCGGCCGCCTGCGACAACGCCGCCTGCATGGCACCCGCGGTTGGGTGGCGGTCGCGCGGATCTGGGCTGAGCGCGCGCTCGACGAGGCGAACGAAGGCGTCGGGGAGATCGGCGCGGGCGTCATGCAAGAACGTGCGGCGACCCTCGGTGTGCGCCAGGTACAGATCCGCGATGGAGCTGGCCTTCACCGGGAACGAGCCCGTCACGAGATGGAAAAGCAGCACGCCGACACTGTAAAGATCGCTGTGCACGGATGGCGGCGCGCCGGCCAGCACTTCGGGCGCCACGTAGATTGGTGTCCCGACAAGACGGGACTGCCGAGAAGCGGCAAAGGCCTCCTGCAACGCCGCCGTGCCAAAATCCATCAGGACGATGCGGCCGCCTTCCTCGCGCATCACGTTTTGGGCCTTGATGTCGCGGTGCAGCAGACCGCCGCGGTGGACCGCCGCGAGCGCTCGGCAGAGATCCTGGGCGATGAAGAGTGCCTCCTGAGGGCCGCACAGCCCCTCGCGCTGCAGGCGAGCCTCGAGCGTGCCGCCCTTGACAAGCTCCATCCAGAGCCCGGCCTGGCCGTCGTGCACGTCCGTACCGTAGACGGCGACGATATTGGGATGGCGCACACGCGCGAGGAGACGCCCCTCACTGAGCACCCGTTGGGTGTGCTTTGCCTCCGTTTCTGGACGGCGACCGAACAACTTCAGCGCGACGTGACGATCCAGCTGCGGGTCGTATGCGTGATAGACCTCGCCGAAGCTGCCCTGACCAAGGGGTTCAATCAGGCGGAGATGACCCCAATTTCGCGCAGGACGTTTGAGATCGCGTCCTCCAGCGAGCGCTATCGTGCCAGCCGGCGAGTCACGCGGGCCATCGGCGTCACCTTCGCTGGCGTGGCCCCTCGTGTCGAACGCCGAAGGCTCGGTCCGCGTGCGCGACGTGAGCGCTCGGTACCGCTGGGCGACTTGGCTTACGGCTCGCAACACAACTGTCCACCGTGGAGATCTGGAGAACCGGCGCGGGGAGGGAGCGCTATTTGCGTAAACGCACCGCGCGCCAGAGTCGAACAGGCCGTCGGCTGAGGGCCTGGTTTCTTCTGCGCGCGCTCCGCGTCACGCACTTGGCGGGCGGCTGATCGACCAGCGGCTGCCGCACGATCTGTCTCGAAGGCCTGGCCAGAGTTCACGCGGGTGTTCCCACGTCGTGACGCGAGGTGATCGTGGTAGTCGACGCCTTCGAGCTGCTCGACGATATGCTCGAACTCGTGTGCGATCAGCTCGACCGGGTCGTGTCCTGGCTTGACTCTTACGAGGGCAAGCTGGACTCGCCCGTCAACGCGGTGGATGCGCGTGGCGGCTCGGGCCTCACCCAGGTGGAACAGGCCGTGATACGTGATGCCAACGACGACACCCGCTCGGACCACCTGGCTATAGCGGGCGCGAAACAGCTCCGAGCCAGCCAGCAGCCGACCAAGCGCTTCGCGAAGCTTGCCGCTGACGAATACCTGCCGACCCACCCCGCCTGCGACACAGACGAGCGGCGTCGTTGGTGGCGTGCCGCCGAGCACTTGTGCGTCGGCGCCGGTTAGGGGGAGTAGCGACGTTAGCATGCACAGGAATAACGTAATGAAGAGTACGAATGGCGATTGACTCATGTTCACCTCCGGGGCGAGCAGGCGATGTGCGCGCCCTTTAGCGAGGTGAACGCGAGGCGACGAACCGAGCTCTTACGAAATCCCCAGGATCTTCTGGCGTTCGGCTGAAATGTTGCTGACGTTTGTTATGAAGGGTCGGGGGCGGGTGATCGTGCGCGGACAAGACACGAGGATGCGTTACATCTTTGGTGACTGCGTCGTGGACACGGAGACACGGCAGGCGAGGCGTGCGGGGGAGGCGGTGCAGCTATCACCAAAAGGTTTCGACCTTTTGGTGATGCTCATCGACGCAGGTCCTCGGGCCGTGCGGAAGCTGGATCTCATTCGACAGATCTGGCCAGACGCGAACGTCACAGAGTCGAGCCTCTCGACGCTCATCGCCGAGATTCGGCGCGCGCTCGGCGACCCGGCCGATGATCCGCGCTACATCCGTACGCTGCACCGCTACGGCTACGCGTGCATTGCACAGGTGACGAAGGCGCCGTCGGCGTTGGCGACACGTGCAGTGCCGGCCGCGCCCTCATTTCGTCTCGCGTGGGACGGGGGCGTCGCGTATCTGGGACCGGGGGCGCACGTGATTGGGCGGGCCGAGAATCTCGCGGTGTGCCTCGACCATCAAGGCGTGTCCCGGCGCCACGCTCGCGTGACGGTCGCTGGCGGCGTCGCGAGCCTAGAGGATGTCGGCAGCCGTAACGGCACGTATGTGAACGGTGCGCGCGTCACGTGCGTCGTGCAACTGCGGGATGGTGACAGGATCAGAGTCGGTGCCGTGGAGCTCGCGTTCGAGGACGTGTACGGTATGACCGTTTCGATCGATGCAGTGACGAGTGACGAATGATGGTGGCCCGTAACCTGCCGCAGCTCACGAAGTAGGGCGCCCCTTTAGGGGCGCCAAGCACCGCTGATGCGCCAGGCACGGCTAACCGCCTCCGCCAAGGAAGGCTACGGCGGTCCACCTTCGCCGAGGCTACGGCGGACTTGTCCGCCGAAGCGTTACGCGAAGGCGGAAGCCGCGCCCTACGTCGTGTGGTTCGGTACATTCACCAGGCGATCCCGTGGTCCTCACCGTCGTTGCTCGAGCCACCCCATAGCGTGCTGTGCTTGGCGTCGAAGAAGATCGCGTTGATCGGTCCCGAGGTGCGATCGGCGAGCTCGGTTTCGTATCCCATACGGTTCAACTGCGAGATGACGAATGGTGGCACCTGCTTGTTGAGCGTCACGCGTCCGGGTCTGGCACGGTGATCGTCGAACGAGCTGCGCATTTGATAGCTCGTGATATTGGCCGCTTCCGTCGCTTCTTGCACGGTCATCCCAAACTCAACGACGTTGAGAAAGAACTGAAGCAGGTTCTGATCCTGCGTGTCGCCGCCCTGCACGGCAAAGGCGAGGTACGGTCGGCCGTCCTTGAGCGCCAGGCTGGGCGTGAGCGTGACGCGCGGGTGCTTGCCTGGCTCGATGACATTGAAGGGACCATTGGCCGCGTCGACGACGAACTGCTGCGCGCGTTGGCTGAGGCCGATGCCCGTACGCCCGGCAATCACCGCTGGAATCCAGGCGCCGCTCGGCGTCACCGATACGACCCAGCCCTCCTCGTCTGCCGCGACAATCGAGGTCGTGCCGGCGCGGAAGCCCTCGTCGAATGAGCGCTCGACACGTGCCATCGAGACATCCTGCGTGGCGGTCGTGGGCCGTGTGGGCGGCGGCGGTGCGGTCCATTTGTCGAGCAGGTCGCGGAACGGGTTGGTCTTGCCCTCGAACGGAAATGGGTCACCCGGCTTCACGTCGGGGTCGTTCCGTTCCCAGTTGATCTCCTTCGCACGCGCCTGCGCGTACTCCTTCGAGAGGAGCCCCGCGACCGGCTCCTCAGGTGGAACGTACGGATCACCATAGTAGAAGTCGCGATCGGCAAAGGCGAGGTTCATCGCCTGATACAGGGCGTGGATGTAGCGCACGCTGTTGTACCCCATGCTCGCGAGATCGATCGTTTCGAGGATGTTGAGCGCCTGCAGCAAGGCCGGACCCTGCGTCCACACCGTGAGCTTGTAGACGTCGATGCCCTTGTAGCGCGTCGACACGGGCTCTTCGATACGCACTTGCCAGCGTGCGAGGTCATCCAGCGTGATGAGGCCGCCCTGCTCTTGGGTGGCGCGCACCAGCTCCTGTGCGATGTCGCCCTCGTAGAAGCGGTCGTACGCCGCCTGGATGGCCTCCTTCCGACTCTTGCCAGCCGCCAGCGCCTGTTGCTCGGCTTCGACGAGCTTGCGTAGCGTGGCGGCAAGGTCCGCTTGCCGAAAGATCTCGCCCGCTTCGGGCGCTTCGCGGTCTTCGCCGGGGTGCGTCAAGAACACCTGTCGCGAGTACGGCCACTCGTGAATCCGTTTCTTCTCGTGCTCAATCGCATTGGCTGCCTGCGCTTCGATGGGATAGCCCTCGGCGAGATCGATGGCCGGCGCCAGCACCTCCTCGAGGCTGAGCGTGCCGAACTCGGCAAGCATGACCATCAGCCCGCCCGGCGTGCCGGGCGTGACCGCCGCAAGTGGCCCGTACGCCGGTGGGTAGGCCAGGTCTTGCTTCTTGAAGAGCTCCGGCGTGGCGCCCGTAGGCGCGACGCCGAGGGCATTGATCCCGATGACCTTCTTGGTGTGCGGGTTGTACACGAGGGCCTGCGTCTCGCCGCCCCAGCCGAGCGTGTCCCACATGGTGGAGACGGCGGCCAGCATGGCGCACGTCGCGTCGACGGCGTTGCCGCCTTGCTGCAGCATCATGGCACCGGCGGTCGCGCCCAGCGGCTTGCCGGTGATGGCCATCCAATGACGGCCGTGGAGCGGCGGTTTTTGCGTGCGCTGCGCGCGTGTCGGGACGCTCACGAGCAACAGCGCGACGATGACGAATAGGAGCCGTAGGCGCATGACAACCTCCACTGCGGGTTACGCTCGCTGAAGCCTAAAGCTTACACCGCCCATGACTCCGTCTATCGGAGCGGTTGCCGACTGATGAGCTCTTGATACCATCGCCGCTCGAACGCTCGCTCGAAGTCCGAGAAATTCTGATCGTACGTCGCCCGGAAGTTGGCGTGCCGGTCGTCAGAGTCAGCGAAGCGCGCGAAATACTCGGTCGCCTTCTCGAAGCCGTAGCGCTCGATGAGGAGCTCGGCTCCCAGAAACGCCTGCGTGTAGAGTGGAACGTCTTGGTAGGCGCGCTGCGCGGCGACCCACTGCGGGAACGTGGCGAGCTGGTCGAGCGGGGCGGGCGAGACGTCGCGCGGCGCAGAGGCGAGGCGGTCCAGGAGGCGGCCTCGCGACTCCGAGTACGACATGTACCCCAAGGCTGCGGTCGTCTGACACGCGACCCAGTCCGCCACTCCCTCGCGCAGCCATTGATCCGAGGCGCCGCGTGTGCCGCCGGCCAGCACGTACTGGACCGAGTGCGTCAGCTCGTGGGCCAGCAGACGCACCCGCTCCGGCCACGGCAGCGTGTCGAGCACACCGGCATTGGCCAAGATCGCGCGAGCCCCGCCAATGGCTCCAAACATTGACGCGTCGCGCGCGAGCGCCGGCGGGTAGCCAATGGACAGCAGGCCCGCTTCGAAGCTGCGCCGGTTGGCGAACAAGACGAGCGTCACCTGAGGCCGCGGCAGCTTCAGCTCGCGCTCCAGGACGTCGAGTATCGCCCCCAGGGCCGTCGGGTAGTCCTCCAACGCGCCCGAGGCCGGTTCGAGCCGCGCACTGTTGGTTGGTAGGGCAATTGGGACGAGGGTCGGCTCGAGGATGGGCTGCGCGCACGCCAGGCACGCTGCCGCTGCCACGGACCCGCCCGCCCGGCGCGCGCCACGCCCCGCCGGGCCGCTCCTGATCGGCATGTGGACAGTCTGCCACGGGGACAGGTGCAAGGCGCAAGAACGCGTACCCCAGCACCCGGCACTCCAGCACCCCAGCACCCCAGCACCCCGAACGGCGATATGATTAGGGGCTGCTTAGGACACTAGGGGAGGAGGAGGCGACGACGTGACAGATAGGCCCTACGGGACAAATCCACGCTCGGCGACGGATGTGCTGCCGCTTGCCTCGAGCATGGAGGTGACCGTACACGATTCGGCGCTCGGTGAGCAGTTTCAGGGCCGCGGCGCCGAGGCGAACCTCATCGTCATCGCTCATCCGGATCCGCGATCGCTGGGTCGCCGCTATCGTGTGACGCCCGGTTCGGTCTTGGAGATTGGGCGATCGTTGCAGACCGAGATCAGCTTTCCGGAAGTGCCGTCGATCTCGCGTCGGCATGCGCGGCTGATCTACCGAGAAGACGCCATCATGCTGGAGGATCTCGGAAGCCGCAACGGCACGTACCTCAACGAAGAACAGGTGACGGAGGCTCGACCGTTGCAGAGCGGCGACCGTTTTCAAGCGGGCGCGGTGGTCTTCAAGTTCCTGCACGAGGCAGACACGGAGAACGCCTATCACGAGGCGATTTACGAGCTCGTGATTCGTGACGGGTTGACGAACCTGTACAACCGGCGCAAGTTCCACCACGAGTTCGAGCGCGAGTTCGCTCGGGCACGACGTTACGGCCGGCCACTCGCACTCATCATCTTCGACGTCGACCACTTCAAGCGCCTCAACGATACATTCGGGCATCTGGGCGGCGATGCCGTCCTGCGCGGTTTGGCGCACGCGGTCGAAGAGCTCATTCGACAAGAACAGGTGCTGGCGCGCGTGGGAGGTGAGGAGTTCGCGGTGCTCTGTCCCGAAACGCAGGCCGAGGGCGCGCGCGTGCTCGCCGAGAAGCTGCGCAAGGTCATCGAGCGGCTCGCCTTCAGCGGCTCCGGCACGACGAGTCGTGTCACCTGCTCGTTTGGGGTCGCGGTGCTCGAGGCGTCGATGCCGCATCCAGATGGCTTGTACGCGGCGGCCGATCGTGCGCTGTATCTGGCCAAGGCCGGTGGCCGCAACTGCGTCGTCGTCGCCGAGGCGGAGAAGAAGGAATGAAGGGTAATGCCGTACCGCGCAGATGTCCTCCTCGACAGCCTTTCACCCGCGGGATGTCGGCTCACCACGTTCGTCCTCACGTATCCACGTTTCGTCCACGCCGAGCTGCTGACACACCGCCTCTTCAGCCGTAACTCGTCCAGCTCGCGTGCCATTCCTGTGAAGAAGCTGATCGAGCAGGTGGCCGAAGAGGCCGTGGTGCCCGTTTGGTGGGGGAAGAACCAGCCCGGTATGCAGGCGCGGGAGGAGCTTGGGCTCACGGAGCAAGAGGAAGCCCGACGCATCTGGCTATCAGCGCGTGACCAGGCGGTTGCCGCCGCACGTCGGCTCGTGGAGATCGGCGGTCACAAGCAGATCGTGAATCGCATGCTCGAGCCGTGGATGTGGATTACGGTGATCCTGTCCGGGACGACGTACGAGAACTTCTTTGCCCTTCGGTGCCACGGAGACGCGCAACCGGAGCTGCGCACGCTGGCCGAGATGATGCGCGAGGCGTACGCGGCATCTACGCCCGAGGCTGTTCCCGCCGGCACCTGGCACCTGCCGTTCATGCGCGATGACGACCGCCGGTTGCCGCTGGACGTGCAGCGCAAGATCGCCGTGGCCCGTTGCGCGCGTGTCAGCTACCTCACACACTTTGGGAAGCGGGATATCGAGAAAGACGTGGACCTCTACGAGCGCCTACTGGTCGACCGCCACATGAGCCCCTTCGAGCACGTGGCGGTGGCAAGCCTTGAGCCGATCCCAGACGGCAATTTCGTTGGCTGGAAGCAGTACCGAAGCCTGGTCGAGTCGGGTCAAGTCGCTTTGGGTGCCGGCGCGCCGTAGCGCACAACGTCGCCGGCTCGACCGCCATAGACCCTTCCTTTGTCCTTGATTTTGAATACTCAAAATATATAATAGCCGAGCGTCAAAATGACAGACGCCGCTAGATCAAAAAGGCATCGAGCACGAAGATGCCTCTTGTACGGACTGCTAGGCCTGCATTCCTGGGAGGATGACATTGCACAGGGTGATGACGGTGGTATCCCTGACTCTTGTCTGGCTGGTTTCCGTTGCCCTTTCAACGGCGACCGCGCAGACCGCGCCGGCTGGTTCCAGCCAGCCCTTTGAGATTCTCGACAACTCGTTCCTCATCGAAGAAGCCTTCAATCAAGACCCCGGCGTGTTCCAGAACATCGTTGGGTTCGTCCGCACGGAAGGGGACTGGGAGCTTGCCTTCACGCAGGAATGGCCGCTTGGGGGTCAGGCTCATCAGTTCTCTTTCACGCTACCAGTCGCGGGGCTCTCGACAGGGGAGGGCATCGGGGACGTGTTTCTCACCTATCGGTTCCAGCTCACGAACGAGGTGCCGGGACGGCCAGCCATCTCGCCGCGCCTGAGCGTCATTCTCCCGACCGGGAACGATGACGTTGGCCTTGGAGGGGGGCGGACGGGCTTGCAAGTCAACCTGCCGTTCAGTCAGCAATCGGGCGATCTTTACTTTCACTGGAACGCGGGGTTCACGTACCAAGAGCAAGCTCGTGTAAGCGGTGGAGAAGTCGGCAATGTCAACGGCTTCACACCGCATCTTGCCGCCAGCGCTATCTGGCGTGTGAGGCCGCTGGCTCACCTGCTCCTCGAGACCACGGCCGAGTTTCCTGACGAGGGTGGAGAGAGCACTCTACAGACGAGCCGTGTCGCTGTCTGGACAATCGCACCTGGACTTCGTGGTGGATGGAATCTCGGCGACACACAAACGATCGTTGGCTTGGCCATACCGATTACGTTGGCTGACGAGCGCCGGAGCGTCGGCGGGCTCCTGTACTTTTCGTACGAGCTGCCGTTCGCGCGTGGGCGGTAGGGCGCACGCAAGAATTCGCCAACCTCTTTCCAATTACTCATACTTGAGTTTCTCCACTGTTCGTCGCGCGCCTTCTCAGCGTTACATCGTGTAGGTGACGGGAGGCGCACGCGTGATGGACGGTCTGCCTGCCGGCCGGCCGACGAAACGAGACTCTGTGTGAGTGAGCATGGCAAGGGACCGGTTCCTGGATACGGCTGCCTCGCTGGCGGATGGAACCCCGATTGACTGGGATGCCGCGGGTACGGGCGCGTCGAGCGAGGCCGACCGTCGCCTGTTACGACAGCTGCGCGTGGTGGCGGGCGTAGCCGACTTGCACCGGTCGACGTCGGAGGAGGAAGGAGAAGCCGCCGGTCCGCCCGAGGCCGAACGGGGGTGGACGACGACCGCCGACGAGCCTGTGCAGACCCGCGGCCGCGTGGTCCCCCTCCTACGCCCGCCGGCAGGCCAGCCCACGCGGGCTGGCCAATCCGAAGCCGAGCGGAAACTGGCCGCCACGCCTCCCCAGACCTGGGGGCATCTGCGCCTGCTCGAGAAGGTTGGTGAGGGCAGTTTTGGTGAAGTCTATCGTGCGTACGACACACAGCTGTCGCGTGACGTGGCGTTGAAGCTGCTGCGTGCGGATGCCCGCACGCGCACCTCGCTGGCCGAGCGCCTGCTACACGAAGGCCGCACGCTCGCACGCGTGCACCATCAGAATGTCGTCACGGTCTTTGGTGCCGAAGAGCACGGTGGTCGCGTCGGACTCTGGATGGAGCTCGTGGAGGGGCGCACGCTCGCTGAGTCGGTGGCGTGCGACGGCCCGTATAGCGCGCGCGAGGCGGCGCTCATCGGCCAAGATCTTTGTCGCGCGATTGCCGCGGTGCACGGCGCTGGTTTGTTGCACCGCGACATCAAGGCGCAAAACGTGATGCGCCAGCAGGGCGGGCGCGTCGTCCTGATGGACTTCGGTGCAGGTGAGCTGCAGCATCCGCCTGGGCGTAAGGGGCGTGTCCGCGTGACCGGCACACCCCTCTCTCTGGCGCCCGAGGTGCTCGCAGGCGGGCCCGCGACCGCCCGCAGCGACATCTATAGCGTGGGCGTGTTGCTGTTTTACCTCGTGACCGGAAGATTTCCAGTAGAGGCTGAGACGCTCGACGAGCTGCGCGCGAAGCACGCCGATCAGGCACACACGAACCTGCACGATGCTCGTCCTGACTTACCCGATAGCTTCGTGGCCGTCGTCGAACGCGCGCTTGACGCGAACCCGGACCAACGATACGCGAGCGCGGGGGCCTTGCAGCGGGCGCTGGCGCGTGCGCTGGGCTTTGAGAGCGCCCCAGCTTTCGAGAGCGTTGTGGGATCGACGCCGAACCTGCCGGCGTCTGCGCGGCCGGAGGTGCTGCCTGCACCGTCAGGGAGCCAGCCGAGGTTATCCCTCGAGGGCGTTCGCGTGCCGCTCTTCGATCGGCGGCGGTATCTGGTGTGGTTGGCACCCGCCATCGCAGCGGTCGTGGTCATGGCGGCGATCGCGTTCGTGCTCAATGAGCGGAGAAGCGACCCAGGTGGCGGCGCCGGTGAGGCCGTGACGCTTGTCGCCATCCGCGACCTCGAGCCCGAGACCGACGACGATCGTTACTTTGCGGATGGCTTCACGCGGCAGCTTACAGCACGGTTGGGAGAGGTGCCTGGCATCGGGGTAGTGACGTCGAAGCCGCTGCTGAGGGATCCGGGCGTCGCGGTCGACGAAGCGCCGCAGCGGGTGTTTGCAGCGGGCGTCCCGGCCCAGAACATCCTGGACGCGTTGCGCGCGGACGCGTTGCTCGACGGTTCCGCGCGTCGTGATTCCGACGGAGCGTCCGTCACGCTGCGCCTGGTTCGCGCGGGTGTCGTCGGTGAGCCGTGGACGCGGACGTTTGTACGCAGGCGGGACGAGATTGCACGACTCGAGCAGGACGTGGTGACCGCGGTCGCGAGACTCTTCGGACACCAACAGACGCCCCAGCGCGCAGCGCGGCTATTGGACGAGGCGTACTTCGCGTATCTTCGGGGTCGCTACGCCCTGTCGAGGGGCTCGCTCGCTGACGTGCAGGAATCGCTCAAACAGTTCCGCCGGGCAACCCGCCTTCAACCGGACTACGCGGAGGCGTTCGCAGGGCTCGCGGAAGCCTACATTTTCAGCGAGTCGCTGGGCGAGTTTCAGGAGGAGGACGCGCGGCGTGCAGCAAGATATTCGGTCCAAAGAGCACTCCAGTTGAATTCGGAGCTTCCCGAAGCCCACGCGATGCTCGCGGAGATCATTCTGTATGACGATTGGGACTTCGAGCGAGCTCGCGACGCGTACGAGCGCGCCCTCGCCCTCAACCCGAGCCTAGAATATCCGCGCGCCCGCTATGCGATGTTCTTGGCCGCGGAGGGACGCACGGCGGAGGCCGTCGAGCAAATGACGCGCGCGCGCGAGGTCAACCCACTGCCAGGTGTGCTGGTCGGCTACGCGGCGATGGCATTGCACTACGCGGACCGAAACGACGAGGCGGCCGCCATGTTCCGCGCGGCGCTGCGGGACAGCCCGGAGGATGGACGTCTCCACGTAGGGTTGTGCCGTGTGCTGCGCCGGGTTGGGGACGCGTCTGGCGCGATTGAGCATTGCCAGCGCGCGCTCGAGCGACTCCGGTGGCCGAAGAGTCGGGCGGCGCTTGCGCAGGCGTACGCCGCCTCCGGGCAGACGAGTGAGGCGCGCGCCATCCTGGCAGACCTCGTCAAACAGGAAGCGGCGGCACCCGGCGGCGTGACCCCTTTCAACCTCGCTGCGGTCCTACTGAGTCTTGGGGAGCCCGATCAGGCACTGGACTACCTAGAGGAGGCGTTCGACGTGCGGGACAGAGCATGCTTGTGGCTGCGCGTCGACCCGCGATTCGATGCGTTGAGAGAGCACCCGCGATTCGAGGCGCTGGTGCAACGGCTGGGTCCGCCGCAGCCATGAGCGCGCGGTGACCGTTTCCAAAGGAGGAGCAATGGCCAAGAAGGGTGGCGGCCGAAAGAAGGCAACAACGGTCGGCGTCGAGACGTTGCGGCCCGGGCCGAGGGGTGTGTGCTTGCAGGAGTCGCTTCACCCGGTCGTTGCGGTGCTCGAGGAGCGGCTGCGGGCGCTTACCAAGCTCCGCGGGCTGTACCTGCAGGATCGCGAGACCGTCAAACAGATAGACACCGCACGGAAGATCGTTGCAGAGTGCCGACAGCGGATCGCCGCGCGGGCGTGTCCACCCGACTACTGCGTTCCCTTTATTGCAAGGCGACGTCGTTCAGCCGCCGGGAAGGGTAGAAAAACCTAGCCGCGTGACCTGTAACCACGTTTGATGAGCCATGACCAACCTCGCCGTCAAGTTGTTCGATACAGCGGCTTCGCTGGCCGACGGAGCGCAGATCGATTGGGAGCAAGTCGAGCGTGCGCTCTCGCGCGAGAGCGACCGCCGACTGCTGCACCAGCTCCGCGTCGTTGCCGGCGTTGCTGACGTGCATCGTAGCGCGCCGGAAGGGTTGAAGACTCAACAGCGCAGACCAGCGATCGAGACGTGGGGGCACCTTCAGCTACTCGAGAAGGTGGGCGAGGGGAGCTTTGGCGAGGTGTATCGCGCACATGACGCACGCCTGCGGCGCGACGTGGCGTTGAAGTTGCTGCGCATCGGGCGTGGCGATGCCACGGATCGCGCGGAACGCATGCTGCACGAAGGGCGTGTCCTCGCCCGCATCCGCCATCAGAACGTCGTCACGGTTCACGGCGCCGAAGAGCATGACGGCCGCGTCGGCCTCTGGATGGAGCTCATTCAGGGCGAGATGCTGGCCAACATCGTGACCACGCGCGGTCCGTACAGCGCTGAAGAAGCGGCGCTCATTGGTCAGGACCTGTGTCGAGCGCTTGCGGCCGTCCACGGCGCCGGCCTGCTGCATCGCGACTTGAAAGCACAGAACGTGATGCGCGAGCAGGGCGGGCGCATCGTGCTCATGGACTTTGGCGCCGGTGAGCGGCAGCACGGCCCGCGCCCTCTGCTCAAGGCCCGCATTACGGGCACACCGCTCTACCTGGCACCGGAAGTCATCAGTGGTGGCCCGTCCACGGTGCAGAGCGACGTCTATGGCCTGGGCGTCTTGCTGTTTCATCTCGCGACGGGTCGCTTTCCTGTCGAAGCGTCCAGCTATGAGGAGCTCGGAGACAAACACGAGACTGGCGAGCGCGTAAGCATGCGCGAGGTGCGTCCGGATCTGCCAGATACGTTCGTGACGGTGCTGGAACGCGCTGTTCACCCGGACCCCGCGCAGCGCTATGCGAGCGCTGGTGCGTTTCAAAAGGCCCTCGCCACGTCGTTTGCTGTTCCAACGCCTGCGCTACTGGTACCGACGCCACCTGAGACAAAGGCACCACGGGGATTCGTGGGCAGGTGGACCGGGCGTCCGTTTGCCCTCGTGGCGTCGCTCGGGTTGGCGCTCGGTCTGAGCATCGTCCTGGCGTTGATACTCCTTGGGCGCGATCGTGGTGTCGCTACGCTGGGGAGCGGTGGACCGTCGCTTGCGATACGGGCATTTGCCGGGCAGACGGATGATGACACCTACTTCGCGGCCGGGCTCACGGCCGAGATCGCAACCGAGCTCGCGCGCACGACAAAGGCCGTCACCGTCATGCCGGTCGAGGCGGTGGAACGGGTACCATCAGACACGGGCACGCAGGACCTGCTGAAGACGCTCGGCGCCCAGTACCTCGTCGAAGGCGAGGCCCACGAAGATGCTGAAGGCGGCTTCCTGACGCTCAAGCTATCGCGCGCGGGTGCCTACGGATCCTCGTGGGAGTGGTCCTTCGAACAACCGCGTGGAAGCCTCTCTCAGCTCCAGCAGGACGCTGTGGGGCGCCTCGTGCGAGTGTTGGAAGTGAGACGTCGCGCAGAGGTGGCTCGCGTACCCACGACAGCGGACGACGAGGCGTATCGGATGTATTTGCGAGGACGCTATCACCTCCTGCGCTACGACTATGAGAAGGCGATCGAGCTGTTGCGCGGTGCGACCAGTCGTGACCCGAACTATGCGCAGGCGTGGGCTGCTCTTGCACGAGCGTACTTCTGGCGACGTGAGTTCCCGAGCGGCACTCGGCGCGACCAGATGATCGAAGCTGCGCGAGACGCCGCCAATCGAGCCTTACAGATCGATGCGAACGTTGGTGAGGCACACGGCGTGCTGGCTTCAATTGTGGATCAGATCGATTGGAATCTTTCGGCTGCTCACCGAGAGTTCGAGGACGCACTCGAGCTCAATCCGGCGGATGAGGCCTCTCGTGGCGATTTCGCCGTCTCGCTCATGGCGGCTGGGCGCTTCGAAGATGCGCGTCGCGTTCTCGAGCGTGGGCGGCTGCTGGACCCCCTGACACCGACCTTTACTGTCTACGAAGGTCAGATAGCGTACTACCAACGTGACTATGAAGCGGCGGTCGATCGGTTTCAGCGAGCGCTTGCGATGAGCCCTGAATTGTGGACCGCACATCGTTGGCTCTGCAGCGCCTATCTGGCAAGTGGTGAGACCACGCGAGCGCGGAGTCAATGTCGGGAGGCCCTTGCTGCCAAGCAGGAACACGTACCGGACGAGGCGGAACGACGTTTCGATTTCGCCTGGAATACGATGTTGTCTGAATACGGACAGGTTCTCGCGAAGGCCGGCTCTGAGGTGCAGGCTCGGGAGATCCTCGAAGAGCTCTTGAGAATACATAGTGCTAGCCCGGACGCGGTGCGACCCTACGCGATCGCATATCTGTACGCGAGTCTCGGGCAGACTGACGAAGCGCTGCACTGGCTCGAGCAGGGTGTCCAAGAGCGACGGGTGAGGTTCTTGGCAATGGATCCTCAAGCGGACCCGCTCCGCTCGGATCCGCGATTTGCTAGTCTCGTAGCTCGTGAAGCCGAGCTCCAACACTAGCGCGTGAAGAGATCTGGGAGGCGTGATGGCAAAGAAGGCTGCTCGGACCCGCAAAACGCGCAAGGCTTTACCGAGAAAACAGAAGCCCCAAACGAAGGCTAGGAAGTCAGCTCGTCCGCGGAAGGCGCCCAAGCGTACCAAAGCTGCCGCGCGGAAGCCGCCGCGCACACCGGAGCCGCCGGACCTGAAGCGAATCTCGGAAGAGCTCAAAAAGTACATCAAGTTCCGACGAGAGCAGGAGGCTGCCCAAGGAAAAGGGCTTGGCCCTCAGGCCGAGGCGCAGCTAGGCGAAGGGGAGGCGTGGGAGACCCAACTCGAGAGTGTCCGGCATACCATCGCAGCCGCGGCACGCTGTCAAGCGCCGCCGGACTTCGGGCCGACGTTCTAGTGGAGCGGCACCCGTAGCTGAGCGTCCGAGGGGCGACGCTGATAGGATTTGTATGCCCGAAAGCCGCACGTGTTGAGGTATCTTGCCTCGTGGAGTCGGTTGGGCGCTTCACCCGATGGGCAACCACCGTTCCCTCATCGAGACGGCCGGCGAGCTGGCCGACGGCAGCGGCGTTGACTGGGCAGATCGTGAATCCTCAGCCCAGGACGAGCACGAGCGCCGCTTGTTGCGCCAGCTCCGCATCGTTGCTGGTATCCAGGACCTCGTCCGGTCCACGCCCCTCGAAGAATCCTCCCCGACGATAGACGGGCCAGTCGCAGTTCGAGAACAGGCGCCGGGCAAGAGCCCGAGTACACCGGAGTTGCCCGGCAGTCCTCCGGGACGATGGGGACGCCTGCGCCTTGTGGAGGCCATCGGTCAGGGGAGCCTCGGCGAGGTGTATCGCGCACACGACGACCGCCTCGCCCGCGACGTCGCCCTTAAGCTGACTCGAGTGACCGAGTCCTCGGTGGCCGGGGAGGCCTTGAGCGAAGCGCGCGCGCTCGCGCGGGTCAGGCACCCGAACGTGGTGACGGTCATCGGTGCGGAAGAGCGCGACGGCTTCGTCGGCATTTGGATGCCGCTCGTGCGCGGGCAGACGCTCGACCAGTTGGTACGGCAGCAAGGACCGTTGAGCGCTCGCGAAGCTGCGATGAAGGCGCAGGAGCTGTGCCGTGCCGTCGCCGCCGTGCACGGCGCGGGCTTGGTCCATCGCAACATCACGGCGCGCAACGTTGTGCGCGAGCACGGCGGTCGCGTGGTGCTCATGGACGCCGGGGCCGGGCCCGCGCGACGTCCGGGCGAGCCGGGCGCCTTCGACGGCCGTGGAACAGCTCTCTACACGTCGCCCGAGGTGCTCGAGGGTGCGCCCACGAGCATACACAGCGACATCTACAGCTTGGGCGTCTTGCTGTTTCATCTCGTGTCGCGCCGTTACCCGGTGACCGCGCATTCGTTCGAGGCTCTGCGCGAGGCGCATCGGGAAGGTCGGCGCGTGCGACTGCACGACGCACGTCCCGATCTCCCGGACGGCTTTGTTGGCGTCGTCGAGCGCGCGCTGCACCCAGACCCCACACGACGGTACGCGACCGCGGGCGCGATGCAAACGGCGCTTGCGGCCAGCCTTGGTCTGGAGCTGATCGAAACGCCAGCAGAGGTCCGCGCCCCGGTGCTCCCAGGCAAGCCCGCGTCGGATGGCGCGGCGTTTCCGCATCTTCCGGCTGGTCAAATCGGCGACGCCCACCAGGCCGCGGGCGAGCACCAGACCGAGGATCGCGTGCGCTCGCGTGCGCCAGCGTTTGTGACGCGGCCAGCCGTTGTCGTCACGAGCGTGGCGCTCCTGCTGCTCGCCATGGCCGTTGCAGCCCTGTTGTTTCGTCGAGCGAGCTCGAACCGCGAGACGGCCGGGACAGGCCCAGCACCGCCCCTGCTCGTGATTCGTCCGTTCGAGACCGAAGAGCGCAACGACCGGTATCTCACGCTAGGCCTCACCGAAGCGCTGGCCCGACGGATCGCGGCGCTTCCTGGCGGTTTCGCGGTTGCAGGGCCGCAAGACCTGGACACTGCCGCACCGGGAAGCCGCGCGCCAGCGGAGGTGCTGGGCCGCCTGAGGGCGCAATGGCTGCTCGATGGCCGCGTCGGGCGCCGCGGAGATGTCACGCGTCTGACACTGCGGTTGCATCGGGCTGATCGTCCCGGCGCGACATGGGAACGGGCGTTCGAACAGCCGGCGAGCGAGCTGCTTCAGCTCGAAGCGGATGCCGTCAGCGGCCTCGCCGACGGGCTTGGGCTCAACCCACCTCTGGAAGCGCCGCAAGCGCGGCGCGCCGTGCTCCCCGAAGCCTACGATGCCTACTTGCGAGGTCGCTACGCGCTACACTACGGCCAGCCGGATGATGCCATTCTGTTGCTGAACGAGGCGCGAAATCGGCAGCCAGACTACGCGGATGCGTACGCGGCGCTAGCGCGCGCGTATTGGTGGAAGCTGCAGTTCGGACCCGGCTTGAAGCGCGGCGACATGGTCGAAGCGGCGCGCGCCGCAGCCCGCCGCGCGTTGGCGATTGATGACACCGTGGCCGAGGCGCACACCCTGCTCGCCGACATTGCCTTCGAGTACGATCGCGATTGGGAACAGGCGGAGCAATCGTATCTGCGCGCCCTCGCGCTCGCACCGGCCGACGAGGCACCACGCTACAGCTATGCGCAATTTCTCGCGGCCCGCCAGCGATTGGACGAAGCGCTCGAGCAAATGAGCCGTGGCCGCCAGGCCCATCCGCTGTCGGCCCAGATGGCGTCCTACGACGGCTTGGTGCAGTACTACGCACGTCGCCATGACGAGTCGATCCGGGCGTTCAATCACGCGCTGGCGCTCGATTCGCGGGAGCGATCGGCGCTCGCCGGACTCAGCCTCGCGCACCGTGCCCAGGGGCGCTTCGACGAGGCAGAGGCGGTTGTTCGTAGGGCGCTCGAGCACAAGACACGTGCCGTCCCCAGCGCTGATGCCCGCAGCCGTGACCGCGAGTGGCATGCGCTCAGGGCAGAGTTGGCACAGGCGCTGGCCGGCCAGGGAGCTCGCAGCGAGGCAGAGGCGATCCTTCGCGAGATTCTCGCCGTTCGCGACGGCACGCCGGACGCCGTCAGGCCGGAGTCTGTGGCGTATGTCTATGTGGCGCTGGATGAGCCGGAGCCCGCAGTCGAATGGCTCGACCGGGCTGTGGCCGAACGATCTGGGCCCGTTCTCTTCGCGCTCGTCGATCCCCGCCTCGATCCGCTCCGATCCCATCCGCGGTTTTCGGAACTGGTGGCGCGCCTATCGTCGGGAACGTCGAACCTCGAGCCTTGAACCTCCGGGCCCCAAAACGGTGTAACGTTTAGATCCAGTCATGCCCGCCGATCCGGATAAGGTTCTCGACACGGCGTCGTCGATCGCCGACGGTGCCGAGGTGAACTGGGAGGCGCTCGAGGTGGCAGCCTTGAGCGACGAGGAACGCCGCCTGCTCCGGCAGCTCCGGCTGCTCGCAGGTATTGCCGACGTGCATCGCAGTGCGGCCGGTGAGCCCGTGCCGGCGGTCGGGAAACCGCAGCAGCGGCCGGTTCCGTCCACCCCGCCCGTCCCGCCTGCCCCGGCCGTGCCGGCGTCGGAGCAATGGGGACACCTCGAGCTCGTCGAGAAAGTGGGCGAAGGCACATTCGGCGAAGTGTATCGTGCGCGCGACACGCGGCTGCACCGCGACGTCGCGCTCAAGCTGCTGCGGCCCGAAGCCTCGCGGACGCGACTCGTTCAGCGCGTGCTGCACGAAGGGCGCACGCTGGCGCGCATCCGACATCTCAACGTGCTGACCGTCTACGGGGTCGAGGAGCACGACGAGCGCGTCGGCTTGTGGATGGAATTCGTCCAGGGCAGCACGCTGGCGGCCTTGTTGGCTCGGCAGGGTCCCTACAGCGCGCGCGAGGCGGCGCTCATTGGCCAGGACTTGGGTCGTGCCCTCGCGGCCGTGCATGGGGCGGGCCTCGTGCACCGCGACATCAAGGCGCAAAACGTCATGCGCGAACATGGGGGGCGCGTCGTCCTCATGGATTTCGGCGCGGGTCGCCTGCTCGATAGCGGCGATCCGTCGCCCCGCGCGCGCATGACGGGTACGCCGATGTATCTGGCGCCAGAGCTCGTCAGCGGCGACGCCGACGCGACGGTCCAAAGCGATATCTACGCCCTGGGCGTCCTGCTCTACCACCTTGTGACGCGGGCGTATCCGGTGCGAGCGATGTCACTCGACACCCTGCGGAGCGCGCACGCGGGGGGAAACCGCACGCCGCTTCACGACGCGCGGCCCGATCTCCCGGACGGCTTTGTGGCCGTGGTCGAGCGAGCGCTTCACCCGGATCCGCGACTGCGATACCAGAGCGCCGGGGCGATGCAGGCAGCACTGGCGGCGTCGCTCGGGCTCGACATCGAGGCGCACCCGTCGCTCGTGCGGGCACGCGAGGGTGACAGGACGCGGCGGCTGGCCAAAGCCGAGACCGCCACACGTGTCCGGCCCGTGGCACCTCGTCCGCGGGCGTGGGAGGTGAGCAACAGACCGCGCCTCGCGGCGGGCCTTGGCCTGCTCGGGCTGCTGGCGCTCGTCGTGCTCGTGGTTGTGTGGTTGCGTGCGCAGCTGCCTGCCGAGGATGCCGGCCGCCTGCCTTTGGTCGTCGTGCGCCCGTTCGAGGCAATGACCCCGGAGGACCGGGTCTTGGCGTCGGGCCTGACGAGCGAGGTTGGCCGGCAGCTTGGCATGCTGGACGCGCCGTTGTCGCTGGCGCCCCTCACGAGCTTCGACGAGTTACCGCCTGGCACACCGGCGCAGCGGGTGCTCGAACGTTTGGGCGCCGACGCCCTCGTCTACGGCAGGGCAGGACAGCAAGACGATGTGCTGGTGGTGTCGCTGGAAATGACGCACGTCGGCCAGGAGAAGCCGAGGCCCCTCCCGCCGTTCAAGAAACCGGTGCGCGAGTCACTGGCTCTGACGGCGGACATTGCTGAACGGATCGCGCTGGAGCTGTCCGCCGAGCGGCGCCGCGCGCGACGGGAGCCGCGAACCGTTCACCCTGACGCGTGGGACGCCTACCTGCGTGCGCGCTACGCGCTCATCCCGCCGGGGAAGCCAGAACAGGCGATTTCGTTGCTGCAGAAGGCACGCAGCCTCCAGCCTGGCTTTGCGGAAGCGGATGCCGCACTTGGCCGCGCGTTCCTGTGGAATACGTTCACGAGGAGGTCTCGCGCGGAGCATGAAATGCTCATCAACAGCGCTCGTGACGCGGCGAACGCGGCCTTGGCGGTGAACCCGGACCTGGCGGAGGCCCATTATGTGCTGGCTGACATCAGCTTCGTCGAAGACTGGGGGTGGGAGCAGGCGGCCAAGGAGTTCGAGACCGCGCTCAGCCTCGACCCCGCCGACGAGGTCGTCCGATACCGCTACGCCATGTTCTTGGCGTCGCGCCGGCGGCTCGAGGAGGCACTTCGCGTCATTGGTGACGGCCGACGGCTCAACCCGCTATCGGCGACCATCGCCGGGTACGCAGGTATGACCCAATACTTCGCTCGGCACTACGATCAGGCGGTAAAGGACTTCAATTACGCCTTGAGCCTGGATTCGTTACACGAGGGCGCACACCAAGGGCTGTGCCGTGCCTATCGCGCCATGGGGCGTGCGAAGGAGGCGCTCGCGCAATGTGAGGCCACGTTGAGCGCAAAGGAAGCGCGCGCGGCGGATCCGAAACAGTTGCCGGCCGATCGTGAGTGGCACTTGCTGCGCGCCGAGGTGGCGCAGGCGCTGGTTGGTGTGAACCGGCGCAACGACGCACAGAAGATCCTCGCCGACCTGATACGAGCGCGGCAGGGGAACACAGCTGCCGTCTTCCCCGAATCCATTGCGTTCATCCTGCTGGCGCTCGGGCAGAGCGGCGAGGCGTTCACGTGGCTGGACGATGCGCTGGCGGAACGGTCGCGCCCAATCCTCTATCTCGCCGTCGACCCGCGGTTCGATCCAATCCGCGACGATGCGCGCTACCGCACCCTCACCAGACGTCTCGGCCTCCAGTGAAAAGGGGACAGGCCCCTTTTCGGTGGCATCCGTTGGCGAAAAAGGGGCCTGTCCCCTTTTTCACTGTCGCCGTTTCCATGCCGGCACAGAGCGCCGTGGCGCGCGAGATGTGTCGGGGTACGGAGCCCACGCGACACCCGGTGGCCGCGAGCCAACACCGGCCGCATACAAAACCGCTTCGTCGACGCCGTCGATGCCCACGGCGCGTTCCACGATTGTGTCGGCGAGGGCGGCGGTGCAAAACGGCGCGAGACCGAGCGCCGTCGCCACCAGGCAGAAGGTCTGGCAGAAATGCCCCGCCTCGAGCAAGACGACTCGGTACGCCCGGGATGAGGGGTAGCGCCACTCGACGCGCGGAATCACCGATGTCATGAGAAAGAGCGCGGCCGTATCACCGTAGCCGTCCTGCGAGGGTAAGAACGCCCGGACCTCAGCTGCGGTGGCGCCGCGGCGCATGAGATGCAGGCCGTGGACGTCCCCACGATAGTGATAGAGGCCCCGGCTGAGCCCTCGGACGTTCAGCGCGAGGACGTACACCTCGAGGCTGTGACGCGCACCACCCGATGGGGATGTCTTGAGCGGGATTTTCCCGAACACGCCACCGTTCACCCACTCCTGGACGCCCCAGGTGAGTCCTGCCAGCGTGGCCACGTGCGCTAGCGTGATCGACGCGCTGCCGAAGCGGCGCCACGTGCGCCGTGCCAGCAGCGTTGGCACGAGCGATGCGTCGAGGGCGGGCGCGGGCAATGCGACCCGCGCGAGGGCGCGCACCCGCTTGATTGGGGACGGGGGCGGATCGCGACGCGCTTTGGCACGTTGTGACCTGCGTGCGACCTCCGGCGGCGCAAACGTGACGTCACGTGACGCAAAGTGAAAGAACGGTGCTTCCGGCGCCCAGCTCACCCATCGGCCGAGCAGATTGCCTGCGCGCCGTTGACCGGGCACGGAACGCTCGAGGAAGCTGGCGTCGCAGAGCGCCTCGACCAGTTGTGCGAGCGCCTTCGCATCGACGTCGTCGAGTCGGCGCCGCGCCGCGCCGATCGTCCGCCAGGTGTCGAATGCCTCGAGCACCTCCAGGAGCACGACCCGCGCGGGCATGCGCACGCGCGTGCGGTAGTTCTCGAGGTACAGGCGCGCACCTTTCCAGTAGCAGACCATCGTGGCTGCGCGCCGATAACGCACGACGGTTGGACGTGAAGAGCTACTGGGGGACATGTGCATTAGATGGCGCCCCTAAACCGCCCTACGGTCGTGGCCTACACGTTTTGGCTCCGTGTCGCGGTTGCCTTGATTGCACGATAGTACCGTGAGGGGAGCCGGTGACCGACGTACGGCTCGATGAACGCGGATGCCTCGACGAGCGCGGCGAGATTGACGCCGGTCTCGACGCGAAGCCCGTCGAGAACGTAGAGCAGGTCCTCGGTTGCCAAATTGCCTGTCGCACCCGGCGCATACGGGCATCCTCCAAGCCCGCCGGCCGAGGCGTCGAACGTCGTGATGTCGTGCTCGAGGGCGGCGAGCACGTTGGCCAGCGCCGTCCCCCGTGTGTCGTGGAAGTGTAGCGCCACTTGGGACCGCGGCAGTCGCGCGAGCAACCGATCGAGCACGTGATGGACCTGCCCCGGATGCGCAACCCCAATCGTGTCACTGACAGAGACCTCGACGGCGCCCATGTCCAGCAGCCGCTCGGTGACGTCGAGCACCCGCTCCACGGCCACCGGGCCCTCATACGGGCAGCCAAAGGCCGTGGACAGATAGCCGCGCACGCGGAGCCCCTTGTCGATCGCACGCGCGCACAGCTCCGCATAGGCCGCCAGAGATGCATCGATGCCCTGGTTGAGGTTCTTGTGGCTGAACGTCTCCGACGCCGCCGCGAAGATGGCAATCTCCTGCACGCCCGCCGCCAGCGCGCGTTCCATCCCCTTGAGATTGGGCACGAGCGCGCTCAGCCGAACGCCAGGCCGACGCGGTAACCTCTCGATGACCTCCGCGGTGTCAGCCATTTGCGGAACCCACCGAGGACTGACGAACGCACCCGCCTCGATGAGGTGAAGGCCGGCATCGGCCAGTCGGCCGATGAACGTCGCCTTCACCTCAGGCGGAATCACAGCCCGTTCGTTTTGCAAGCCGTCGCGCGGTCCGACCTCGACAATCGAGACGCGGCTGGGTAGAGAAGGGCGCATGGATCGTATCTATTCCAGCTCGATGAGCGGCGGGCCCGGCTGCACGAGGTCTCCCTCGCGGCACAGCACCCGTCGGACGATGCCATCCCGCGGCGCGCGGAGTGGTAGCTCCATCTTCATGGCTTCTAGGGTCGCGAGCGGCATATCTTTGATGGCACGATCGCCCGGCTTGACGAAGAGCCGTACGACGGTAGCTGGCATGGGCGTGCTGAGCGCGTCATGGCTACTGGTGCGGCGACGGGTGCCGCGGCTCTGTGGCGCTTGCAGCTCCACCACCAGGGCCTCGCCGTTGATGCACACCCACGTGGCGTCCCGATCGCGAACGGCCCATACCACGGTTGATCGTTCCGGCGACAGCTCATCCAGCGTCGAACTGACACGAA
Organism: Luteitalea sp.; assembly: GCA_009377495.1. Classification (GTDB taxonomy): domain Bacteria; phylum Acidobacteriota; class Vicinamibacteria; order Vicinamibacterales; family Vicinamibacteraceae; genus WHTT01. The sequence goes on from WHTZ01000033.1 coordinate 40,648, forward strand.
AGGCGTGATCACCCAGCGACCGGACGGCAAGGCGCGTAGTGCCTTCATCTGTGACCGAGGCCATCTCGCCTGCGATTTCAACGAGCAGCGCCTCGGTATCGAACCGCGCTTCAAAACGCATAGCTGTTACGGTGTCTCAGTTTTTGTGACGACGGCGCCCCTAAAGGGGCGCCTTACAAACGGGCGCTTCAGGGTCCGTAGCGCGGGGCTTTTAGCCCCGCCAGCTCCGCAGCGCCTCCCACGGGTCGATACCAGAGGACGCCTCCGCTGCAACGCCGGAGCGGGGCGGTGCCGGCACCGCACCGACAAATGCCGCCGTCGCAACCGCAGCGCGCAGCGTCGCACGCGACGGTGGTGTGAACAGTGTTTCCCGCTCGGTGTCGAGCATCTCGGTATCGACATTACCAGCGCGAAACCGTGGATGCGCGAGCACGCGGCGCAAGAACCCAATGTTCGTACGCACACCCAGCACGGCATACTGGGCCAGGGCGGCGAGCGCACGGTCGATGGCACGCGGTCGATCTTCCGCCCACACCACCAGCTTGGCGAGCAGCGGGTCGTAGTGCGCGCTCACCTCGTCACCCTCGGCAACGCCAGAGTCAACCCGTATGCCGAGCCCGGATGGCTCGCGATACAGCAGGAGGCGTCCGGCCTGCGGCACGAACTCGTGTGCGGGGTCTTCGGCGTACACCCGACACTCGATGGCGTGCCCGCGCGGCGCGATGTCTGCCTGCGTCCATGGCAATATGTCACCACCCGCAACGGCGAGCTGAGCACCGACCACGTCGATGCCGGTGACAGCTTCCGTGATCGGATGCTCGACTTGGAGTCGCGTGTTCATCTCGAGGAAATAGAACCGCGCCCCATCTCCTGTTCCCTCGACGATGAACTCGACGGTTCCTGCGTTTCGATACGCTGCGGCGCGCGCTGCAGCGACAGCCGCATCGGCTATGCGCGAGCGCAGCGTCGACGAGAGCGCCGGGCTCGGCGTTTCCTCGAGGATCTTCTGATGACGCCGCTGCACCGAGCACTCTCGTTCGTACAGGTGGACGATGTGGCCGTGATGGTCGGCGATAATCTGCACCTCGACGTGACGCGGCCGTTCGATCAGTCGCTCGACGTAGAGTGTCCCGTCGCCGAAGGCCGCCGTGGCTTCGCGCCGGGCTCCGGCGATCGCCTCGTCGATCTCCGCCTCGTCGCGCACGATGCGCATGCCACGGCCACCGCCGCCGGCAGATGCCTTGATAAGCGCCGGCAAGCCGACCGCCAGGGCGGCCGTGCGCACGCCCATATCCGTCTGTTCGTCGGGCTCTGCGCCCGGTACGACGGGCACGCCCGCGGCGCTCATCAGCCGGCGGGCGGCGAGCTTCGAGCCCATGCGCGCCATGACATCCGCGGCCGGACCGACAAACGCGATGCCGGTCTGCTGGCACGCCGCAGCGAAGGCTGCATTCTCACTGAGAAATCCGTAGCCGGGGTGGATCGCGTCAGCGCCAACCTGTCGTGCCGCCTCGATGATTCGCGGAGCGGCGAGATAACTCTCGGTTGCTGCCGCCGGTCCGATCTCCACCACGCGATCCGCCAGCCGAGTGTGCAGCGCACTGCGGTCAGCCGTGGAGCAGATGGCGACCGTCTCAATGCCGCGCTCGCGGCACGCGCGAATGATACGCACCGCGATCTCGCCTCGATTGGCGACGAGAAGGCGTTTAATCATTGAGGTGGCTCGCTTCGCCCCTCGCCCCTACCCGTGGGTCCACCCCGGCTTCCGCTTCTCGAGGAACGCCCGCAACCCTTCCTGGCCCTCCGCTGACACACGCTGTGCCGCGATCGTCTGCGCGGTGAGTTCCTTCACGTCGCGCGGTGGCCGGCCAACGATGCTGCCGATGAGCGATTTTGCCTTCGCAACGGCGCCGGGGGCTGCCGCAAGCACGTGTGCGAGCTCTTCGGCGACGGCCCGATCCAGATCCATGGCGGGCACGAGCCGGTGCACGAGACCCATCGCGTGCGCCGTGGTGGCATCGAACTGCTGGCCCGTGAGAAACCACCGCCGCGCGTGCGTCGTGCCAATCTTGGCGACGACGTACGGCGCGATGGTTGCCGGAAGGATGCCGAGGCGTGTTTCGGTGAATCCAAACAGGGCATCGTCCGCGGCGACGACAATGTCGGCGATCGCGGCGAGGCCCGAGCCACCGCCCAGCGCCGCACCCTGGATGCGCGCAATGACCGGCACCGGTAGCCGGTCCAGCGCATCCAACATCTCAGTCAGTGCCAACGCGTCTCGCAGGTTGGCTTCCTCGGCGTACGTGAGCGTGCGCTGCATCCACGCCACATCAGCGCCCGCGCAGAAGACCCGTCCTCCGCCACCGAGCACCACGGCACGCAGTCCGGCATGAGCCGCCGTCCTGAGTGCCCAGGTATGCAGCTCCGCCACGACCTCGTCATTGATGGCATTGCGCACGTCCGGCCGGTTCAGGGTCACGTGCTCGACCGGGCCGTCACGGCGAGTCTGGAGAAAGCGATAACTCATCGAGGAAATATATTCAATCAACTACATTCGAAACACACCAAACTTCGCGTCCGGAATCGGCGCGTTGAACGCCATCGACAGCCCGAGCGCCAGGGCCTGCCGCGTCTCCGCTGGATCGAGGATGCCGTCGTCCCACAGGCGCGCGGTGGAGAAGTAGGGCGAGCCCTCGTGCTCGTACTTCGCGAGGATGGGATCGCGAATAGCCGCTTCCTGCTCGGCCGATAACCTCTTGCCTGCACGCGCCAGTTGATCCCGCTTCACCGTGACCAGCACCGCCGCGGCCTGCTCACCACCCATGACCGAGATTCGTGCGTTGGGCCACATCCAGAGCAGCCGCGGATCGTAACCGCGTCCACACATGCCGTAATTCCCCGCGCCAAAGGATCCGCCGATGATCACGGTGAATGTTGGGACGACGGAGTTCGCGACGGCGTGGACCAGCTTGGCGCCGTCCTTCGCGATGCCACGCCGCTCGTACTCTTTGCCAACGATGAAACCGGTAATGTTCTGCAGGAAGAGGAGCGGAACGCTCCGCAGGTTGCAGAGCTCGATGAAGTGCGTGGCCTTGAGCGCAGACTCCGAGAAGAGCACACCGTTGTTCGCGATGAGACCGACGAGGAACCCGTGTAAGCGGGCGAAGCCCGTGACGAGCGTCGTGCCATAGCGCGCCTTGAACTCGTCGAACCGCGAGTCGTCTACGAGGCGCGCGATGACTTCGCGGACGTCATAGAGCTTGCGAGTGTCGGCCGGGATGATGCCGTAGATCTCGTGCGGATCATAGCGCGGCTCCTGTGGCGTCGTGCAGTCTCGCGGAAGGTGCTTGGTCGTGTTCAGCGTCGCGACAATCGTCCGCGCCAGGTGCAGCGCGTCCTCGTCGTTCTCGGCGAAGTAGTCTGCTACGCCCGACAACCGCGTGTGCACGTCGGCGCCACCCAATTCCTCGGCGGTGACATCCTCGCCCGTCGCCGCCTTCACGAGCGGTGGCCCGCCGAGGAAGATCGTCCCGGTGCCACGGACGATGATGGTCTCGTCCGACATGGCCGGCACGTACGCGCCGCCCGCGGTGCACGATCCCATGACGACCGCAATCTGCGGGATGCGCGCGGCAGACATGCGCGCCTGATTGAAGAAGATGCGGCCGAAGTGCTCCCGGTCGGGGAACACCTCCGCCTGCAACGGCAGGAACGCACCACCCGAATCCACGAGATAGACGCAGGGGAGGCGATTCTCGAGCGCGACTTGCTGCGCGCGCAGGTGCTTCTTCACGGTGATGGGGTAGTAGGTACCCCCTTTGACCGTCGCGTCGTTGGCCACGATCATCACCTCGCGGCCGGAGACGCGACCCGCACCCGTGACAAGCCCAGCCGCGGCCGCGTCGTCTTCATACATGCCGCAGGCCGCCAGCGGCGAGAGCTCGAGGAAGGGCGAGCCAGAATCGAGCAGCCGCTCGATGCGTTCGCGCACGAAGAGCTTGTCCTGCTGCCGATGCCGCTCGCGTGCCCGCATGCCACCACCCTCGCGCGCGGCCGCGAGCTTGGCGGCCAGCTCGGTTACCAGCGCCTGCATCCGAGCGGCGTTGGCCTTGAATTCGTCGCCGTCAATCTTGACCTGCGTCTCGAGGATTTCCATTAGCCTGGTTGGCACCGGCATTATATGGGGGATGGGAAACAGCCGGAACGGGGACGCTCCGCCCCGCTGGCGCCACGAGTGCGAGCGCATGGTCGACGAGCAAATTGCCGCCCGGGGCATGCGCGACCCGCGGGTCCTCGCAGCTCTGCGCAGCGTTCCGCGGCATTTGTTCGTGCCACCTGAGCTGCGTGCGCACGCCTACGACGACGGCGCCTTGCCCATTGGCGGCGGGCAAACGATCTCTCAACCGTACATTGTTGCGATCATGACCGAGGCCGTGCGCTTGCGGCAGCGCGACCGTGTGCTCGAGGTTGGTACTGGGTCAGGTTATCAAGTGGCCGTGCTGGCGCAGCTTGCAGACCGAGTTGTCTCGGTGGAGCGTATGGTTGTTCTGGCGCGAACGGCCCGCCGGGCGCTCCACGCGCTTGGGCTTCAGCAGGTGCACCTCCTAGTGGCTGATGGCGCCGAGGCCGTTCGGCCCGACCAGCTCTTCGACGCAGTGTTGGTGACCGCCGGCGCTCCCACCGTGCCGAACCAGTTGCGCACGCGCCTTGCCGACGGAGGCCGCCTCATCATTCCCGTTGGCCCGCTCGAGCTTCAGACGCTCCTCCTCATTGAACGGCACGGCAATAGCTTTACTCAATCCTCGTTAGGCTCATGTGTATTCGTCCCATTGGTCGGTCGCTCCGGCTGGTCCTCGTCCCAGGGTTAAACAGGTGCCAGGGGTCAGGGGTCAGAGGGTCAGGGGTCAGGGGGGCGAGGGGGGATCAGGCAGACTTCCTCCAAGATCCGGGCGTCTTTACACGATGTGTCTTGATTTCAGACGCGGCAGCCATGTGCCGTAGCCCTACTGGACACTGGCTGGCTCGACGAGTAAGGATTGGATCTGGTGCGCATGTTGGGAGGTCGGCGACGTAATGCCGGACAAGCGGAAGTTCCGCGTCCTACTTATTGACGACGAGCCCACGATGGGCGAGTGGGTAACGGTGCTGTTGAGCGCCGAACGATATGACGTGCGCGCCGTGGCCGACGGCGCAGAAGGGAGGGCTACGTTCGAGGCATGGCGGCCGGATCTGGTGGTGATTGACCTCTGGTTACCCGACACCGACGGGCTCGATCTCCTGCGCTGGTTCAAGGCCGCGGACCAGGCCATAGAAGTCGTCATCTTGACCGGTCACGGCAGCGTTTCGCAGGCCGTCGAGGCGATGAAGGCTGGGGCTTACACCTTCGTCGAAAAACCCGTGGAGCCCGACACGCTGCGGGCCGTTGTCGAGCGCGCGCTCGAGCGGCGAGCCTTGCGCTCTGAGAACGAGCGCCTCCGCCAGCAACTGCAACGTCCGTCATCGTTCGGTGAGATGATTGGTCGCAGTAAGATCGTGCGCGAGCTGATGGAGCTCGTCGAGAGCGTCGCCGGGAGCGACGCGAACATTCTCATTCAAGGTGAGAACGGAACCGGCAAAGAGCTGATCGCGAACGCCATCCACACACACAGCAAACGAGCCGAGGGGCCCTTCATCAAGATCAATTGCGCAGCCATTCCAAAGGAGCTCATCGAGTCGGAGCTGTTCGGGTACAAAAAGGGTGCGTTCACGGGCGCGCTCGCCGACAAGCGCGGTTTGTTCGAGCTGGCGCAGGGCGGGTCGTTGCTGCTGGACGAAATCGGCGAGATGCCGCCTTACGTCCAAACGAAGCTGCTGCGTGTGTTGCAGGAGCGAGAGTTTCGACCGGTTGGCAGCGGTCGCGTGGTCCAGGTGGACTTCCGGCTGATCTGCGCGACCAACGTCGATGTCGAGGCCGCGTTGCGCGATGGCCGGCTGCGAGAGGATCTCTACTTTCGCATCAACACGATCACTATCAAGGTGCCGCCGCTCAGAGAGCACACCGAGGACATCCCGCTGCTGTGCGAGTACTTCCTCGCAAAGTACAACGGCGCGCACGAGCGGCGCGTCAAGAGCATCGCGCCTTCTGCCTACCATCTCCTCATGCGGCACCGGTGGTCGGGCAACGTACGCGAGCTGGAAAACGCCATCGAGCGCGCCGTGCTCGTCGCACGCAATAATGAGGTCGGCGTGCACGATCTGCCCGAGACGATTCGCGATGAGGGACCGAAGCAGTCGGAGCTGCAAATCCCGCCGAATTGCACATTGGCGGAGATCGAGCGCATGGCCATCCTGCAGACCTTGCAGCGCACCAACTGGAACAAGCAGGAAGCGGCCCAGATTCTTGGGTTGTATCGGCCGACGCTGTATAGCAAGATGCGGAAGCACGCCATCATTGGCGCGGGACGCGCGGCGCGCCGCCGGCCGACCCGCGAATTGGATGGAAGTTAATCCCGGAGCGAGTTGAGCCGACAAGCTCCATTGTAGGGCGCCCCTTTAGGGGCGCCGTCTTAGGCGCGCCCACGCACTGCTGATTGGCACGGTGTTTGTAAGACGTTTGGACAAGGTGGACACTATGGCGGATCGAGAACGCGTGTTGCTTTCGGCGTTGGCGGGCGCCGCGATTGGTGCGGCGGCCGGCTTCTTGATGTTGACGAATCGCGGGCGGACGGTGCGCGGTCAGATCGAACCGAAGCTGGACGAATTTCTCGGCAACGTGGACCAGTTGAAGGCGTCGGTGCGTAAGGCCCGTCAGGTGGCGGAGGCAAGCTGGCACTCCTTCCAGCAGATCATCGATGAGACCACGCCGCGGCCTTCGACCCGTCCCGAGCCTGCCGAGGGACCAGAGCCTCAGGGTCACCCTGAGCCTGTCGAAGGGCGAAAGCCGACGAGCTCGGGCCGTCCTGAGTTCACCGAAGGACGCGGTCGGTTCGATCAACGTTGGGAAACTGGGACACGCCCCCACTAAGTGGCCCGGTGCAGGACACGACGTCGTCGTGCTGATGAGGTAATGAAACACAGGAGGATACCATGGGGCACGAAGAAGGCACGGATACACGGAGTCATTCGGTGCTGATGGGCTTCTTCGCGGGTCTGCTCGTCGGGGCCGGCCTCGGCTTGCTGCTCGCGCCGCGGCCCGGATCAGAGGTCCGGCGCGGTGTGGCGGCATCGGCCGACGATCTGCGCCGCCGGGCGTCGGAGACACTGCACCACTCGCAAGAACGGATGTCGCACGCCGTTGAGCGGGGGCGCGATGTGTACAACCGAGCCCGCCACATCGCCGACCGTACCCGCCCCCACGCGGCGGAGGCTGGTCATGAGGCGCTCGAGGACGTCTCACAGGCGGCCGAGCCGCTGCGAGAAGGCATCAAGGGCGTCGCCGGTTAGTCCCGTCTCGGCCACCCGACGCGTGCCCCCGAAAGCCCGCGGGCACACATGGCGGCGGACGGGTGTGTCTGTGGGCCGATCGGCCTTGTTCACGAGCGGCATTGCGGCCGCCCCGACGCGTCGGGTTTTGCTATTTGACACTTGCCGCAACGTCGTCCTGCGATCCGAGTATTTCTAGCTGAGCTGCGTGCGCTACCCCGCATGACCGGCGTTGCGGCGTGGCGCGGGCTGCTCCGGTTTCTCGATGGCAACCTCGCGCTAGCCTCATCGATCGCGTTTTACTCGCTGCTATCGCTGTTCCCCTGTCTACTGCTGCTGCTGTCGTTACTCGGGACGCTCACGGCCGACGACGGCGATCGAGAGGCGGTACTCGAGTTTGCGCTCCAGTATCTGCCACGCCAGTTCGAGTTCGTGAAGAGCCAGATCGATGCGTTTCGGCAGACGCGCGTGTCACTCGGCGTGACAGGCAGCATATTCATGACCTGGGCGGCGCTTGGCTTTTTCAGCGCCGTGACGAGGGCCGTGAACCACGCGTGGGGCGTGGAACAGCAGCCGAACTATCTGAAGCACAAGCTGGTCTCGTTCTTGATGTTGCTCGCGGCCGGTGTCCTCTTTCTCGTCGGTCTCTTCCTCCTCAGCGCCCGCAGCATCGTCGGCGCATCGTGGTTCACCGATGTGCTGGAACAGTTGCCCGGCCTCGATGTCCTGCGAAGCTTCCTCGTCGGGTGGGCCACGACCGTCGTCCTGATCGTTTGCGTAGCGTTGATCTTCTACTTCGTGCCCAACACCAACCGCGTGCGCTTTCGTGACGTGTGGGCCGGTGCCATCCTGACAGGGCTGCTCTGGCGAGGTGCGTTACTCGGATTCTCGTGGTACGTGCGAGATCTTTCGCGATTCAGCGTCGTCCATGGGTCACTTGCCGCCGTTGTCGTCTTCATGTGGTGGATCTATCTCTGCTCAGCCATTCTGCTCTACGGCCTGCAGTTCACGGTGGCGTGGGCTCATCTACGGCGGTTCGAGCGCGGGGAGATTGCGCGCTAGTCCGCTGACGATTTCCGATCGGCGAACAGCTCGATTGCGAACGCAATCAAGAAGACGACCACTGCAAGGCCAGCCAGTGCGAGTAAGGCGAGCAGCAGGATACGCATGGATCAGGAATCGGGAATCAGACACGTCAAAACGGGGCCGCCTTCCTTTTCCCAGAATCAGCAGATCGACGCGATTGTACCGCACACGCCAGCATGAGAGAGACGAGCGCTGATATGCTGGTTGAAAGGGGTTTCTGATACTCCTTGCACCGAGGTGTTGCATGTCTAACCGCCTTGCCTACGAGAGCAGCCCTTACCTCCTCCAGCACGCCGAGAACCCGGTCAATTGGTATCCCTGGGGTGAGGAGGCGTTTGCCGCCGCCCGCGCGACAGACCGGCCGATTTTTCTGTCGATCGGCTACTCGACCTGCCACTGGTGTCACGTGATGGAGCACGAGTCGTTCGAGGATCCCGCCATTGCGCAGGTTCTCAACGAGCATTTCGTCGCGGTCAAGGTCGACCGGGAAGAGCGGCCCGACGTGGACCGCGTGTACATGACGTTTGTCCAGGCGACCACGGGTAGCGGTGGCTGGCCGATGAGCGTGTGGCTGACGCCAGCCCTCAAGCCCATCGTTGGTGGCACGTACTTCCCGCCGACGTCTCGCTGGGGGCGACCAGGGTTCGTCGAGATCCTGCAGCAGATCGGTGACTTGTGGCGGAGCGATCGCGAGCGTCTCGTGGCGTCCGCGGACGCGGTCACGGAACGACTTCGCGACGCAGTCAGTCCCTCGTCGAACGGCGCGACACCCGAGGCGGCCGTCGTTGCGGGCCGAGAGGCGCTCCACGATGCCACGGACGCGTTTCGCAGTGCGTACGATGTGCGGTATGCCGGGTTTGGCGACGCACCGAAATTCCCGCGGCCGTCCGAGCTGCTGTTCTTGCTCCGCGAGCACGCACGCACCGGTGAGGGAGCTCCGCGCGAGATGGTGCTCGACACGTTGCGTGCGATGGCGCTCGGCGGGATGCGTGATCACGTGGGTGGAGGATTTCACCGCTACAGCGTCGACGCGCGCTGGCGCGTGCCACACTTCGAGAAGATGCTCTACGACCAGGCGCAGCTCGTGCTCGCGTTCCTCGAGGCGTCTCAAGCGAGCGGCGATGGTTTCTACGCGGCGGTCGCCGAGGACACGCTTGCCTATGTGCAGCGCGATCTGACCGCCGTGGAGGGCGGCTTCTTCTCCGCGGAGGATGCCGATAGCCTGCCGCCGGAAACAGCTGGCCAGCCGGATGCACGGAAGATGGAAGGCGCGTTCTATCTTTGGAGCGAAGAGGAGATCAACACCCTCCTCGAACCGGACGAGGCGGCCATCGTCCGCGCCGCGTACGGCATCGAGTCGTCTGGCAACGTGCCCGAGGATCCACACGGCGAGTTCGGGGCGAAGAACATCCTCTACATCGCGATGTCCGCTGAAGACGTCGCGGCGCGCGAGCGTCGGCCACCATCTGAGGTGGCGGACGTGCTGCGTCGGATCCGTCCGCGCCTGTTTGCGGCACGTGCGAAGCGTCCGCGGCCGCACCTCGACGACAAAGTGCTCACGGCGTGGAACGGCCTCATGATCGCTGCGTTCGCGCGGGCCGCGCGCGTGCTGGAGCCGGAGCGTACCGGAGACGGCTCGCAAGAGCGGCCTTCGTACGCTGCCGTGGCCGAACGGGCCGCGCGGTTCATCCTGACCCGGTTGTGGGACGAGTCGCGTCAGGTTCTCCAACGACGGTATCGCGATGGCAGTGCCGCGATTGACGGCTACTGTGAGGATTACGCGTACACGATCTGGGGATTGCTCGAGCTGTTTCAGGCAACGGGCGCCGCCGAGTGGCTCAACTGGGCGCAGCGGTTACAGGCGCGGCAGGACACGCTCTTTTGGGATGCGAGCAACGGCGGATGGTTTGGAACGACCGGCGACGATCCATCGGTGCTGTTGCGGCTCAAAGAAGACTACGACGGCGCCGAGCCCGCCCCCAGCTCCGTTGCCGTGATGAACTTGATGGCGCTTGCACATCTCACGGGCAACGCGGACGCGTTGCAGAAGGTGGAGCTCACCCTTGCTCGTGCCGGCGAGGTCATGACACGCGCCGCCCGTGCCGTGCCGTTCATGATGGCAAATCTCTCGGCCTATCACGCTGACATTCGACAGGTCGTGCTCGTCGGCCCTCGCGATCGCGACGACATGCGATTGCTATTCCGGACCGTGACCTCTTTCTACCAGCCCTTCACTGTTGTCGTGCCGGTCACGCCGGAGGAACAACCGAGGTTGGCAGAGCTGCTGCCGTTCATTGCGCCGATGACGATGCGTGATGGTCGCGCGACGGCGTATGTGTGCCGCAACTTCACGTGTGACCGACCGACGACCGATCCCGACCAGTTGCGACACGCATTAGGTAGGGCGCCCCTTTAGGGGCGCCGTCCAGTACTTTAGGGGCGCCGTCCAGAGCGCGTGATTCGACACCCCTGAAACTTCACGCGTTTGACAAGCGTCTATGGCAATAGGAGAATCACGTATCGTGAGCAGGCAGACAGTTGGCAGGCTCGTCCGTAGCATAGCGCTTGTGCTCGTTGCCGGCATGCTCCTCGCGGCTTGGGAGGACTGCATCGGTAAGGGGGCCTCCCCGCGGGCACAGATGGCCTGCTGCGCCGCGGCGGAGCACGACTGCGGCTTCGCTGATCAGGCGATGAAATGTTGTGAGCTTGAGCAGCCGACGAAGGGTCGCCTGATTCTCACGGAGTTGGCGGTCACTGTCACGCCACCGGCACCGGTCGCGGTTCCTGTTGCGGCGTTTGCGGTGATGGCTGATGCGCCGCCATGGCCGGGTGCGCTAGCGCATGAGCACCCGGCGCGTAACGTCCAAGGCATACCTACCTACATTCTCACCGGTACGCTGCTAATCTAAGCCTCTTCTTCGCTTTCCCTTCGCAAATGCGGAAGGGGACCAGATCCCTCTTACACATTTTCGAGTAGTCAGGGTGCGGCCTAACCGCCTCCGCCAAGGCTACGGCGGTCCACCTTCGCCGAGGCTACGGCGGACTTGTCCGCCGAAGCGCGAAGCGCGAAGGCGGAAGGCCACGCGCTATGTAACGACACGTGTCGTACGTAGCGAGGGGTCTTAGACCCCTCGTGTCGGTCGGCGCACGGTCGAAGAAGAGGTTGCTATGCGGTTGCTTTGTCACGTCTGGACGAGAGTCGTGCTGTTCGTGTTCGTCGTGGGTCTATCTGCGTGGGCGAGCCCGGCGGAGGCGGACGAAGCCGTCATGGAGCTGACGGCGCTGCGCGCTCAGCTTCGTGCCCTCGAGGGACCACCCGCCTACGAGGGCCCGCCGCTCACGCTCGATACCGCGCTCGACGAAGCGCTCGCGCGAAACCCAGAGCTGATCGCGCTTCGACGCGAGTTCGACGTCGCGCGCCAGCGCCCGCAACAAGAACGATTTCTCTCGCCACCGACCTTCGAGGCGCAGATCTGGCAATGGCCCATCAACACCGCGAACCCGGCGAACACGAACATGTACATGTTCATGGCGAACCAGGACATTCCTGGGCGGGGGAAGCGGCGCCTACGGGAAGCGGTGGCCCAGCGCGAGTCCGACCTGGCGAACAACGCCATTGCCGTTCGTGCACGAGAGGTCGTCGACCGCGTCAAGCGCGCCTACGCCGATCTCTTTCTTGCGCGCAAAGAGACCGAAGTACACCACGCCAGCGTGGAGCTGCTCCGGCAGTTTGCGGACATCTCCGCAGCAAAGTACACGACAGGTCGAATCTCCCAGCAGGATGTGTTGAAGGCAGTCGTCGAGCTGTCGAAGCTGCACGATCACCTAATCGGGCTCGACGAGCGCGAGCAATTGGCCGTCGCGCAGTTGAACATCTTGCTCGACCGGCCGCCTCACGCGTCGATCGGACCTCTGGAGGAAGCACGCGAACGGGTGCTGTTACCGGCGCCGAGCGAGCTTCAGCGACTCGCGTTGGAGCATCAGCCGGAGCTGCAGAGCTCCCAACTCGAGATCGATCGCGCCGAAGCCGACCTCGCTGTCGTGAAGCAGGACTACAAGCCTGACTTCTTCGTCACGGGCGGCTACATGCTCATGCCGCGGAATCGCGACGCGTGGATGGGAAAGGTCGGCATCACGTGGCCCACGGCGCCCTGGTCGCGAGGCAAGTTGGACGCGAAGAAGGCAGAAGCGACGGCCGCCATCGACGCCGCGAACGCGCGTCGGCGTGCGGTCGAGAACGCGATTCGCTTGGCCGTCCAGGATGCGTATGTGCGGGTCAAAGCGGCCGAGCGGCGCGCCGCGCTGCTTCGCACGAGCGTCGAGCCGCAGTCGAAGCAAACGCTCGAGGTGTCTCGCGCCGCGTACCAAACGGATCGCGTGGACTTCTTGTCGCTCATCGACAACCAGCGCGTGTTGTTGGATGTGCAGGTGAGCTACTTCGGGGCGCTCAGCAGCCTCGAGCAGGCGCTCGCCGATCTAGAACGTGCCATAGGCACCACGATCTCGGCGGAAATGCTCCGCCCGGTGGAGATGGGACGGTAATGCCATGACCGCACACACAAAGCGACTCGCCATCGTTCTAGTCGCGCTCGTTGGCCTGGTGGCCGTTGGCGCCGGCGCCTACACCTTTCGGGCCAGGCTCGCCGGCATGCCGCTCGTGGGCACGCTGTTCCAGACGGGCGCCGAATCCGAAGAGATCTGGACCTGCCCGATGCATCCGCATATCGAGGAGCACGGCCCCGGCAAGTGTCCGGAGTGCGGCATGGACCTCGTCCCTGCGGCTGATGTCACTGACGCCGCCGCCCCATCGGCGCAGGGCGGATCAGCTGAGCCAGCGGCCACCTCACAGCCAGGGACGGCGCAGCGTGGTGAGGTCAATATCGATCCGCGGCGTCAGCAGCTCATCGGCGTGCGAACTGCCGCCGTCGAGCGCAAGGCTCTGACGAAGAACGTCCGAACCGTTGGCGTCGTGCGCTACGACGAGACACGGCAAGCCGACGTCAATCTGAAGCTCGCCGGCTGGATCGAGGACCTCCACGTCGATTACACCGGCCAGTTCGTGAAGAAGGGCCAGCCGCTCTTCACGATTTACAGCCCGGAGCTCGTGACGACGCAGAGCGAATACCTGCTGGCGCTCGAGACGCGCGACCAAGTCGAGCAGTCGCAGATCGCCGATGCGCGCGAGTATGCCGACCGACTGGTCGAATCGGCGGAGCAGCGGTTGGCCTTGTGGGATCTGCCGTCCGATCAGTTGCAGGCCATCCAAGCAAAGCGCCAGCCGCAGCGCACGCTGTTGTTCCGGTCGCCCGTCACCGGATTCGTTATCGAGAAGCACGCGCTGCAGGGCATGCACGTCACACCTGGGACGAGCCTGTACAAGATCGCGGACCTCTCGGTGGTCTGGGTCGAAGCCGACATCTATGAGCGGGAGATACCGCTCGTTCGCGTCGGTGCCGGCGCTACGGTGACCATGGACGCCTATCCTGGCGAGCGCTTCCAGGGCCGAGTCGTCTACATCTATCCCTACGTCGAGGAAAAGACCAGAACAGTCAAGGTGCGGTTCGCGTTTCCGAACCGCGGCGCGCGGCTCAAGCCTGGCATGTACACGAACGTCGAACTGACGACGCCAGCGGGCACGGGCTTCGTCATTCCGGCCAACGCGCTGCTCGATTCGGGCACCCAGCAGGTGGTGTTCGTCGCAGAGGGCGACGGCTACTTCCAGCCGCGAGAGGTAGAGGTGGGCCAACAGTTGGGCGAGGCAGTCGAGATTCTCGATGGACTCGAGGAGGGCGAGCAGGTGGCCACCGGCGCAGCCTTCTTCATCGACGCGGAGAGCCAGCTCCGCGCGTCGCTGCAGGGGTTCGAGACACCGCCCGCTGCGGCAGCAGGCGGCGGGCGCGCACGGCTCGACATCACGTTTCGCAGCCAGCCCGATCCTCCAAGGGCAGGTCAGAACAAGTTCGAGGTGGTCGTGCGCGACCCAGAGGGCAAGCCGATCACCGACGCGCAAGTGAACGTGATCTTCTACATGGCGCCGATGCCATCGATGAACATGCCAGCGATGAAGACCGAGGCGACGCTCACGCAAGCCGGCGGCGGTGTGTATCGCGGCACCGGCGAAGTTACGATGGCCGGCCGGTGGGACGTCACCGTGACCGTGATGCAGAACGGCAAGCGCCTCGGGTCCAAGGCGTTGACCGTGGTCGCGAGGTAGTCATCGCCATGATCAACCGCATTATCGACTGGTGTGCAGGCAACCGCTTTCTCGTCTTTACAGGCACGGGCGTCCTCACGTTGTGGGGCATTTGGGCCATGACGGCCACGCCGCTCGATGCGGTGCCCGATATCTCCGACGTCCAGGTGATCGTCTCGACCGAGTGGCAGGGACGCAGCCCCGATCTCATCGAGGACCAGATCACGTATCCGGTCGTCACGTCGCTGATCTCAGCGCCACGCGTTCGGACCGTTCGCGGGTTTACGGACTTCGGCATCTCGTACGTCTACGTCATTTTCGAGGACGGCACCGACATGTATTGGGCCCGCAGCCGAGTGGTCGAATACCTGCAAGGCATCCGCGGCGACTTACCCGACGGTGTCAACCCCGAGATCGGCCCTGACGCCACGGGCGTCGGGTGGATCTTCGAGTACGCCCTGGTGGATGAGACTGGCCAGAACAATCTGGCGGAGCTGCGTGGGCTACAGGACTGGTATCTGCGTTACTGGTTGGCGGCCGTCCCTGGTGTGGCCGAGGTGGCGAGTATCGGTGGCTTCGTGAAGCAGTACCAGGTCAACCTGGACCCCAACAAGCTCGCCGCCTACGACTTTTCGATCAAGGAGGTGGTGAATGCCATCAAAGCCAGCAACAACGACGTGGAAGGGCGGCTGCTCGAGTTCTCGGGTCGTGAGTACATGGTGCGGGGCCGCGGCTACCTCCAATCGACTGACGACATCCGGCAGGTGTCGCTTGGCACCGATGCACGCGGCACGCCGGTGACCGTCGGCGACCTCGCGCAGGTGCGGCTGGGGCCCGACATCCGCCGGGGCGTGGCGGAGCTCGACGGGAGGGGAGAGGTCGTTGGCGGCATCGTCGTGATGCGGTTCGGCGAGAACGCGCTGCGGGTGATCGATCGGGTGAAGGCCAAGCTGCGCGAGGTGCAGGCGTCGTTGCCGGAGGGCGTCTCGATCGTGCCCACCTATGATCGGTCTGGGCTCATCAACGAGTCGATTGGGACACTTCGCCGCGCCCTGATCGAGGAATCGATCGTCGTCTCCGTGGTCATCATCGTGTTCCTGTTCCACTTCCGGTCGGCGCTCATTCCGATCCTGGCGTTGCCCATCGCTGTGGTGGCGTCGTTCATCCCGATTTACTATCTCGACGTCACGTCGAACATTATGTCGCTCGGCGGCATCGCGCTGGCGATCGGCGTGCTGGTCGACGCCTCCATCGTGATGGTCGAGAATGCCTACAGGCATATCTCGGAGCCGTTGGAACACGCAGCTCGGCCTGAGCGACCGGAACCAGATGGCGCCGCGAGCGCCGACGAGCCAACAGCGCGGAGCCTCATTCCCTATGAAGACCAGCCACGCGAGGTTATCCGTGCGGCCAAGCAAGTCGGTCGGGCCATCTTCTTTGCCTTGCTCATCATCATCATCTCGTTCGTGCCGGTGTTCCTGCTCGAGGCGCAGGAGGGACGCATGTTCCGCCCGCTGGCCTTCACGAAGACGTTTGCCATGGTCTTCGCGTCCATTCTGGCCATTACGTTGGTGCCGATGCTGATGACGATCTTCATTCGCGGGCGTCGCCTGCCGCCCGAGTCGGCCAACCCGGTGTCACGCTTCTTCATATGGCTCTACGCCCCAATCCTCCGCCTGGCGTTGCGCTGGCGGTTACCCCTTCTCGTGGTCAACCTCGCTGTGATTGCGTTGACGGTGCCGATGGTGCTTGGCCTTGGGAGCGAGTTCATGCCACCGCTGTACGAAGGCTCCGTGCTCTACATGCCGACGGCGCCCCCGGGCCTGTCGGTGGGCGAGGCGACGCGCCTCCTCCAGGTGCAGGACAAGCTCCTCCGCGAATTTCCCGAAGTGGACCGCGTCTTTGGTAGCGTCGGGCGCGCCACGACCCCCACCGACAACTCACCGATGGGGATGGTGAACACGACCGTGACGCTCAAGCCGCGCGAGCAGTGGCGGCCCGGCGTCACTTTCGAGGGTCTGCAGGCCGAGATGGACGCCGCCCTGCAGTTCCCCGGTTTTCCCAATGTGTGGACGCAGCCGATCCGGAACCGGCTCGACATGCTCCTGACAGGCATCAAGACCCCGGTCGGCATCAAGATCTTCGGTCCCGACCTCAACGTTATCCAACAGCTCGGCGAGCGCATCGAACAGCTCTTGCAGGACATACCAGGGACGCGCAGCATTTACGCCGAGCGGGTGGCGCAGGGGTACTTCACTGACATTCGCATCGACCGCGCCGCCATCGCGCGCTACGGGTTGACGATCGAGGACGTCCAGGACGTCATTCAGTCGGCCTTGGGCGGCCAAAACATCACGCGCACCATCGAGGGGCGCGAGCGCTATCCGGTCAACGTGCGCTACGCGCGCAACTTCCGGGAGAGCCTACCCGCCATCGAGCGTGCGTTGGTCAAGACGCCGACGGGGGCACACGTGCTCTTGGGGCAGCTCGCCGAGATTGCCATGGCGCCGGGGCCGGCGATGATTCGCGACGAGGACGGGCAGCTTGCCGGCTATGTATATCTGGACACCGCCACACGCGATATCGGCGGCTACGTCAATCAGGCGAAGCAGATCATCGACGAACGCCTGGAGCTGCCATCCGGCTACACGTTGGCGTGGACTGGGCAGTACGAGTTCCAGGTGCGGGCCCGCGAGCGGCTGCAGGTCATGCTGCCCATCGTCTTCTTCACCATCTTCGTCTTGCTCTACGTGACGTTTCACTCGCTCTCTGAGGCTCTCATGGTTATCGTGTCTGTTGTGTTCGCGATGACCGGTGGCGTCATCCTGCAGTGGGTGCTCGGCTACAACTTCTCCGTGGCGGTGTGGGTGGGCTACATCGCGCTGTACGGCGTGGCCGTTCAGACAGGGGTGGTGATGATGATCTACCTGCACGAAGCACTCGACCGGCGACTGCGGCGTGGCGGCGGCCTAGACGAACGCGATGTATGGCAAGCTACTGTCGACGGTTCGGTGCTGCGCTTGCGGCCCAAGCTGATGACCGTGAGCGTCACGATGCTCTCGCTCATCCCCATCATGTGGAGCGCTGGGGTGGGCGCGGATGTGATGAAGCCGATCGCGGCGCCAATCATTGGCGGCATGGTGACGTCAACGATTCACGTGCTCGTCAACCTGCCGGTCATGTTCTACATGCTGAAGCGGCGCGCGCTCCGGAAGGGCCGGCTCACGGCTTCCCGCGTGACGGCGTGAGATGGTAGGAAGGTACGTTATGAGCGAGAATCAACGTGTGCACGGGCGTCGAGACATCATCATCACGGCGCTTCTCGTGGGGCTCGCGCTGGCGACACTCGTGATCGTCTGGACGCGGGTGCGACTCGAAGAGACGCCGGAACAGGCCGCTGACGCAGTGACCGTTTCACCCGATACGGAATGGGACCCCAACTGGCCGGCATTACCGACCGTGGCTTCCTGGGTAGGACGATCGCCAGAGCTGGCTCGCGCAGCATACGCGTTCGCGGAGCGACGGGGAGACATCCTGCAGGACATCCCGTGTTATTGCGGCTGCGAAGGGATGGGACATGGCAACAATCGAGACTGTTACGTCAAGGGACGCACCGCTGACGGAAAGCCCATCTGGGATGGGCACGCGTTCACCTGACAGATTTGTCTGGACGTCACCCGTGAGGTGATCGAGCGACATGCCGCGGGCGAACCGCCGGCACAGATCAAGAAGGCCATCCAGGCGCGCTACGAGCCCAAGTATGGCCGAGGTACGGAGACGCCATCGTCACCAGCCAGTTCGACGAGCGGAGAGAAAGGTCGATAACATGGTAGACGGCTGTGGAGGACACATGACCAGACGGATGAGCTCATTTCTTGCAGTTGGTATCGCACTGCTCTGGGGGACGCTGCTGGTTGCCGCGCAGCAACCGGACGAGGCAGGGGAGGGCACGCCGGAAGCGGAGGCATTCGAGCACTACGAGCAGATCCGGGTTGTCCTCGCCTCCGACCAGGTCGAGGGGATCGGCGAGCCTGCCGAGGCTCTCGCGCCCCTCGCGGGGCGAGTCGCGGGCAACGGCGCAAAAGCGGCAGCCGAGCAACTCGCGAGCACCAAGAGCCTCGACGATGCCCGGGAGTTCTTTGGTGCGCTCTCTGCGTCACTCGTGCCGAAGTTCCTGGATGCAGGGCTGCCCGGCGTGTACGGGTTTACGTGCGCGATGAAGAAACAGCCGTGGGCGCAGCGGACGAAAGCGGTCGAGAACCCTTATTTCGGCAAGTCGATGTTGACTTGCGGAGATCCGATTGAACCATGACGTACACGATTGAAGTCCTGCTCCGCGGCGAGACGGCCGTGTCAACCGAAACGGCGATGCTCACCGGGAACGCACCGGCCGCGTGGACCGCAGCGGACGCTGCGGCGGTCGTGCGGTCGATGTTACTGGCCCTCGATCGCGCGCAGAATCCGGATCGCGTTGAGGAGCCGGCGGTGACGCTGCGCGGCTTCAACTGGGTCGTCACGCCGCACGAAGAGGGTGTGGCCATCGCGCTCGAAACGCACAGTGCGGCCGTGGTGGCCGGCCCGTTCGAGATCCCGCACGCACAGCTCGAACAGTTGCTCACGCGCGCCATCTCTCTCGAGCAGCCGGGTCCCACGGTGCACTGATTCGCGGGGCCTAAAGGCCCGGCGCTACGTAGACAAATTGTTCGTGTGTAGCGCGCGGCCGAAGTCGGCGGGTCCACTCACGATGTGGCTCCGGGCCGTGGCTTCAGGCGCGAGCGAGCGATGCGCACGAGACCCTCGAGCTGCTCCGTCTCCCTCGCCAGCAACACGCGGCCACTCTTCGTGATGCGATAGAAGCGCTTTCTCTCGCTCTCGTCTGCGGGTCGCTGTCGCGGGTCGTCCAACTCCTCGATCCATCCATGCGCACGCAGCTCCTCGAGCGAGCCGTAGAGGGTCGCAGGCCACAGCCGCACGCGACCATCGCTCAGCGTTCGCACCTCACGCGCGATCGCCAGGCCGTGACGATCACCCGCGGCGAGCGAGAGCAGGATGTAGTAGTGGCGGGTCTTCAATCGGACTCGCGGCCGCAGCCCGTCGTTACGTCTCCACATAACCCTCGGTATTATATTAATTCATATAATACCGATCAAGAGCAATGGCGGCGATGACGCAAGAGCGCGAGGGGAGAGGCGCTAGCGATTACTTGCCACGTAACACGCTTACGTCTGTGGTAAGGCCCCCGAAGTCCGGCTGCCCGGTTAGGTGCGGCCGATCCATCATGACGTCTGCAAGTTGCGGCGATGCGAGTACCGCGACGCCAGCAGAGTGGGGAGGGCACGTCCTTTGCGTAATGCGCAAACGCCAATGCGGCGCTGGACGCTCACCAGTGCCGGGGACCAATTGGGACATCGCGCTGGACCACGCGCGGATGGCCAGCCATCACATCGGAGGTGCTCGAATGTCTGCACGAAGGCGAGTCGTGCGCGTCGCTGCCTTGATGACCCTGGTGACATTACTGCTCACCGTCCGGGTGATTTCGCAAGACACCCCACCGTTGGAAGACCCCATTCCCGAGCCGATCCGAACTGGCCACGTCACGATCAGCCTGACACCGGTCGCCGAGGGCCTGACTGCCCCCAACTGGGGGACGGTCGCTCCTGGCTGCGCCGAGCTGCGCGGCCGGTTGTATGTGACCGATCAGGACGGCATCTTGTGGGGCGTCGAGCTGGCGACGGGCGAGAAGCGCGTCATCCTCGACGTGAGCGCCATGCTGGTGAGCCTCGGGGTCGGAGGGCCGGGCTCCTTTGACGAGCGCGGCTTCTTGGGCGTGGCGTTTCACCCGGACTACGCGGAGAACGGCCTGCTCTACACCTACACATCTGAACCGGCGACCGACCCGGCTGATTTCTCCACGCTGCCTGAAGATGTGGCGGCCAACCACCAGAGCCTCGTGCGTGAGTGGCAGATCCCGGATCCCTGCAATCCGGACTCCGTGGTCGACGCCTCGGGCAGTCGGGAACTGCTGCGCGTAGATGAGCCGCAGTTCAATCACGATGCTGGGGCGCTCACGTTTGGTCCCGACGGTTACTTGTACGTCGCCTTCGGTGACGGCGGCGCAGCCGATGACGAGGGTGACGGGCACGTCGAAGGCGGGAATGGCCAAGATCCCAGTAATATTCTCGGCACCATCATCCGCATCGATCCGACGGGTAGCAACGCGGCCAACGGCCAATACGGCATTCCGGCCGACAACCCGTTCGTGGGCGTGGAGGGCTTTCTGGACGAGATCCATGCATACGGCTTTCGCAACCCCTTCCGATTCTCATTCGATTCGCAGAGCGGCGCGATGTATATCGGGGACGTTGGTCAGAACGACATCGAGGAGATCGACATCGGCGTGGCGGGCGGCAACTTCGGCTGGCGCATCAAAGAGGGATCCTTCTGTTTCGACCCGAACGGAACCGAGCCGGGCTTCGTCTTCGACTGCCAGCCGGGTGACGAGCCGGAAGGGCTGATCGACCCAATTGCCGAATACGATCATGACGAGGGCATCGCCGTCATTGGTGGCTTCGTCTACCACGGGAACCAGATCCCGGCGTTGAAAGGGCGCTACGTGTTTGGCGATAACGCCCACCCAGCCGGCGGCGGTGGCCGGCTATTCTTCCTGCAGAAGAACGGCCCCCTGCACAAGAAGAACCGCGTTCGCGAATTCCGGCTGGCCGGTATGGAGACGCTCGGGCTGTCACTGCTGGGCTTTGGCCAGGATGCTCGCGGTGAGCTGTATCTGCTGGCGAACCAGGAAGGCGTGCCGTTCGGCGAGACGGGCGTGGTCCTCCAGCTCACGAAAACCACGGCGCGGCGCAGCTTCTGGGCTCACCTCACCGGCGCATCGGAGGTGCCGCCGGTAGAGACGCGGGCGCGGGGTCAGGCCCTTTTCCGCTTCAACCGCGACCGTCCGGCGCTGGACTTCACGGTGGTCGTCGGCCGTATCGCAGACGTCGTGGCGTCCCACATCCACTGCGGTCCCGAGGGTGTGAACGGCCCCGTCGGTGTCACGCTCTTCAGCGGCGACCCTCGCGACGTCAACGGCATTCTGGTGCGGAGCTCGGCGTCGTCGCCCGACGAAAGCAACGGCTGCGGTTGGGAGACGCTGGAAGATGTCGAGACCGCGATCCTCAGGGGGAACGCTTACGTCAACGTTCACACGCAGGTTAACCCCGGGGGCGAGATCCGCGGGCAAGTCCGCTGACCGTTACTCGAAATGCCCCCCGTGCGCTGCGGCGGGTTCTCGTCCCGCTGAACGTGACCGGACACGAGGGGCATTTCGAGCCTTTTCTCCCCACACACCATCGAAATCAGTTGTACCCGAGACGCGCCAGGCCCGTCGGCGGAACGCGGGGTCCTCACGGGACCACACCCAGACAGGCGCCCCGTTGCGAAATAAGCCTCAATCACCACACACTAAGGAAGTGCCGGGATGGCGGAATTGGCAGACGCTGGGGACTTAAAATCCCTTGGGCCCAACGGCTCGTGCGGGTTCGACCCCCGCTCCCGGCACCAGAACATAGACAGTTGCACATCATGGGCGGAGGACGAACGACTTCATAGTGGAGGACTACATCACTCGTGATCGGGCGGTGTGGGAAGGCATCTTCGCGGCGATGCCTGGGGCATGGTATGAAGCCCCGCCTTCGGATGCCATGGTTCGGTGTCGGACATACTTTGAAGCGCATTCATGTACTCGCCTTCTGGACGTTGGGTGTGGGTTTGGGCGCTGGGCACAGTTCCTCGTCGGCCACGGCATAGAGGAGGTTGTGGGCGTCGACTATGCCGAACAGGTGTCCGTGCAGCCCAGTCCTGGGCGTCCTGTGCCGGATTCAATGCACGGTTCCTCGTTGGCTCGGCGATGGCGCTACCGTTTCGTGGTCGGCCTTTTGATGGCGTGCTGGCGGCGCTGGTTCTCGACAATCTGAGTCGTGCCGATTGTGCCCAAGCGGTTCGAGCACTGAGCACGGTTGTCCGCGCTGGGACGCGAGGCTTCTTCGTCTTCAACCCAGTGTTGACGCCAGCCGAGTTGGCGGCCATTCCGGAGGACAATCCGACGAAGGGCTGCATGCATGTGGTGTACGAGGAGCATGAGTTGGCGACGTGCCTCACTGGCTGGTCAGTAATGCGGTATGGTTCTAGTGCCGAGCGTTTTCGATTGATCGAGGCAACGTTCCCGGGCTGAAGCGTCACCGAACCAGACGCTCCACCCCAACGAGAGAGGAGCGACCACGATGACGGCACATAAGGTAGCGGGTCGCGTGCAATGACCAGAAAGTCTAGGCATCGTAGCGCGTGATACCCAGATAGTCAAGGATAGTGGCGTGACGGCGGATGCGAGGTCTCCTGACTCCTGTGTTACTTGTGTGTCCGGGAACGGGGCGGGAACCAACCCGAAAAGTCGCCGTTCGGGTCACCGCCTCAGCGTCGATTCGTCCTCGCATGCTGGAGGGGCACGTCGACGCTCGTGGTTCGTCTGTGAACTCGTGCTGGCACGAGTTCCGCTGTGCCGGGATCGGGCCGCCCGTCCACCATCCGGCACGTGTCTCCTGTCCCATGGTCCAAAGTGGCGTGCCCCACAGTCCACAGCGCCAGTGTGCGTTGTTGACAGGACCCGCGCTGTCAGCCCGTCAGCGGCCCATCGAACGCCTGCCGATTTACGCTAGAGTGGCGATCAGTCATCGAGTGACCGGAGGGCCTCCGCGACAAGAGACGGCCGGATGTACAGCGTCGTGCGCGACGGGAGCGCGGCGATGAGCTGGCGACCGCGCTCGCGATCAAGCCTGCCCGAGCGAGTCGCCCAGAGCAGAAGACCCAACGTTCCCGCAATCGGACAACCGAGCGACTCGGCATAACGACGCGCGGCGAGGTCGTCGCAGAGGAGCACCGCGTCGCGATGATCCTCCCAGAGTGCGAGGGCAGCGACTTCGCCTGGATCGAGCTCGGCACCGGATGACCGCGCGAGCAGGCGCTGAACAGCCGCGGGATCGGGATCCTCAACGTGGAGGCACGCCGGCGCACGCTCGCGCCATCCGTGGCGGCGACGGGAAGTCTCGGTCGCTACGATCGAGGGCACCAAGACGGCGGTGAATCCGGCAAGGATGTCGAGAACGTTGAGCTCGTCGAGATGGATGAGGGGACCAGCGTCCGCGATGGCGGCGAGCGGCAAATCACCGGCCGGCATGCTGCCGGCTCCACTCGATCTCCTGGCGGACGTACTCCTGCCAGGCCTCCAGCGGGTGCCGATCCAAGTAGTAGCGGACCGCTTCGGCTACGAGCGCCGATGCATCTGCAAACTCGCCGGCAGCGATGTGATCGCGCAGTGCCGATTCGAGCTCTTCTGGGACCTGGACTTGAATCTCTGGCATGGTGAAGTCTACAGGACTTATTCAAAACCATCGTAGCGAGGCGGCCGCGGCCGGTCAATGCCTGAGCGTGAGCCCGCTTTTTGATGGCCCTCCAATGACACACATCGATGGACGCTACGGTTATCGGAATCAGTACCGACCGAGCCCGCCCCCGGTGGCTGCCACGCTCCAACACCTGCCCGCGGACACCGCAACTGCGCCTGCGGGTTGGGCAACGAGACACACCGATACCTGCATGAGCCGCCCGGCGAAGATGGGCGACGGGACAGCAGGTGGACGAGGGGACGAAGGACTCCGAGCATCCCTGGCGGCCGTCCGCCCCACGACCACGTCGCTCACGGGTCCGATCACGACGACACAGTGTCGGCAGCCACGTCGATCTGAACCAGCTCGAACGGGATGGGCGGGCGCGGGCCTGACGCGGCGAACGTACCTCCGTCGGCAGGCCGAGATGCCCGAGGATCCGCCGAATCACGCGCGGCTCCTCGATGAGCGCGATGAGCCGCCCGCCACACCGGGGACACGCCAGCACGTCAGCGCGTCAGCGCCAAAGCTGCGGGTGCTCGGCCGTTTGAAGGGCGACGGGTCGGTGTGTAAGCGTTCGACGAAGACCGTCTGATCGCGCCTGAGACGACAGATAGTAGCAGGTCATCGTTCCAGGAAATGGTCCGCGTTTAGGCGGAGGAGATTAACAGCCCTGGGAAACATCCCAGGCGGCCGCATGAGCCCATTTCTGGAACGAGAGCTACCGTCTCCGTCCGTACTTCCGCCCTGACGCGCCCGGAACGGCTCTGGCGGCCTTATAGGCAGCCATAGGTGGGCGGGGTAGGCATACTCCGATGAACACGGTGTTAGGCGTGGGTACGCGGCGCAGCCTCCAGGGCCGCGCGGTGACGATATTGGTCCATCTTAGGGTGCCCATTCGCCGCCTTCAACGCCCCTTGGCGCGCGATCTCGATGCTATCCCCAGCCCCCGCGTCACAGCCCGACGCCCGCGTGTGCTGGGACGATCGTCGGATCGATGTCCGCGTCGCAATCACTTCTGCCACGGGCGGCTAGTCCCTTCGACGGTCAGCGCCCCTGCTTCCAGCCCGGCTGCCGATCAAGTATGGCGCCCGAAGAGATCTCAAGAATGAAAATGGTGTTACAGCGGCGGAGATCATGATGGGCAAGAGAGATTCACACTTTTGCGACATGGCTGCGCAAAGCTTGGCGCGATCCTAAA
This sequence comes from Luteitalea sp., assembly GCA_009377495.1. Classification (GTDB taxonomy): domain Bacteria; phylum Acidobacteriota; class Vicinamibacteria; order Vicinamibacterales; family Vicinamibacteraceae; genus WHTT01. The sequence goes on from WHTZ01000033.1 coordinate 65,966, forward strand.
GGGCAGGCTAAGCGACCCCCGCAAGTCAACGTCGCATCTACCACCCCACCGCCCATGAGCGCGAATGGTCAGACGCATGTGTGCACTGTCACCTCGGTCTCCAGACTATTTGTTACTCGTGTGTCTGTCCGGGAAGGGGGTGCGAACCGATCCGACGAGTTGCCTTTCCGGGTCACCGCCTCAACGTGGGTCCGTCCTCGTATGCTGGTGGGGCACGTCGACGCTCGTGGTTCGTCGGTGAACTCGTGCTGGCACGAGTTCCGCGGTGTTGGGATCGGGCCGCCGGTCCGCGATCCTGTACGTGTCTCCGATCCCATGGTCCAAAGTCGCGTGCCGCCTGGTACCTGTTGTGCGGTTTGCAGCGTAAGCACACGTTCTCGACCGAGGCCTCGCCGCCCAGGGCAAAGGGCATCGCGTGGTGATATTCCAGGAACCCGCGCTGGGCACAACGCCGGCCGCTCGGGCTCACAAAGGTGCACTGGCCGCCGTCACGCGCCCACACCGCTCGTTGAACCTCGGCGGGAATCCGACGCGAGCCCGGCGCCGGACCGTCACTCCGGCGCGGGCGCTCCGTGGCCGCATGCTTCGTCTTGGCCAACTGGGCGAGGAGCGCGGTCAGGGCGCGGTCATAGAATCACGGGAAGCGTCGCGCGGCCCGCGCGGCCATGATGCGATCGTAGGTCGCCGCCTCCGAAAGACGTAAACACTCGCGGCAGTAGACGAAGAGTGACGAGAAGCCTTCACCGAGATATAACTGGCGCGTATCGAGCACGGCCAGCGAGGCGATGAGCGACGCGGTTGCGTCACGTTCGCACGCGGCGAGGCGGGGCACCTCGCGGAGGAGGTCAGCGTCGGAGAGGTGATCGAAGGCGGCACGATTGGTACTCATGGCCCATCCTACCATCGTCGTTTTTCGAGCCTCAGGAAGCGTCGACAACACGCAATCACGGTTGCATCCACTGTCGCTGTTGGCTCGACGCGAGAACGCCGCGCGTCGGTGCGCCTGACGCCCACAACTGGCCATTCTCACGCGCTCGCCGACTTGCGCCGAAGCATCGCGAAAGACTTGTCAGGCTGTTTTTGGGATCCGGACTGAACGCGATCGGATCGATCGCGCCGTCAGTCACTCATCACGCAATGCCATGTTCGGATCGATGGTCGCAGCGCGGCGCGACGGCAGATAGCACGCTGCCGTCGCGACGATGAGCATGAATGCGACCACTCCCACGTAAACCATGGGATCGGTCGGTTCGACGTCGAACAGGAACGTCTCGAGGTAGCGAGTCAGCACGACTGCGGCTAACAGTCCCATTCCGATACCTGCGCTGGTGAGGGCCAGGCTTTCGCGCAGCATCTGCCAGAAGATCGTGAGCGGAGCGGCTCCCAACGCCACGCGGACGCCGATCTCGCGCGTGCGTTGGGCGACGGCATACGAGGTGACTCCGTAGATGCCGATGCAGGCGAGCGCAAGGGCGAGCAGACTGAACACCACCGCGAACCACGCCTGGACGCGAGGTTGGGCAGTGGTGCTGGCAACCCGCTCCTCCATCGTCTCAATTCGGGCAACCCCTTGATCGGCGTCGACCTGCCGAATGTGCTCTTTCACGTCAGCAGCGACGGCGAGCGGATCCGACAGCGTTCGGATCACCAAGGACACATAAGGAAACGGGAGCTGGGTGTGGGGGAGAAAGAGGGACGGCTCGGGATCTGAGTGGAGAGCCGAATGGCGGATGTCAGACACGACGCCGACAATTTCGACCTCCCCCGCATCGTTCCAGGAAACCGTGAGGCGCTTCCCCAACGGATCGTCGTTGCCAAAGAACTTTCGAGCCGCGCTCTGGTTCAAGATGCCGACATGCGGCGTATCGAGGCGATCGCGATGCCCGAAGTCCCGTCCCCTCAGTATCCGAATGCCCATCGTCCGAAAGTAGTCAGGCATCACAAGAGAGATGTCGCCTCCCGGCCGGCTCTCGCGTGGCGGCTCTGGCAGATCCGCGCGGCAATACCATGTGCTCGAGTTGAACCCCGACATCGGCAGGACATGGATGGAGCTCGCGGACACCACTTGTGATACCTCGCGTACGCGCCGCAGCATATCCTCCACGACCTCGACATGAAATTGCGGCTTGCTAGGAAGCAACATCATCTGCACGGTGAGGACGCGGTCCGCTTGGAAGCCCGGCTCGACCTGACCGAGCCGGAGAACGCTGCGGATCATCAGACCCGCGCCGACGACGAGCACGAGTGCCACAGCGACCTCGGTGACAACCAGCACCTGACGAAAGCGGCGCTGGCCCGAAGCCACAGATAGACTCCCCTGCCGCAGGCCCTGCGACAGCTCCCGCCGGCGCGACGTGACGATCGGCGCCATGCCGAACAGCACGCCAACGGTCACGCAGAGCACCACCGCGAACCACAGAACCGTGGAATCGACTCCGATTTCATGAAGGCGCGGCAGAGGGAAATCGACGGAAACCATTCCAAGCAGGGCCCGAAGGCCCCAATGAGCGAGGGTTATTCCAAGGAGGCCACCGGCTCCGGCCAGAAGAAGACTCTCCACGAGTAACTGATGCGCCAGACGCCACGTTCCCGCTCCCAGCGCGAGCCGGATGGTCATTTCGCGATCGCGGGCCGTTGAACGCATAAGCAGGAGGTTGGCGACATTGGCACAGGCGATCAGCAGCACGAACGCCACGGCGGCGAAGAGCACGCTCAGGAGAGATCTCGTCTGCCCGACGGTCTGCTCGTGGAGGGGTGTCACGGTCGCGCTCCACCCGGCATTCAGGACGGGGCGCTCCTCGGCCGTACCGGCAGCGATGGCCTTCATCTCAGCCTGCGCCTCGTGCAACTCGACTTTTGGACGCAACCGGGCGACGACGCGGAAATCGCGTCCGTCGTAATCGGCCCTCTGGTTCGTGAACAGCTCCCCGCGCCGATTGGGAAAGACGAAGTCCGCTGGTAGCACGCCGATGATCTCGTGGTGCGTGCCACCGATGGAGATTCGTCGGCCGATGACACTTGCCTGCCCACCGAAGCGCCGCTGCCACAGACCGTGACCCAGGACCACGAACGGCGGCGCCGCGGGACCGTCTTCCCCTCGCGCAAAGCCACGGCCGAGTATCGGTTCAACGCGCAGAACGCGGAAGAAAGCGGCCGTCACCATCGTGCCGGTGATCTGAACGGATTCGTCACCGCCACGCCCTATCAGATTCATGGCGCCTTGTACATACGCAGCCATCGCCTCGAACGATCGAGACCGCTCCTGCCACGCCTTGAAGTTGTGCAGTGAAACGACATTCTGGTCTGAGCTTCGTGGGGGCTGTTCCCAGAGTGTGACGAGCCGATCAGGCCCCGGAAACGGGAGCGGTCGAATGACGACCGAGTAGAACACCGTGAACATCGCGGTGGTCGATCCAATTCCCAACGCCAGCGCGCCGAGAGCCAAGAGGGTGAAGCCTGGCGACCTGCACAGGCTGCGCATCCCGTAGCGGGCGTCCTGCCGCAGACGCTCCAGCGACGTGAAGGCCCACACGTCCCGCGTGGTCTCCTTCACCAGTGTCACGTTTCCGAAGTCCTTGACCGCGCTGGCTCTGGCCATTTCTGGCGTGTCACCAGCTTCTATTCGCTGCCGCGTCTCCATGGCCAGGTGGGCGCGGATCTCTTCGTCGAGCTCCGCGTCCGCTCGCATAATGCCAAGGCGCCGCGCCAGCGTCCACTTCCAGCGCTGCCACGTCATTTCTACTCCTTACTACTTCTAGCACTCGAGGTAGAAGAATGTCTACCACTTTACGCGGCACGGCGCGTTCGGCGAACGCACCCTACCAGGGTGGAAGGTAGGGACGCCTCGCCGAGGCGTCCGCTCGCTGGCAACTACGCGGAGCTCAGGGCACGAGTGGGATCAACGCGGGCGGCGCGGCGGGCGGGAGCCCAG
>WHTZ01000033.1:69906-70135 GCA_009377495.1 Luteitalea sp.
TGGCCACCACCACGAACGCCACGCTGACCAGCATGATTGTGAGCGGATCGCGTGGCGTGACGCCGTACAGCTGCGCAGCCAGCAGGTCGCTCGCGACGACGGCACCGCCAACGCCGATCACGAGCCCCAACAGCACAGGCTTCAGCGCTTGTCGGATCACCAAGCGGATCACGTCGATCGGCGCCGCGCCCAGGGCAACGCGCACACCGATCTCCTGGGTGCGCTGGCT
>WHTZ01000034.1 GCA_009377495.1 Luteitalea sp.
ACACCGGTCTCGAATTCACTCGGCTGAACGTTCCGTCCGACGCCGATAACCGCATTCCGTTCGTCCCGGACGCCAACGGTCAGCCAACTACCATTGGCGATGCCGCGACGAACGAGATCGATGTGATCGACCCGGACTACCGCTACCCGCAATTGATTCGAGGAAACGTGGCGTACGATCGCGACATCTTTGGCGGTCTCGCCGCCACGGCCGAGCTCCTGTTCAGCACTGTCCTCAAGGACATCGCGTATCAGAACCTCAACCTCGAGCCCATCGGGACCCGGCCCGAGGGTCGGCCGCTCTTCCAGCGCGCCAATCCCGAGCTGAGCGACGTCATCTTAATCACGAACACCGACGAGGGTGAAAACTACAACGTCGCCTTCAAGCTGGAACGGCCCTTCCGCGGAGGCTGGTTCGGGAGCGGGTCGTACACGTATGGCTACGCGCGGTCGATCAACGATGGCACGTCGAGCCAGGCCGCGAGCAATTGGGGTTTCCTCTACGTGCCGGGCGATCCCAACAACGCGCCGCTCGCTCGCTCCAACTACGAGGTCCGCCACCGCATCAACCTATCGGGCTCGTATCGCTTCGATCTCCGGCGGGTGGGTGTGACGGCCTCGGCCTTCTACAACGGGCAAAACGGGCGGCCATTCTCGAGCACGTTCACCCGCGACGTGAACGGCGATACCCGCACATCGAATGATCAGCTCTACATTCCAGCACGTGGGGACGAAGTCATCTTCACGAACGGGACGTTCGACGACCTGATGAGCTACGTGGCCCTTGCCGAGCTCGAAGACTATGTCGGCCAGATCGTACCGCGCAACGCGTCGTTCACGGCGTGGAGTCACGCCGTAGACTTCAAGCTACTCTTCGACGTGCCGCTCGGCGATCGGCGCCGGATCGAGCTGCACTTCGACGTGTCCAACATCGGCAACCTGTTCAGCAGCGACAGCGGCGTAATCCGGAACGCGGGCGGCAACCAGCAGCTCTTGCCGGTCCAGTTCGACGGCATCGACGAGGCCACGGGCAAGATGATCTACAACCTCGACCCGCTCAGTGCCGAGCCGTTCACCGTCGACGACCTCAGGTCACGGTGGCGCGGTCAGTTTGGCGTGAGATATCGATTCTAGGGCTCAGAAGCCAGGCCGGATGTTGAACGCGAACTTCCAGCCGACGCCGGGGCGGTCGAGTGGCCTCACGGCGTTGACCTCGAAGATCGCGAAGCCGAGCGCGTTGAAGCGCAATCCGGCACCAACGCTCCGCACCCAATCGCGCGACCCGTTGGCAAACGACGGGTCCTCGGTAGAGGTCCACGCCACGCCCGCGTCGCCAAAGAGCAGGCCCTCGATGGGCACGGGACCGTAGTCGTACTGGCCCGTGAAGATGCCCACGAGCGGGAAGCGCAGCTCGAGATTCGCCACGAGAAGACGTGACCCACGGAGTCGCTCGAACTCGGGGCAGCTCCCGTCTTCATCGAACGTGCACTCGTTGGGGTCTATGTCGCCAATCTCATAGCCACGCACGAAGCCTGGGTCTGCAAAGTACTGCGACCCGAGATACAGCGGACGCAACCGCTCGTCATCACCATCCCCGCCATACCGGCCGTAGTGCAGTCCCCGCACCGCGAACGTCACCGGGCGGAAGGGGACGAAGTAGCGGCGGTAGTCGAGCAAGAGGCCAGTGTAGTTCAGGCTGCCGCCCGTTGGGATGGCCTCGACGCGGTAGCGCGAGCCGAGCAGCGGACTGGTCGGGCCAAACACTGACGTATCGTGAACGAAGGCCGCCGACGCGCTCGCGAGGTGGATGTCATCTGGTGAGTCCAGGTCGGACTCCCTTCGATCGAGGAGCTCTCCGTTGGGCAGGAACGTGAACGTCTCCACTTCCCAATCGAACGCGATGTTCTCGTAGCCACCCGAGAACTCGAACCGGTCGGAACGGCTGAAGGGATACGCCACCAGGCCGGCGATCTGACGATGGGTCTGCCGGAACGTGATCAAGTCTCGATCGATGGTACCGGGAGTCTCGCCGATACTATCCCTGACGCCCTGCGAACGATAGGGGATCGATCCCCCAATGAGGCCCCAGTTCAGCCGGGACGAGCGATTCAGATATGCCACCTGACCGCCGATGTCCTTGATCTCGCCGTTCGCGAGAATGGAGGTCGAGAGAATGTGGTTGCCGAGGATGTCGCTGAACTGAAGCGCGACGCCACCGCTCAGGTATGTGCCGAACTGGCTCGTGCCGACGCCCATGGCCTGGGCCGCGTAGTCGAGCCCGAGCTTCGCATCGTAGGCAGCGTCCTCACCCTCACCCTCGGCCGGCAGGCCAAACGTCGCGTCAGCCAGCAGCTTTTCGACCTCCGTGTTCCTGCGCGCCGCGATCGGCGGTGGCAACATGCCCGCATCCGGCGTGGCGCTGGCCGTTGAGACTTCGACGGGCATCTCGCGGGCGTCCGCGCCCAACGTCCGAATCTCGTACCCGCTATCGAACTGCACGCTGTACGCAAGCCGATCGGCGTTGGAGGCTACCGAGAGCGCCGGGCTGAGCGCTGTGATGCCGGTTACACCTGTCCTGACGTCGGTGACGCGCAGCATGCGGCCGCTGGCGAGCTCGAGCCGGTAGACGTTCGTCACACCGTCAGGGTCGGCGAGGAAGAAGAGCGACTGGCCGTCACGCGCCCACTGCGGGTTGATGTGCTTGCCGTGTGGAAACGCCTCGACGGGCTCGATGCGCCCGCTCTCCACATCGATCCGCGCGAGACGATAGTCGCCAAACTGGAGCTTGTCGAGATCGCTGGAGAAGCGGTCGGTCACGAAGACAATCGTCTTGCCATCGGGCGACCACGCCGGTTGGATCTCGCCGTACGCATCGTCGGTCAGCGCGCGCAGCTCCTCTTTGTCGAGGTCGTACACGTAGAGGTCTGGAAGACCACCCTTGAGCGCAGAGAACGCGATGCGCCGACCGTCCGGCGCCCAGGTGGGGTGATAGATCTCGCCGAGCTCCTTGAACGCGGCTTCACGCACGCGCTTGTTCTGCTCGACGTCGTAGATGCTCAGCACGGGGTCGCCCCGTCTAATCGCCGCAAAGGCAATGTAGCGCCCGGAGCGATCCCAGGCACCAGCGGAGTTGATGAACTGCAAGCTGTCGAAATGAGGGTCTGCCGCCGTCTCGACGATCTTGCGCTCGATCTTCCCCGTCTCCGCGTCCGCGAGAAACACGTCGATCGAGAAGAGGTCCTTCTCCGACAGGAAGGCGATCCGCTTTCCGTCAGGGCTGAGCGACGGACCGATGTTGATCTGCCCGCCGTTCTGCTCCTCTGAGAGGAGCACCGTACCGGCCTCCTCCTGCGCCCCCTTGCTCAGCACGGGCTGATACTGCTCGATGATGGCGCCCTTCCACGAGTTGGAGAGCTCCTCGGAGTCGAGGCCCGTCACCTCGATCAGCGCACCCTCGGCATCGCCGGTCTGCGCGGCAATGCGGAGCGCGTCACCCACGACCTCGTCGCCCCACCGGCCCGCCACGAAGGCCCACAGCGCCTGGCCCCACCGATATGGGAAGTATCGCGGGTTGTTGAGGTCTCGAATGGTCGGCAGCTTGTCTCGCAAGGCGGCATCACGAAGCCACATTGCCGTCTGTGGGTCGACCGGGCCGACGGAGAGATACTCTGCCATGCCCTCAATGAACCACAGTGGGAGGCGGAAGAGGCCGCGCCCGCCCATCATGAAGCCAATGTCGTACTGGAACGCGTGGACGAGCTCGTGGCCGAGCACGTGGTCGGTCTCGGCCAGCGGGCCGGCAAACGGCAGCACGACGCGTCGCTTGAGTGCCTCGGTCACGCCGCCGGTTCCTTCGCCGATGCCACCCTCGATGACGTTGGTCTGCTGGAAGTGGGGGTGACTCGCGTACAGGATAAGCGGTTGACGGTCGGTGAGCTCGTGGTCGAGCGTCTTCGAGATTCGCTCGTACCAGCGCTCGGCCATGCGGGCCGCCTGCTCGGTCGCCGCTTTCTCTTCTGGATAGTAGTGAATATCGAAGCGTTTGGTTTTCAGGACCTCGAACCGAAAGCGGTCGTATTGGACCTTGTTCTGGCCGAAGTATTGCGCGGACGCGTGCGTGGCGACCACCATACCGAGTGCGACGCCCAGCGCGACAACCGCCGCCGGTCGACTGAAGAAGCGCGTAGCCATGAAGTAACTCCCGGGACCCAGGGACGTTGGGGGGCGCTCACCAACCGGACCATAAGAGACAGCAAGCCTCTTGATGTCCACGCCGGGTGTCGAATCCCGGCCCTCGAGACAGACCTGCAAAAACGCGGCCTACGTCTCGAATAAGCATACCCGGTCTCAAGCCGTGCGTGCACGCTCAAGCGCGGCCGCTTCGCGTCCGCGCTAGGGGTCACAGGGGTAAAGGGGTAAAGGGGTAAAGGGACAGGGGCGAGGGGCAGGGGGGTGGAAGGGGCGAGGTCCGAGAGCTGTCTCAGGCCTCAAGGTCCCTTATTCCCTGAGACAGCCCTGGCACCTCGTCCCTGGCCCCTCGCCCCTGTCTTTACTCGCTGGGCTGAGCCGCGTTGGCGGCTTTACGCATGCCTTCGGTGACAATTCCCACCATGTCGACGCCAGCACCCTTGGCCGCGTCGATGACCTGGACAATCTCACCATAGGGCAGCGAGGGGTCGCCAATGAGGAAGATCTTCTTTTCCTTACGCGTGTCGAAAAGCGTCCGGAGCCGCTCCTCGAGCTCAGGCAGACTCACGTTCTGCTTGTTGATGGAGATACTCTTGTTCGCGGCCATCTCCACGACGATCTGGTCCGAAACGGCGCTCGCCTCTTGCGACCTCGTCTCGAGCGGTAGGTTGATGTCCATCCCCTGCTGGGAGTTTGCGAGCGCAGCCAGGAAGATCACGATGAGCACCAGGAGCACGTCGATGAACGGCGTCACGTTCATGTCGTTCAGGAAGTGCGGCGGCTCACTCTGGGTGACCTTGTCGGCGCCGTAGTGCTTGTGGAGGGCCATCGCTTATTCGCCTCCCTCCGTCTGCCGTTGGGCCTCAGGATCCGGCTCCGTAATGAGGCCGACTTCTTCGATCTCCGCCTCCCGAAGGCGATCCATCATCTCCATGACGGCCGCATACGGCGTCTGGCGGTCGGCCTTCAAGTACACGATGTGCTCGGGCTTCGCGTCGAGCGACTCCATGATGCGGCTCAGGAGCTGAGCATCGGAGACCGGCTGGCCATCCACATAGAACTCGCGGCCGGCGGTGATGAGCACCGTCGTCTGCGTCTGGGTGTCCGGCTTGGCCTGCAGGTTACGGGCCTGCGGCAGCGTGACGTTCGCACCCGCCTGAACCAACGGCGCAATGAGCATCGTGATGATGAGCAACACGAGCATCACGTCGACGAGCGGCGTGACGTTGATGTCCGACTTGACGCCGCCTCGGGCGCCACCGACATCCATGGACATGAGGCTCTCCTTGCTGTCGGTACGAGGAGTGTGTCAGAACGAGGGGTCTAAAGACCCCTCGCTACACTCGCGCGCTAGTTGCTACACTCGCTCGTTACAGTTGCTACACTCGCTCGCTACTATGCGGTCTTCTTGATAAAGTAGTCGACGAGCTCCGATGACGAGTTGTCCATCTCGACGTTGAAGTACTCGACCCGGCCGGTCAGGTAGTTGTAGAACCAGACCGCCGGAATGGCCACGAAGAGGCCGAGCGCCGTCTCGACGAGCGCCTCCGCGATACCAACCGACACGGAGCCGAGACCAGCGGACGCGGTATCACCAATCGCTTGGAACGCGTTGATGACGCCGATCACCGTCCCGAGGAGCCCGACGAACGGTGCCGTGGAGCCGATCGTGGCGAGCGACGGCACGCCGCGCTTCAAGTCGTTCGACGTCAGCGCGGTGGCGCGCTGAATGGCGCGGTGAACCGTATCGAGCAAGTCCTCGCGGGCCAGGCTCGATCCGGTCTCCTGCTGAAACTGGTACTCCTGTAACCCCGCCAACACCACCTTCGCCAGGTGGCTGTACCGATAGTTCTTCGACTGGGAAACGGAAATGGCATCCTTCAGGTGCCCTTCCTTGAGGTGCTTTGCCACCTGCGGTGCGTAGAGCTTCGATTGGCCTTTCGCCTGGCGGAACGTCCACCACCGCTCGACCGCAATACCAATGGACCAGAAGGACATGATGAAGAGGACGATTGCGACTGCCTTCGCCGGGGGCCCCATAATCGTCCACATTTCCAGGAGATCCAGGCCAGACGCCTGTTGAGCGAGCTGCAACGGCAAATACTCCATTGTCTGATTACCCTCCAATGTACTGCAGCCTCCGGATCTCGATCAGCCCGAAGAGCCACAATCTACGAGACGCGCGGTTGTTCGATTTGGTTACTGTAGCGTGAAATTCACCGTGACCGTCATGATGACCGGCACCGGGACGTTGTTGAGCTTGGTTGGCGTGAACACCCATTGCTTCACCGCGTCGAGCGCGGCTTGATCGAGCAGCGGGATCGACTTCAGAACGCGCGCGTTCGTCACCTTCCCGTCCGTCCCAATCGTGGCCTCGATGATGACGATACCCTGCACCCGCGCCGACTGCGCGATTTGCGGGTACTGGGGCTCCACTCGCTTGACCTGTCGGGGCTTGTCGATGGCGCCACCCACACGCACGGGCTTCTGCTCCGGCGGCGGAGGCGGCATACCGACGAGGCCGCCTCTCGTGCCACCCGGGATTCCACCCTTGACACCACCCGGCGCACCGCGGACAGTCGACGGCGGCGGCGGTGCCTCTGGAAGGATCTCGGGCGGTGCCTCGATGGGCGCAGCTGCCGGATCGACCTCGACCGGCTCGACCGTGGGAGGCGGCGTGGCCTCCGGTGGCGGGGGTGGCGGGGGTGGCGGCGGCGGCGGTGGAGGTGGTGTAGCTGCAAACGCCGTCACTGAAGGCGGCGTCGGCAGCGCGCCGGTCGCCATGAGCGGAATGATGACGACCGCCCCGATGATCAGGACGTGCAGCAAAATCGAAACCGGTACCGTATACCACTTCTTCGATCCCAGTCTTATCGAGGGATCGACGACGTCGCCGAACATCTCACGTGGCACAGGTTCGTCCTCCTCACCCCTCCTACGAGTTTTTGGCTCTGCGGCAGGAGGGCCGATTATAGCGACACCCCAAAAACGCTGTCAACGCACCCTGACGTAAAAAATTTGTCGCTATCTATTTAGACACCGCACCAGCGGAAATGGCCACATCAGGGTCCGCCTCGGCCGTCTACCGAGGGTGCTGAAAAGCCCTTGTCAATGCACAATGCCCAGCCTGCTACCGAGCTCGGCCAGGGCGTTCCATACTGCGAAACGTCGACGGTTCAGCCGTTTCGGCCGTTGTCGTCGCCAGGCGATCCGGCAGCGCCATGCCCCCGGTCAGGAACACTCGAATGCCTTCCTCCACGCTCATCTGCGGGAAGCGCACCCGCTCGCGCGGGTAGATCAGCACGTCGCCCAGATACAAGTGATTCGTCGGCACGTACACCGCGACGAGCGCCTCCGGGCCACTCCCGCGGTCGACCGTGAACTCACGCGTGAGGAAGCCGAGCGCGAGGCCGCGGTGCGGATCCTCCACGAGGGCCATGCGTTTGAAGCCGAACTCGTTGTCGGGGTTGAACGCAGCCACCAGCTGTTTCACCGGGGCGTATACGGTCCTGAAGACCGGTACCCGGAGCAGGTACGTGTCCACCCGCTGCAGCAACCGGTTCCCGAAGACGTTCATGGCCGCCGCGCCTACCAGCAACACGAGCACCACCGTGGTCACCAGGCCGAGGCCCGGTACCTGTTGGCCGATCCACTGCTCGTAGACCGGCGCCAGCAGGCCGTCAACGAACTGGAAGATCCAGACAAGAGCTGCCACGCTCACCACGAGCGGCACCATCACGAAGAAGCCCGCAATGAAGCGTCGGCGGAGCCAGAGCAGCAGCGATGTCACAGCTAGAACCCTTGAGGCACCGAGTGAGCGTCGCGAAGCGCGGCCCTGGCCGCGGTCCGCTAGAAGATCATCCACGCGGCAACGGCTGCGGCCAGCGCCAGCCGATACCACGCAAAGGCGTCCAATCGATGGCCGCCGAGAAAGCGCATAAAGTACGCGACCGTGGCGTAACCGACCAACGCTGACGTGACGATCCCAACGGCGAAGATCGTCGCGTCACCCGGCCGAAAGAAGCCTTCACGTGCCACGACGAGCCCTTCCTTGGCGGCGGCCGCAAGAATGGCGGGAATGCCCAGCAAGAAGCCAAAGCGCGCAGCCGAGGCCCGCGTGAGGCCTAGTGCCATTCCCATCACAATCGTCGCGCCCGCCCGCGAGACGCCGGGCACGAGGGCCGCAGACTGCGCGAGGCCAAAAAGGAGCGCCTCGACGGGCGTGATTGACCGATCGGTTCTCTGCTGGCTCGACACGCGCTCGACCAACAGGAAGAACAGGGCGCCGATTGCCAGCGTCACGGCACAGACGAGCGGTGAACGCACTGACACCTCGATAGCATCTGCCCAGAGTAAGCCTACGACGACGATCGGGAGCGTTCCAATCACAATGAGGCGCGCGCGATGGGTGGCCTCGTCCGCACCCCCACCTGTGCCCACACGGACTCGCCCCGCCGAAGGCAGGGCGCGCAGCATCGCCACGACATCGGCCCGGAAGTACGCGACCACCGCGACCAGCGTCCCGACGTGGGTGGCCACGTCGAACGGCAGGCCAAAGACATCACCCTGCCAACCAAAGAACGCCCGCGCGAGAATCAGGTGCGCCGAGCTCGAGATCGGCAGGAATTCGGTAATGCCCTGGATGACGCCCAGGAGCGCGGCATGCAGAAGGTGCAAAGCAGTATCAGGGGTCAGGTGTCAGGGGTCAGGTCTCGCCCCTAGCCCCTTCTTCGCCGTCGCACCTTCGGCCGCGCCGGAACCTGAGGCGGCGTCGACGCGGTCGTCGCGGCCGTGGTCGCTGGGAGCGCCGCCGTGCGGGCTTGCGCTGCCCTGCCTCGCTTGCTCAGCATAATGGCAATGGACGAGGCGATGAACACCGTCGAGTACGCGCCGGTGATGACACCCACCAGCATCGTAAAGGCAAAACCCTCGAGCACTTCGCCGCCGAACACAAACAGCGCCAGCAAGGCCATCAACGTCGTCCCGGCCGTGATCACCGTGCGGGCCAACGTCTGATTCACGCTGCGATTGATAATGCTCGCGAGCGTCTCGCGCCGCAGCAACCGCAGGTTCTCACGCACGCGGTCGAAGACGACGATGGTGTCGTTCACCGAGTAGCCCGCGATGGCAAGCATGCCCGCCACGACGTTGAGCGACAGCTCGTAACCGAAGAAGACGAGGAACGACAGCGTGATCAAGATGTCGTGGAACGTCGCTGCCATGGCACCGACCGCAAAAGAAGGCCGGAAGCGCACCGCGATATAGATGCCAATTCCGAGAATCGACAACACGACTGCCCATATGCCACGTCGCTGGAGATCGCGACCAACGACGGGCCCCACGAGCTCTCTCCCGACGACATCGAAGGTGCCAATCTTGGCTTCCCGCAACATCTGCACCGCCTGCTCTGACGACTTTTCCAGGCTGGTGCCTTCTTCTTCTCCCTCCATCAGGGGCAGCCGCACCATGACCTCGTTGTCGCCCGGATCGCCGTACTGCTGGACGACCTCATCCCCCGAAAGGCTCTCGATGGCGCCGCGTACGGTCTCCTCGGAGGTCGGCTGCTCGAACTTCAGGACGAGACTCGTGCCACCCGAAAAGTCGACGCCCAGCGCCGGCCCGCCCTGCTTCACCATCAGGCCGATGCCTGCCAGGATGACGATCCACGACAGCGCAAGCGCGTGCCATCGCCAGCGGAGGAAATCGTAGTTCGCGTTGACGAAAATGCGCATGGTTACTCGAGGCCTGGCCGCCACTCAGACACTGACGGTCACGTGGCGCCGCGTCAGGAGCAGCTCGAACAGCGTCCGTGACACAAACACCGCGGAGAAGACGTTCGCGAGCAGTCCCACCGTCAGCGTCGTGGCGAAGCCGCGGATCGGGCCCGTGCCGAATTGGAACAAGAACGCCGCCGCGATCAGCGACGAAATGTGCGTATCGAGAATCGTCAAGAACACCCTATCGAAGCCGGCGGCGACGGCGTTGCGCGCTGTCTTCTGCGCGGCGAGCTCCTCTCTGATTCGCTCGAAGATCAGCACGTTGCTGTCCACGCCCATGCCCACCGTCAAAATGAACCCAGCAATGCCGGGCAGCGTCATCACGGCGCCGAGATACGCCATGAAACCGAGCAAGATGACGAGGTTCAGCCCGATCGACAGGATTGCGTTGATGCCGGCAAGCCTGTAATAGACGAGCATGAAGAGCGCGACCAGGAGCAGGCCGACAATCGAGGCGCTGACGCCGGCCCGAATCGAGTCTGCACCAAGCGTCGGTCCCACCGTGCGCTCCTCGAGGTACGTCAGCGACGCCGGCAGGGCGCCCGAGCGCAGCACGAGCGCGAGATCGGCCGCCTCCTGCTGCGTGAACGTGCCGTAGATTCGGCCTTCATCGCTGATGCGGCCCTCGATATTCGGCGCCGATTGCACGCGCCCGTCGAGCACGACGGCGAGGCCTCGGTTGATGTTGGCGGCCGTGAACTCCCCAAACTTGCGAGCGCCTTCATTATTCAGGCTGAAGCTGACGGCTGGTTGGCTGTACTCGTCGAGCGTCGGCCGCGCATTGCGCAGGTCGCGACCGGTGACCGCCGCCACCTTGTCGAGCAGATAGAACTCCCCCTCCACCCCTTGCGCGACCTGCATGGTCTCCGGCAGCTTGCCACCGTGAGCCTGGAGCAGCGCTTCTTTCGACTCCGCTGGTCCCGCTTGCACCAACTTGAGCTCCAAGATCGCCGTCTTCCCAATGATCTCCTTGGCGCGCTGGACGTCCTCGACGCCAGGCAACTGCACCATAATCTGATCGTTCGCGCTCCCGTGCGTGGCGACGGTCGGCTCGGCCACGCCCAGCTCGTTCACGCGCCGCTCGATCGTCTGGAGCGCCTGGTCGACGGTCTCGCGACGGCGCTGCTGCGTGATGTTCGGCTTCATCTGGAACGCGTACGTGCCACCACTCCCCGACACGCGGTCGTATGACGCTCCCGTTTCGGTCTGAGCGGTGGCGCGGAACTCGGCGTCACGTGCCGATGGCACTCCTTGCACGCGGAAGCGCGTCGGGGTCTCGACAGCGACCTTCACGGGAATGTCCCCCTCGCCGAGCACCGCGCGAAGTTGCTGTGCCGTCTGCTGCGTCTCGATCCGCAGCGCATCGTCGGTCTGCACGCGCAGGACGAGGTGGACGCCGCCTCGCAGGTCGAGACCGAGCTTCACCTTCTCTCGCGGTGGGTAGAACGCCCAGACTGCGAGCGCGGTGGCAGCCAGGATGATGAGGACCTTCCAACGAAGCGGCTTGGGCATAAGTCAGGGGTCAGGAAGAGGCGCCTGATTCGGTCACGACCGGCTCCTGGCCTTGGTAACCTCCGATGCCGGCCCTGGCGACCTCAATCGTCACCTTGTCGGCAATCTGCAGGCGTACGGTGCTCTCACTCAAGCGTGTGATCGCGCCATAGATGCCGGCCGTGGTCACGACCTTGTCACCGATCTTGAGGTTGGCCTGGAAGTCGGCGACCTTCCGCTGGCGGCGCTTCATCGGCAACAGGATGAGGACGTAGAAGATGGCCAGGATGACGGCAAACGGCAGCAACTGCACCCACGGGCTCACGCCCGCGTCGGGCTGGGCCCCCAAGGCGACCGTTGTGGGCACGAGAAACGAGACACTCATCATGAGCTCACGGGCCGGCGAGACAAACGTCGGTGGAATTCCTGTCTGAAACGACCGAAGGACCCAAACACTATAGCCTCCCTAATTCGGCCAAGGGTGTCAAGATAGAAGCGGAGGTTGTGCAGGGTGGCGAGCGTGGGCCCCGTCATTTCCTGGGCCAGGAAGAGGTGTCGCAGATACGCTCGTGAGAACGACCCACACGTGTAGCAACCGCAGGCCGGATCGGGTGGGCGGTCGTCGCGCGCATACCGCGCATTGCGGATGTTGAGGCGCCCCTCGGACGTCAGGAGCTGCGCGTTCCTAGCGTGTCTCGTTGGAATGACGCAGTCGAAGAGATCGATGCCGCGCGCCACGCTCTCGACAATGTCATCCGGCATGCCGGCGCCCATGAGATACCGCGGCCGATCCTCGGGCAGGAACCGGGCGGTGTGTGCTGTAACGTCGTACATGACATCGATCGGCTCGCCAACGCTCAGCCCGCCAATGGCGTACGCGTCGAAGCCCATCGCCACGGTCTCCCGCGCGCTGCGCTCTCGGAGGTGCGGGTAGACGCCACCCTGGGCAATGCCGAACTGCATCTGCCAGCGGTTGGTCACGGTCACGCCACCGCAACCGGCGCGCACCTGTTCGAAGCGATCACGGGCCTGCCGAGCCCACCGCAGCGTTCGCTCGAGCGACACGCGCGCCGCCTCCTCTGACGCGGGGTACGTCAGGCACTCGTCGAGCACCATCGCAATGTCGGACCCGAGCCGCGCCTGGATGTCCACGACCAGCGCCGGAGTCAGGTGGTGGAGCCTGCCGTCGACGTGCGATCGAAAGCGCGCGCCGTGCTCGTCAATTGCAACCAGCGGGCCGAGGCTGAAGATCTGGTAGCCACCGCTGTCGGTCAAGATCGGGCCCGACCAGCCGATGAAGCGGTGCAACCCCCCGCGCTCGGCGATGAGCTCGTCGCCCGGACGAAGGTACAGATGATACGTGTTGGCAAGGAGAATGCGCGCGCCGGCGTCGATCAGGTCGCGATGCGTGACGCCCCTGACCGTCCCCCGCGTGCCGACCGGCATGAAGGCCGGTGTCTCGACGAGGCCATGCGCCGTCCGCAGCACGCCGCGCCGCGCGGCGCCCTCGCGGTGGGTCACGGTGAAGCCGTGGTTGGACACATGTAGATTAAAGCCACGGATAGCTACGGGTGACAAGGTGACAGGATGACACGGTGAAGGAGGTTTTCGGGCTCAGGCAAGCACATCGAACGAAGTGAAAGGCTCGCCGGACCTCTACCTCGAAGCATCGATTCGCCCCCTCACCAGGTCACCTGGTCACCTTTGTCACCTTGTCACCCTGGGTCAATCTGTGGATCCTAATATCCATCTGCGGATTTCTTTCCGCCCAAGCGTAACGCTAGACCGACCGTGAAGAAGCTCCGCGTTGGCATCATCTATGGTGGTCGATCCGGCGAGCACGAGGTCTCGCTCGCGTCGGCTGCAGCCGTCTTTGCACACCTCGATCGGGCAAAGTACGAGGCCGTGCCGATTCGCATCGAGCGAGATGGCCGCTGGGCGCTCGCCGACGAGCCCCCGACCTCGTCATCTGCGGCAGAGGTCATCGAGCAAGCGCGCCTCGGGCACGCGCATCCCGCACGTCCGCTGCGCGAGGTGCACATGCCACCGCGCCCGAGCGGGGACACGATCATCACCATCGAGCGGCCCCACGAGCGGCTGAGCACGGTCGCGGACGATCGCGCGCTGGTGTCCGGCCTCGGCCTGGACGTGGTCTTCCCGGTCCTGCATGGGCCCTACGGCGAGGACGGCTCCGTGCAGGGGTTACTGGAGCTCGCCAACGTGGCGTACGTGGGCTCAGGCGTGCTCGCCTCGGCGGTGGGTATGGACAAGGTTGTCGCGAAGCTCGTCTTTGCGGCGCGCGGCCTGCCCATCAGCGAGTACGTAGCCGTCGCGCGGCGACGATGGCTCGCCGAACCGACTGCGGTGGTTGCCGAGATTGTCGAGCGCCTCGCCTTCCCCGTCTTCGTGAAGCCGGCCAACCTCGGCTCGAGTGTCGGCATCACCAAGGCCAGCGACGTCGTCAGCCTCGAGGACGGTCTCCGCGTGGCGGCCGCCTTCGATCGCAAGATCCTCGTCGAAGCGGCGGTGCCCGACGCGCGCGAGATCGAGGTAGCGGTCATCGGCAATGATGAGCCAGAAGCCTCCATGCCCGGCGAGATCGTGCCATCGCGCGAGTTCTACGACTACGACGCGAAGTATCTGACGCCGTCGCAAGAGATCATTCCCGCACCCATCACGCCTGAGCAGGCAGACGAGGTGCGCGGTCTGGCGGTCGAGGCGTTTCGCGCGGTCGACGCGGCCGGTTTTGCGCGCGTCGATTTTCTCCTGGGTCGCACGAGCGGGGCATTGTATCTGAACGAGATCAACACCATCCCTGGCTTCACCACCATCAGCATGTTTGCGAAGCTCTGGGCTGCAAGCGGCGTCGAGTATCCTGCGCTGCTCGATCGGCTCGTGGCGCTCGCCTCCGAGCGGCATGCCGAGAAGCAGAAGCTTCGCACGACGGTGTAGCGACAAGGGGGCTTGGGGAACGCAGAGAGAGGTGCCATTCTGCCTGAAGAGGATTCGCACAGTGCACTCCGCGCGCACTCCATCTACGACAACGTTCGCACGCGCGTGATCATCGTGCACGACGGCCAGCTGCTTCTCCACGGCAAGGCGGGCGAACGGGAGTGGTCGTACTGGATTCTGCCTGGCGGCGGGATCGAACCGCACGAGTCGCTCACTGACTGCGCTGAGCGCGAGGTCCTGGAGGAGACCGGCCTACACGTGCGGGTGACCGCGGTCGCCTTCCTGCGCGAGTGGGTGGTTCCTCGTTACTGTCCGCCTTCGCGCAAGAAGGAGCCCCGGTTGGCGGCGGCTGGCCACCTGTACGGGATCGAGGTTTACCTGACCGCCGATCTCACCGACGACGACCCCACCGTACGTCCCGGACCACACGAGAACCCGGCGCGCTGGGTACCCCTCGAACGGATCGACGAGACGCCGCTGTACCCGCCGGAGCTGCGCGAGTGGGTGCGTCTGTTGCGCACCGGCCAACAACCGCCGCGCGCCGTGCGGCCGTTCATCGGCACGCCCGGCGGCCCGTTGGAGCGCCCGTCTGCCGGCATCTTCGAGGTGTGAGCTGGAGGGGTTCAGGCGGGCAACCCATGAGATGTGGCCGCACGTGCGGATTGCATCGGTGATCGAAGCCCACGACGACGAAGCCGAGGCGTACGACAAGTGTCGGAAGGTGCTCACCACTGAGCCGGATGTGGCGGGTGTGTACGTCAGCACGGCGAACTCGCTTCCCGTGATCGACGCGATCAAAGACCGCGGGTTGGCGGAGGTGACCCTCATCACGACAGATCTCTTTCCCGCGCTCGTCCCGCTCATCGAGTCGGGAACGATCGCCGCCACGATGCATCAGCGCGCATGGACGCAGGGTCGGCTCGTGCTCCAGAGCCTCCATCGATTCCTGGTCGACCGCGTCCCGCCGCCTGACCACGTCCGACTCTCACCCCACATCGTCATGAAGAGCAACCTGAAGCTGTTTCTGGATCGCATCCAGCCATTACGGAACTTGACGCAACCATCCCTCTTCCGCTAGGCGCTTGGCGGTCGGAAATTGGCCCCTCGCAGAATATTTTTGACATCTGGGCGACTTTTGTGCTTGACACGAAAATTTTATCATCCATAATCTACATCTTGTATGACGACGATAAGCTCAATCCATCTGTAGTGCCATAACCGGCACGGGGCTTACGCGTTCCAAGGAGGCAGAATGGCTAAGAAAACAGCCAAGAAGGCAGCCAAGAAGGCGAAGAAGGCTGCCAAGAAGCGCTAAGCGAACGAGTCGCTCCACGCTTCGTCAGGGTGTCGCGGCACGATGCGGCACCCTTCCTTCGCCCGTGATGCCGAAGGATGGCATTGCGGTCGGGAGCACCGGCCCGCGGTCGGCCCAATGGTCACGGGAGTGGCAGCCGGACGGCGGGTCGGAGCAGCTCCCGCTTTAGAAACCCTAATGAAAGGGGGTTTAGCTGATGGCCAAGAAGACGGCGAAAAAGGCGGCCAAGAAGGCGGCCAAGAACAAGAAGTAGCGCCCCTACGTGGTTCGCCGCACAGGGGGCGGCCGTCGCCCCCTTCTCTCCTTTCCTCGTAGGGCGGCCCTTTAGGGCCGCCCTCTAGATCAGCCACCACTCATCGATGCGCCATCCCAGATCCGGACGCGTTCGATGATGTCCCATTGCTGCAGCGCGTCGACGACGTCCATGCCATCGACGACCCGACCGAACGCCGTGTAGCGGCCGTCGAGGTGCGGCTGCGGCGTATGCGTGATGAACCACTGACTACCGCCAGTGTCCCCCCAGGGATCGAGCGCCATCCCAACCGTCCCCCGCACATATGGTCGTGGGCCGAGCTCATCGCGAATCGTGTAGCCGGGCCCGCCCTCCCCATCGCCTCGCGGATCGCCGTCCTGCACGACGAAGTTGGGAACGACCCGATGCACGCGCACGTTCTGGAAGAAGCCTCTGCGGGCCAATGAGATGAAGTTGGCGGTGGTGAGGGGCGCCTCCGCGGGGTTGAGCTGGATTTGAATGGTGCCGCGATTCGTTTCGATATACACCAGTGGTGAGAACTTCGGCTGCACGAGATCGGGTGCCGCATAGTCGGCGCGTGCCCGAGTGATGGGCGCCGGGCGTATGCGCGAAACGTCCGCGGCCGGATCGAGCTTCTGCAGGAGCTCGGCCGCCCGCACACGCACCGCCCAGTCCTTGTCGCCGAGCGCCTCGTTGAGCCACGGACGCGCGGTGGTCGTGTCCAACGCGGCCAGCGACTCGAGCGTGGCGGTTCGTGCGCTGTATCCGGCGTCTGCCTTCGCGGCGCGGTACGCATCGACCAGCGCAGGCACCGTGTTCTTCAGCTCGCGCTCTCGCGCCAGCACGGCGGCCGTCATCCGGACGACCATGTCCTCATGGGCGAGATGCGTGACCACGAGCTGCTCGAGGTCCTGCGCGGCCGTGGTCGCAAGTGCGCGCAGCACCGAGGGGATCACACGCGCGTCGTCGTCCTTCAGCATCTCCTGCAGCCTCGCGGTGGCGAGCTCGGCCGGCAACGAGCCAAGCGCTGTCGCAAGGGCAGCCCGCACCACCCAATCCGTATCGCTATCGAGGCTCGAGAGGATGATGAGGAAGCCTTCCGGTTGGATGACCGCGAGCGCGCGGATGGCGGCGGCACGCATGGCGGGCCACGGATCTTCTACGAGGTTTAGGATGGCATCGTATGCCGCTTCTGCTTCCAGCGTCCCAAGCGCCTCGACGACCTCGAATCGCAACGCATTGTCGGCCATGGGAGACGACGCTGCCTGCCCGCTGCTGTTCGTCCCGGGAGCTGTGCGCGGTGGCGGCGCGAGCAATTGCACGAGCGCATCCACGGCTCGGGGATCCCCAATCTCTGCCACCGCCCTCACCGCCGCGATTCTCACACCTGGCGGCACCGTGTTGCCTTGAAGCAGCGGCAGGAGCACGTCGAGCGCAGCCGGCTGCTTGAGCTCGCCGAGGCCGCGGACGGCAAACGCTGCAGTGTGGGGATGCTGGTCGCGCGCAAGCGAGAGTAACGCGGCTAGCGCACGTTGGTCACCGAGGCGCTGCAGCGCGTAGGCCACTGGCCACCAGCGCAGCGTCGGCTGCCCTTGCGCATCGAGGACAAGCGCGGCGAGATCCTCGTACGTGTCGAGTCGCACGAGCGCGTACAACCCCAGACGCACAGCATCCACGGCTGCTGGAATCTCGACCGTATCGTCGGGCGGCGGTTGGGCCAGTGCGCCGGCCGCAAGGTGCGTGCTCACCATTTGCCCAATCGCCTTCGCGCGACCTTGGGCGGCCTCACCGATGAGACCCAGCGCCTCGGCAGCCCGTCCTTGCACGCTCGGATCGGCATCGGCCAGCAGCGTCGTCAGCGGCGCCACCGCGTCGCGGTGACCGATCAGACCCAAGCCGAACGCGGCTATCCCGCGCACCGCCGGCTCGGGATCCTTCAGCGCGGCAACCAGAGGCGGCACACCCTCGGCCAGACCGACACGGCCAATCGCCAGCGCGGCACGCCAGCGCACGCGTGCCTCGGAATGCCGGAGCAGCACCAGCAGATCGGCGGGTGCCTCCGCGGATCCCTCAACGTCTCCCGCTTCCTGCTCTGCACCGGTTCCAGCCTCCGCTGCCGGAGGCCCTGCAGGTGTGGGATCGCGCAGTACCCGTTGATCTTCCAACCACAGAATCGTGGCCACGTGCTGCTCGACGGTAATAGTCACCGGAGCTGGCGCTGGCGGCGCGCTCGCACACCCGGCGGTGAGCAGGGCAACCAACCCCCATGATCTCGCACGCATGTCCACAGCATCGTATCAAACGCCTCTGCCGAACGCCTCAGGGTGACAAGGTGCAAGGGGCGAGGGGCGAGGGGCGAGGGCTGTCTCAAGCTCTCGCGACCCAGACCCTGAAACCTGAGACAGCCCTGGCCCCACGCCCCTTGCACCTTCACCATGTCACCTTGTCACCCCCTCACCTTGTCACCTATACTCCGCGGCATCTTGGAGTTCCGGTATCTCGCCATAGAGGGACCTCCGGGCGCCGGCAAGGGAACGCTAGCGGAGCGACTTTCTGTTCGACTCGATGCACATCTTGTGCTCGACGAGGCCGAGAACCCTTTTCGTGAGGATGAGGACGCCCGTCGCCCTGGCGCAGCGTTCCAGTCACAGCTCTTCTACCTGCTTTCGCGTCATCGACAGCAAGAAGCGCTGCGGCAAGGCGATCTGTTCAGCCAGGTCACCGTGTGTGACTATCTGTTCGACAAGGACAAGATCTTCGCCTACCTCAGGCTGGACGACAACGAGCTGTTCATTTACCAACGCGTGTACGAGCTCCTCGCGCGTGATCTCCCGACGCCAGACGTTGCGATCTATCTGCAAGCGTCAACCGATGTGCTCCGCAAGCGCGCCAAGGGCCGGGCACGTCGCGACGCTGAGCGCCGCTCCCGCCGCGAAGGAGACCTCGCCGAGCTCAACGACGCCTTCAACCACTTCTTCTTCCACTACACGACCACGGCGCTCCTCGTCGTCGAAACCTCTGAGCTCGATCTCGCATGGGACGATGAGACGGTAGACGATCTGCTGAAACAGATTGAGAGCATCAATGCCGGGACGCGGTACTACGTGCCCAGGGCAAAGTAAAGCGTCCGAACAGGTGCGCTTCGTACTTG
Source organism: Luteitalea sp. (assembly GCA_009377495.1). Classification (GTDB taxonomy): domain Bacteria; phylum Acidobacteriota; class Vicinamibacteria; order Vicinamibacterales; family Vicinamibacteraceae; genus WHTT01. Next base: position 19,127 of record WHTZ01000034.1, read on the forward strand.
ACTCGAGCCTCCCACGACCGGTAGCATTCGCCACTAAACGGTTTCACTAGTGTCCGTGTCCAGCACAGCGATGCGTTCCCTCAGGTTGCTGGCTTGCCGTCGCCTCGCCGTGACGTGTCTTATTGGTCTGGCCATGGCTGCTGGCCCGAGCGCAAAGGCGAACGCGCAGGCGGTGTACGGCAGCCTTAGCGGCACTGTGGCAGACGTGAGCGGTGCCGTGCTCCCCGGTGTGACCATCACGATCACGAGCGTCGAACGGAAGACCGTCGACGCCGTGATGACCAACGAGTCGGGCTTCTACGTAAAGGACCGGCTGCTCCCCGGTATCTACGAGGTCAAGGCAGAGATCCAAGGCTTCAAGATCGCGGTGGTGCCGCGCGTCACGGTCAGCGTGGACACGCAGACGCCCGTGAGCTTCGTGTTAGAGGTGGGCGCCGTAGCCGAGGAAGTCACCGTCACCGGCGGTGCCCCCCTGCTGAAAACGGACCGCGCCGATGTGGCGACGACGTTTGATGCGAGGCAAGTGGCGGACCTGCCCGTACTGGATCGGAACGCGACGAAGTTCCTGCTGCTCACCCCCGGCACGCAGCAATTCCAGTGGCAGCTCGCTTCGAGCGAGAATCCACAGGGCTCCACTCAAATCCAGATCAACGGCCAGCACTTCGGCCTGACCGGGTATCAGCTCGACGGCACCGACAACCGCGATCCGATTCTTGGTATCGCGGTCATCAACGCCACCCTCGAGGGTATGGCGGAAATGAAGATCACCTCCCAGAACTATGAGGCTGAGTTCGGTCAGGCGCTTGCCGGCGTCGTGAGTGTTCGCACCAAGTCTGGCACGAACGAGCTGCATGGCAGTGCCTTTGAGTTCCACCAGAGCGACCGTTTCCAGGCGCGCAACCCCTTCACGCAGTTCCAGCCCGACCCCACCACGGCCCGCTTCATTCCTCCTAGCGAGCGCAACCAGTTCGGCGGCTCCTTTGGTGGTCCGCTGCGACGCAATCGCTGGTTCTTCTTCGGCGACTATCAAGGCACCCGGGACGAGCAGGGCGGATCGCTGCTCCTGACGGTGCCGACGGAGGCCGCGCGCCGCGGCGACCTGAGCGCATACGGTGTGCCCGTTTATGACCCGGCGGCTGGCGGCCCCGGGAGCCCGGACTTGCGCCAGCGATTCGCTGGCAACCGGATTCCCGAGTCGCGGCTGTCGCCTCAGGCCCAGGCGATTCTCGAGCTCGTGCCGACGCCGAACGCGACGGGCACCGAGAATGGCACGCGCGACAACTACGTGGCTGCGGTCACGGACACGTTCCGCGAGAACTCGTTCAACCTGCGTCTCGATGGGCGACTGACCGACAGCCTCAACACGTTCGGCCGCTATAGCGTCCAGGACTTCTTTCGTGATGGGCAGCCAGGCCTGGATCGGGCCGGCGGCCAGGCTATTCAGTTTGGCGGGTTGTCCGACGCCCGGAATCAGAGCCTCGCGTACGGCGTCGACAAGAGCTTTAGCTCCAGCCTGCTGGCAGACCTCCGGTTCGGGTGGTTCCGCTACCGGGTCGACGTCCTGCCGTTCGACTTCGGCACGACGCCGGCGGCCGAAGCAGGAATTCCCGGTTTGAACCTCGACACAACCTTCACCTCTGGTCTGCCCGCGATGTTCATCGATGGAGACCGCGGCTTCAACCTCGGGTCTGGCCTCGGCGTGAACAATTGCAATTGCCCACTCGAGCAAGACGAACGGCAGTGGCAGGTGGTCGGCAACATCACCAAGCTATGGAGTGACCACACGATCAAGCTTGGCGTCGACATTCGACGGGCCTATAACCTGCGCGTGCCGAGCGATAGCCACCGCTCCGGCGTGCTGTCGTTCCACCAAGCACGAACGTCCGGTCCCGGTGGCGTTGGCGGCTTGCCCGTGGCCACCTTCCTCCTCGGTGACGTGACCAGCTTCAGCCGGTACGCGAGCACGGTGACCGATGCGGAAGAGCTGCAGTGGCGACACTTTTACTACGTGCAGGACACGTGGCGTCCGACGCCCAGGTTGACGCTCAATTACGGCTTGCGCTTGGACATCATCAACCCGCAGACCATCAACGCGCCGGGGAACGCCGGCTTCCTCGACCTGAACACGGGTGAGATCAAAGTGGTGGGCGTGGGTGACATTGGTCTCGATGGCAATGTCGAGAACAGCCTGAACTGGGCGCCACGGCTGAGCGCCACGTACCAGCTCGATGAGAAGACCGTGATTCGCGCTGGGTACGGTCGCGCGTACGACCTGGGCGTCTTTGGGGCGCTGTTCGGGCATAGCGTGACGCAGAACCTGCCGGTGCTTGCCGTCCAGAGCTTGAATCCCCCGTCGGACTTCGACTCCGTGTTCTCGCTCTCGAACGGACCGCCACCCCCTCCCTTTCCGGAGGTCCCGGAGAACGGACGGTTTCCGTTGCCGGACGGCGTCAACGCGCGTGCGCTGCCCGACAAGCAGCGACCGTTGGCGCTTGACGCGTTCAACGTCTTCGTGCAGCGACAGCTCGGCCCCGACCTGTCGATTGAGGCAGGCTACGTCGGTAATCGCGGCACGAACGTGTTCATTGGTGACGGCGCCGAAGCCAACGTGAACGAGCCGACGCTCGACGGCTTCTTGGAGGGTGTGTCGCGGGACGAACGCCGCCCGTTCTTCGCAGGGCGTCGGACGGCGGTCGGCGGCTACGGCGGACGCTTCGGATGGACGCAGGACATCGGCTTTTTCTGCAATTGCGCGAACAATTGGTACGACGCGCTGCAGGCGAAGCTCGATAAGCGGTTTGCCAACGGCTACAGCTATCGGATTTCCTATACCCTGCAGAAGGCCGTCGGCGAGGGCAGTTATTTCTTCTGGGATCGGAGCGTCGACAAGGGCGCGCACGACTGGGACCGGACGCACACGCTTGTCGTCTCGCTGGTCACCGAGCTTCCCATTGGCCGCGACCGCCGACTGTTCCCCAACGTCTCACCCCTGCTCGACTCCATTGTCGGCGGTTGGCAAATCAACGCGAACCACATGTGGATGAGCGGCCGGCCGTTCAACGTTGGCTACCGCGGGGCGGTCGACGATCGGGACGTGGGACCGGACCGGCCGGATCTCATTGGTGATCCGGAGGGACCGAAGACCCAGCACCAATGGTTCAACGTGACGCCAATCGGCGAGCCGGGCAGCGCATTCGGCCGTCCGGCCCGCGGCACGTTCGGGAGCCTTGCGCGGAACGCCTTGCGCGGGCCGAGGTTCTGGCAAACAGACGCCTCGCTCTTCAAACACTTCCGCATTGGTGCCACAGGGGATCTGCAAGTTCGCATCGAGGCGCTCAACCTGTTCAACCATGTCAACCTGGGCCAGCCGGATGCCACGGTTGGCGTGGACGGCGACCCCAATGAGAACGCGGGCCGCATTACCGGGACGGCGTACGACGGCACGGCACCCATGCGAAAGCTCCAGTTCGCCGTGCGCTACGCGTTCTAGCGGGCCGCGGCCTTCACCCCCGCCCCCCGACGCTCACTGATTACAGGATGTGTAGCGAGGGGCCTTCAGGCCGCGCGCTACGTACATCGGGTTGCTTGAGTGTTAAGCTGTTCCCGACATGGCGTGGTTCAAGCGCGAGCGGAAGCCGATTACCCCGCCCGATCGTGCGAGTCGTGTGCCGGAAGGCCTGTGGGTCAAGTGCCCCCGTTGCGGCCAGGCACTCTATCATAAGGATCTCGCAGCCAACCTTCATGTCTGCCCGAAGTGCAGTCATCACTTTCGGCTGGGCGCCCTCGATCGGTTGCGGGCGCTGCTGGACGACGAGCGGTGGGTAGAGCACGATGCGGGGCTAAGGTCGACAGATCCGCTCAGCTTCATCGACGCGAAGCCGTACACGCAGCGGCTCGAGGCAGCAGTCGAGGCCACCGGCCACAACGACGCCGTTGTCTGCGTGACCGGACGTCTCGACGGAACCGACGTAGAGATGGCCGCCATGGAGTACAGCTTCATCGGCGGAAGCATGGGCGTGGTTGTCGGCGAAAAGATTACCGGCGCCATCGAGCGCGCCCTTGCTCATCGTCGCCCTCTGATTGTTGTGTCATGCTCGGGAGGCGCCCGCATGATGGAGGGTACGCTCTCGCTCATGCAGATGGCCAAAGTCAGCGCTGCGCTCGCGCGACTGGATCGAGCTCGGCTTCCCTATATCTCTGTTCTCACTGACCCCACGACTGGCGGCGTTACCGCAAGCTTTGCGATGCTTGGTGATCTCAACATTGCGGAGCCGAAAGCGCTCATCGGCTTTGCCGGCCCACGTGTCATCGAGCAGACCATCCGTCAAAAACTGCCCGAGGGGTTTCAGACGAGCGAGTTTCTTCTCGATCACGGCTTCGTCGACATGGTGGTGGACCGCCGCGAGCTGCAGCCGACCATCGCGCGGGCATTGCGCTTCATGCGTCCTCCCGCGGAGCCAGCCCCATCCCCCGGCGAGGCGGACGAGGCCGCCAAACCAGCGGGCTCCCCGCCCGAGAACGCGCCGGCAAGGTAGCGCGCGGCTTTCGTGGCCTGAGTGGAATCGAAGGCAGCCCCGCCGATCGCGACGGCTCTAAGGGGCCGCTCTACCACGTTGCTCACCCTATGTCGCCCTTCGAACGTCTGGCACGCCTCGAGCAGTTTGGCATCAAGTTTGGCCTCGAGAATATGCGGACACTGTGCGCAGCGCTGGAGCATCCAGAGCGCAGGTTTCGCTCGGTGCTCGTGGCCGGCACGAATGGGAAGGGATCCGTGACCGCGATGGTTGCGGAGGCGCTACGCGCGGCCGGCTACCGGGCGGCACGTTACACGTCGCCACATCTGCTCCGTCTCGCGGAGCGCTTCGTGATAGGCGGCACGATGGTGGACGAGACCCTGTTAGCCAGCGTCCTGGAGCGGGTCTTGGACACCGAGGCCATGTGTCGTCGCGATGGCCGGCTGGAAACGCCTGCCACGCACTTCGAGGTTGCCACGGCCGCCGCGTTCGAGCTGTTTCAGCAGGCGGGCGTCGACATAGCGGTGCTGGAGGTCGGGTTGGGCGGCCGCTTCGACGCGACGAACGTCGTGGAGGCGACAGCCGGCGTCATCACCACCATCGACTTCGATCACACGCGCTTCCTCGGACGGACGATTGCCGAGATCGCCCGCGAGAAGGCAGGCATTGTCAAGCGGGGCATGACGGTGGTCACGGGCGAGCGTAAGCCAGAGGCCGTGCACGTGTTCGAGGAGCTGTGCCGCGCCCAGGGCGCCACGCTCGTGCGCGCCGAAGAGGGTGTCGACGCGCACGCCACGTTCACCGGGGGTGAAACGGAGCTTCGGTTGCGGACGCCCGTGCGCGATTACGGTTCCGTGCCTCTTGCGCTGCGAGGTGCGCACCAGATCCTGAACGCATCCGTGTCGGTCCGGCTCCTCGAGGTGCTGGGCGGGCGCGGCATCGAGGTGCCAGCCGACGCTATCACGTCAGCCCTGTCGACGACCCGCTGGCCGGGTCGTCTGCAGCGCCTGCCGCTGGACGCCGGTCGCGAGCTCGTGCTCGATGGGGCACACAACCCGTCGGGTGCCGCGGCATTGTCGACCTGGTTGCAAACAACGCTGGCGGGAGCGCGCGTGCCACTGGTCTTTGCCGCGATGAACGACAAGGACGTGACCGGTATGCTCCGACCGCTGGTTACGGTCACGAGCTACCTGGTGGTAACGGAAGTGGAGAATCCGCGTCGCCAACCGGCTGTCGGCATTGCCGAAACGGCCCGGCATGTCGCACCCGACCTCCCGGTCGAGGTCGTCCCGTCACCGCGGCTCGCGGTCGAGCGGGCATTCGTCCATGGCTCGCTCGTATGTGTGGCTGGATCGCTCTTCCTGGTCGGTGCGGTTCTGGAAGCGTTCGGTCACGCCCATCTATAGGCAGGACTCCCCCTGAGCCGCCACCCGACCCTGAGCCCTTGGGCCCTCGTCCCTGGTCGGCCATGTTGCCAGCGCCACCGAACTGGAATTCCTCGAACGACCCGACGTCGAAGTACCCGGCGTTGGCGTCGGTACCTTCCGTCGTGTTGATCCCTTCGAGACGCGTGGTGTTCTGTTGATTCACGCCGTACGTGCTGTAGTCGGTCTGTGTGCCGGTATGCGACCCGCCCACGTCGAACCCCGTGACGTGGATGGCGGCCGACTGTGACATGGCCGCCCAGACATCGCGCGCGTTTGGAATCTCGGTGAGCAGCTCCTTCACGAAGTTCGTGCCCACCCCGGTGGTCGTGGTATCCACAACCGGCGACTCGGCGCTGACGGTCACGTCCTCGGCGAGCGACGCGACGCCGAGGCTGGCGTTGAGCGTCAGCGTTGTGTTGATGACGACGCGCACCCCTTCATGCTTGAGAGTCTGGAATCCAGCGAGCTCGAACGTCACCTCGTACACGCCGGGAGGGAGGGCAATCAGCCGATATGTGCCGTCCTCATCACTGACAGTGGCGTGCGGCTGGAGGCTCGCCGGACTCTGTGCCGTGACCGTCACGCCCGGCAGCACGGCTCCACTCGAATCGGCAACGACACCGGTGACCCGGCCCCGGAAGTCCTGCCCGGCAGCAGGCACAGCCAGTGCCACGGCGAACACACACGAGGTCAGCACGGCATGAGCCAACAACCTCAGGGCGTTCATGACGTCCCTCCTTGTTCGGTGAGCCAGACCGAGTATAGACCACGTGCGCGAGGAGTGAAAGCGAGGTGTGGTAGTCTCACAGCCGGGACCGTGCGGTGAAGGTAGGGCGCCTCTACCTTGGTGGCGCGCGACCATGGGCGGCGATCCGACGTCAGAGAGTTGATGACGCGCACCATCTCTTTCGTGGCGCTATTGCTGTTGGCCGCCGCCAACGCCGGGGCCGAACAGTCTCCGAAGCCGCCACAGGGTCAGGAGCCAGCCCCGCCGCCTGAGTCTGCGCCGCAACAACCAGCACCTCCGCCGGAGGAGGCCGCCGACGATCCGCAGCCCGACGCGGTCCAAGTGGACTCGGCGGGCAAGCCAATCCAGGAGCTCCCGTGGGGCATCCGCCGCAGCCGCGCCGACCAGGCAACACGGGAAGGTCCCCGCCTGCACGCCGTCGGCAACGTCGAGATCGAGCAGAACGATGGCCAACGCTTCTTTGCCGACGTGATCGACTACTGGGAGGATACGGGCAAGGTGGTGGCCACGGGGAACGTCGTGGCGAGTGGGCCGGACAGCCGCATCGCCGCGGATCGGCTCGACTACGACTCCAAGACCAAGACCGGCACCTTCTACAATGCGTACGGCTCCGCGTCGCTGGGCGAGCACGTGGAGAAAAGCTACTTCGGCACGCAGGAGCCGGATGCGTACTTCTACGGGGAGGAGATCTCGAAGATCGGCCCGAAGCGCTATCGTGTGCGGAAAGGTGGCTTCACGAGCTGCGTGCAGCCGACACCGCGCTGGGAGGTCGTGTCGACCACGGCGACAATCGAGCTCGACGAGTACGCCGTGCTGACCAACGCGCTGCTCAAAGCCAAGGGCGTACCGGTGTTTTATTTGCCGGTCATGTACTATCCCATCCAAGACGACGATCGCGCGACCGGCTTCCTCATTCCGGTGTATGGGTCGTCTACGGTGCGTGGGCACAGCGTGAGCAATGCCTTCTTCTGGGCCATCGACCGGAGCCAGGACGCGACCATCCTGCACGACTGGTTCAGTAAGTCGGGTCAAGGTATCGGCGGCGAGTACCGGTACGTCGCGGGGTCGAGCTCGCGAGGCGAGTTCAGCACGTATGTGCTCGATGGGAAGGAAGCGGTCTACGGCGATTTCGTCCAACCAGAGCGCCGCAGCTTCGACGTCCGGGCCAGCGCATCACAGGCGCTCGGGGCGGGGCTGACGGCGCAGGCAAACGTCAACTACTTCTCCGACATCGCCACCCAGCAGCTCTATCAGCAGAACGTGTACTCCGCCTCGCGGCGCTCCCGCACCGTCTCTGGGCGGGTGTCCGGCTCGTGGGGGCCTCACAGCACCAGCGCCTCGTACGAGTCCACGGACATCTTCTACGGCGAGACCAACTTCAGCCGGTACGGCGCGGCACCACGTCTGCAATACCGCTTCTCCAACCAGCAGCTCGGGTCGGCGCCACTCTTCGTCACGTTGCCGGTCGAGTTTGCGGGCATGTTGCGCCGAGACGTCAACACGAGGACCGACACCGACAACAACCGCGGCCTCAATCGCATCGACATGAACCCGACGCTCAGTGTACCGTTCCCGAAATGGGCATTCTTGACGGTGACGTCGACCGCCACGCTCCGCAACAGCTGGTACTCGGAGCAGCTGGTCGACACCGATGGTGACGGAAGGAATGACGAGCAGGTCGAGGACCCCATCGTCCGCCGATACTGGCAACTCGGAACGTCACTTGTTGGTCCCACCTTCAGCAAGATCTGGGAGACCGCTGAGGGTCGATTCAAGCATGTCATCGAGCCGACCGTCCGCGTGCAGCGCCTGACCGCCGTCGACCCCGAGGTGAGTGACGCCATCCCGCGGATCGAAGCCTCCCACTTTCTCATCACGGGGACGACCAACCTGCGCTACGGCGTCACGAACCGGTTTCTGCGCAAGGACAAGGACAATCCCGCCGCACAGGCACGTGAGGTGCTCAACATCTCGCTGTCGCAGACCCATTACACCAACCCCGAGGCCAGGCTCACGGACTTCGAAGGGTGCCCCAGCTGCTTCTACACGAGGGACCCCCTCAACTATTCCCCGATTCAGCTCAACGTCACGGCGAACCCGACCGAGCGCACGAGCGCGCGGCTACGCCTCGAATACGACTCGGTGCTCGGCACGATGCCCTCGTTGAGCGCCAATGGCAAGGCACGCCTCACGAGCTGGGTCAACGTCGATGCCGGGTGGAGCCAGCGGAGTTACATCACGAACCCGCTTGCCTCGGATCGGTTCGTCAACGCCACCGCGAACGTTCGGGCGCCAAACGGCCGTTACGGGGGCAGTTACAGCTTCTTTTACGATCTCGGCCGCACGACGTTGGTCGAGAATCGCGTCCTCGCGTTCTACAACGCGCAGTGCTGCGGAATTGCCGTCGAGTACCAGACGTACAACTACCCCATCTTCGGTTCGGCGCTCGTCCCCCAGGACAGGCGGTTCAACATCTCGTTCACGCTCGCAGGCATCGGCACGTTCTCCAATTTCCTCGGCGCGCTCGGCGGTGGCGGGACGATGGGGTCGACTAGTGGCTACGGGAGAAGATATTAGAGTGAGGGGTGTCACCCCTATCACCTTGTCACCCCTATCACCCGCATTCCGGAGCCTGAAATGACCCATGTGCTCGTGACCGGCGGGGCCGGTTTCATCGGTAGCAACTTCGTGAAGTACATCTTGGAGATGCATGCGGACTGGCACGTCACGACGCTCGACAAGCTGACATACGCGGGCCGGCTCGAGAACCTCGAGGAGGTGCGGGATGTGCCGCGGCATCGGTTCGTCGAGGGAGACATCTGCAACCGTGACGCGGCGACAGCGCTCGTGCAGGATGCAGACTTCGTGGTCCACTTTGCTGCCGAGACGCACGTGGACCGCTCGATTCTCAGCGCCGGTGAGTTCATTCACACAGACGTCTTCGGCACGTTCGTCCTGCTCGAAGCTGCGCGGCAGGCGCCGAGGCTGAAGCGCTTCGTTCAGATCTCCACCGACGAAGTGTACGGCAGCGTTGCGGAAGGGGCGAGCCGCGAGACCGACGAGCTCAGGCCACGTAATCCGTACGCGGCGAGCAAGGCCGGGGCGGACCGCCTCGCCTACAGCTACTGGGCCACCTACCGGGTTCCAGTGATCATCACGCGCGCGTCGAACAACTACGGACCACACCAGTTTCCCGAAAAGGTGATCCCGCTGTTCATCACGAACGCGCTCCACGATCTGAGCCTGCCGCTGTACGGCGACGGTCAGAACGTGCGCGACTGGCTACACGTGCGTGACCACTGCGCGGCGCTCGACTTGCTGCTCGAGAAGAGCACGCCGGGCGAGGTCTACAACGTCGGTGGTGGAAACGAGGTCAAGAACATCGACCTCACACACGACATCCTGACGCTCGTGGGAAAGCCACCGTCGCTCATCCAACCCGTTGCCGACCGGCTTGGCCACGACCGCCGATACTCGCTCGACACCGCCAAGATCCGCACGCTGGGCTGGACGCAGGCGCACGCGTTTGCCGACGGCCTTGCGGAAACGGTCGAATGGTACACGCGGAACGAGTGGTGGTGGCGTCCCATCAAAGAACAGGACCTGGCGTTTCGCGACTATTACAGGCAGCAGTACGAGGAAAGGGGTAAAGGGGTAAAGGGGTAAAGGGCAACGACCAGTGCCTTCGCCACGTACCACCCGCCCCGTGCTCGTCACCGGTGCCGCTGGGTTCGCCGGCAGCCACCTGGTCGACCTCCTCGCACGCGAGGGCGAGCCTATCGTAGGCTGGTACCGGCCTGGGGGCGACGTGCCGGACCCTGCCGGACACGACGGACGCCGTGGCGTCATGTGGCATGCGATCGAGCTGCTCGATCAGGAGACCGTGCGACAGGCAGTCGCCGCTACACGGCCGTCGGCTGTGTATCACTTGGCCGGCGCCGCGCACCAGGGTAGCTCGTGGCAGGAAAGTGACACAGCGCTTGCCCTCAACGTCCGCGCGACGCACCACCTTCTCGAGGCCCTGCGACAACACGCACCCGATGTGCGCGTGCTCGTCACCGGCTCCGCGGCTGTGTATCGGGCAGCTGCCGTGTCGCTCGAGGAGGACGCTCCCCTCGCACCCGCAAGCCCCTACGGCCTCTCGAAGCTCGCCCAAGAGCTTCTCGCGATGCGCGCCGCCCAAGACGATGGGCTCCCGGTCATCGTCACGCGGTCCTTCAATCACATTGGACCCGGCCAAAGTCCAGCGTACTTTGCATCGAGCTTTGCACGACAGCTCGCGCGTGTCGAGGCGCGCCTGGCCGATCCGGTCATCTCGGTTGGGAACCTCGAGCCGCGGCGCGACTTGACCGACGTGCGCGACACCGTGCGCGCGTATCGCCTGCTCATGACGCACGGCCGCCCAGGCAGGACGTACAACGTGTGCAGCGGGCGTGCGTACGCCATCCGCGAGGTCCTGGACACGCTCCGGCAGCACGCAGCGCGCGATGTTGAGGTTCGTGTCGACCAAGCGCGGCTCCGCCCAACCGATCAACCGCTCGTTCTGGGTAACCCTGCACGTTTGACCGCTGAAACCGGCTGGCGCCCCGAGATCCCTCTCTCCCGAACGCTCGCCGACCTCCTCGCCTGGCACCGCACCCAGCTCTCAGAGTAGGTGCAAGGGGCAAGGGGCGAGGGGGCCAGGGCTGTCTCAGGCTCCAGGGACCCGTGTCACCGTCCTGCCCAGTTCATGACGATGGTGACGGGAAGGGGCAGCGAGCCCTCGCGAGGTGCGTTGAGCACGAACTGCAGGCCGTCGGGAAAGGCCGCATAGTGATACCGAAGATCCCATCCCCTGAACTCGAGCTCGAAGAGCGGCTTGGGCGACCCGACGCGGGGCGCCGACGTGGAGAGATCAATCGGAGCGGCCATGAGCATCCGGTCGCTGCCATGGTAGTAGATCTCTTGCCCATCGGCGCGCCACTGCGGCTGGCGCCCGTACCCAGGCGAGACACGCCAACGCTGACCCGTGGTGCGCTCGACTTCCTCGAAGAAGACGAAGCGATCGCCGGAGTCGCGCGACGAGTACGCGAGCCATTGGCCGTCCGGTGAGAACCTCGGCTCGTCGTCCGCGTGCGGCGTGCGATGAAAGACGGTCGGCCGTCCCGGTCGACGGCCGGAGAGGCCGAGCAAGTAGAGATCCCAGGTCGTGTGCTGGCCGAGTTGCTGGAACGCGAGCCAGCGGCCATCGGGCGACACGTCGAAGGGCTGCGCGGCGGCCTCAAATTGGAACAGCTCCGTCTCCGGCCCGTTACCGTCACGCGACTTTCGCAGCAACCGTGGACGACCTCCACGGTGGGCCACGAACAACAGCCCCTGATCATCGGGCGACCATATTGGGCAGCTCTCATCGTTCGGGTGCGATGTCACGCGCGTGCGGCTGCCGCGCTCGATGTCGACGACCCAGATATCCGTCGTGCCGGTGGCGGCATCGCGCTCTTCGTACGCGAGGCGTGTGCCGTCACGTGAGAGCGCAATGTCACGAAACTCCCCCGGCTCACCAAGGACACGGACGGTTCGACCGGTTCGATCGACGATGCGGAGCTCGCGGTCGAGCTGGCGTCCGCCGCGATACGCCACGATACCGGCGGCCGACACCGCGAACTCGGCGCGGAACTGTTGGTACGGGCTCGGGTCGAGCCGGTCGCCAAGTTGAACGGGGGCGCCGGTGAGGCGGCCGCTGCGCACGTCGAAGGAACGTGCGTACAACGCGCCTCGACGCACGTAAAACAACGTGTCGTCGGTGGCGTGTGCGTTTGCCTGGCTCTCGACGAGCGCCTGATCGGCAGAGCTGTCGAAGCGCCCAAAATAGATGGCTCGCTGAGCCCCACGTCCCCTTTTGGCCGAGTAAATGAAGCCACGCCCCGATGGCAGCACGACGGGCCATCGCAACTCGTAGAACCCCTGCTCACCCTCCGTACGGAGGGGCTCGGGTTGGCCGCCGTGCGCCGGGACGCGGTAAATACCTGCCCCGAGTTGGGCCGCGAACAGAATCGTCCCGTCGGGTCCCCATGAGCCGCCGAGCGGCTGCGGCGTCTCGCAGAGAACCGCCGGCTCTCCCCCGTTGGCGGCAACCTTCCACAACCGATCAGACTTGAAGAACGCGATATACCGGCCATCGGGCGACCAAAACGGATCGACGCCGCCACGCGAGTTCGGGATTTCGGTGGCTTGCACGGCGCTCACCGGACGTACCCACAACCGTCCGCGGCTCTCGATCGCGAGACGCGCCCCGTCCGGGGAAAGGGCCACGCTATCGAACTCACCGCCAGGTGGGGGATAAATCATGAACGCGATTCGGGGCAAGGCGACGTCGTCGCGTCGCGCGAGTGCCTGGACGGCAAGCCACGCGATCGTGATCGCGGCCACCAAAGCGAGCGCGCCACCTGCCAGCCACATCCACCGCGGCACGTCGTACCACCGAGTACGCTGGGTCGGCGGCCGCAATCGGCCGGCGCCTCCGCTGACGAAGCCGGTCAGCGCGAGCTCGAGCTCACCGACGCTGCTGAAGCGCTTCGCGGCGTCGGGCGAGCGTGCACGCTCGACGATCTGCACGAACCCCGCAGGCAAATCCGACCGCTCGTCGCGAAGGTGTCGAACGGTATCGGTTTCGTGCGCGCGCCGCACGTCATCGATCGATCGCGCCGTGATGGGCGTCTTGCCCGTGACGAGTCGGAACAGCATGACACCGACACTGTAGATATCGCTTTGGACCGACGCGCTGCCGCCGCGAAAGAGCTCGGGGGCCATGTAGAGTGGCGTGCCGGCGAGATCGGCCACCCCGACGTCACCCGGCAGCGGCAGCTCACGTCCCGCACCGAAGTCCATCAGGACGATTCCGCCGTCGCGTCGGTCGCGCATGACGTTCTGCGCCTTGATGTCGCGGTGCACGAGACCAGCGCCGTGGACCGCGGCCAGTGCCTCGCACACGTCCAGGCCAACCAGGGCGGCCTCGCGCGCGCTCAAACGTCCGCGCTGCCGGAGGTCGGTCTCGAGCGTCTGCCCTTCCACGAGCTCCATCCACAGACCGACGAATCCGTCCGCGCGCGCCGCACCGTAAATCGTGACCACGCCTGGGTGGCTGATGCGCGCCATCAGGCGTGCTTCATGGATGACGCCTTCCGCGTAACTGCGGTCCGACAGGTCGGGGATGAGCTTGAGCGCGACCTCGCGATCGAGGCGCCGATCCCACGCGCGAAACACGACGCCGTATGCACCATGGCCGAGCACTTCGCGCAGCTGCAGATGCGCCCAGGTGTTGCGCGGCAGGATGGTCCTGGTGGGGAGTCGACCCTCACGAGGCGTGGGCCGAGCCGACGAGGTCGCCTCGATCTCCACCCGCTGTTCATCAGCGTCAGCGCCCGGCTCCTGTCGATGCACGTCGGCTATCTCGGCAATGAGCCGGAGCTGGCGCAGCAGGTGGCGGGTCTTCGCGTTATCGGTGCGTGAATCGACGGTCGGCCAATCCACGGCCTGGCCGTCGGAGACAGCCTCGGCCACCGAATCGAGCAGGGCTTTCTGGTTGGGCGACACTGACAGGAGACGACAAGTCTAACCCGACGCCTCCGAAGTTTCACGATTCTAGCGGACCGCGGCCAGGGCCGCGCTCCCCGACGCTCACTTGAGAACCCTGAAACTTGACACGATGAGTCAAGTTTCGGGTTCTCAAGGGTTCTAGGTCAGGTCAGTCGCGTGAGCGCCTCAACCCGGGCGGCGGTGGGGGGGTGCGTACTGAACAAGGACATGAGACCCGCAGCCGAGAATGGCTTGATGATGAACATGTGTGCCGTTGCCGGGTTGGCGTCGAGCGGCACGCGCCGTGAGGCGCCCTCCAGCTTGCGCAGCGCCTGCGCCAGGCCATGCGGGCTCCCAGCGATGGCGGCGCCGCCGGCGTCCGCGGCAAACTCACGCGAGCGCGAGATGGCGGCCTGAATGAGCATCGCGGCAAGGGGCGCCACAATCATGGCGGCGAGCAATCCGACCGGGTTGCCACCTCCGCGGTCGTCACCGCGCCCGCCGAAGATGGCGGCAAAGCGCGCCATGTGCGCGACGAACATAATGGTCGCGGCGAGCGTCGCCGCGACCGAGCTAATCAGGATGTCGCGATTTTTGACGTGCGCGAGCTCGTGCGCCATCACACCTTCGAGCTCCTGCTCGTCCAACAGGTGAAGGATGCCTTCGGTGGCGGCAACCGCCGCATGCTGCGGATTACGACCGGTGGCAAACGCGTTGGGGGAGTAGTCTGGAATGACATAGACGCGCGGCATCGGCATGCCGGCGCGCTGGACCAGACGCGTCACGACCCGCGACAACGGGTGCTCAGGGCCGACCTCCTTCGCGCGGTACATGCGCAGCACGATGCGGTCGGAGAACCAGTAGGATCCAAAGTTCATGACGACGGCCAGGACGAATGCCACCACCAGGCCGCTGGATCCACCGAGCCACTGACCAAGCAGCAAGAGAAGCCCGCTCAGTGCACCAAGAAGGAAAGCTGTCTTCACTGCGTTCGTCATACTGCCTCTATTTTACGGCGAAAACGAACGAACCCACGAAGTGAGGGTTGGGCGCCCCTTTGTAGGGCGCCCCTTTAGTTAGGGGCGCCAAGCGCGGCTGATGCGCCGGCGCGGCTAAAGCCGCGCCCTACCTGTCTGTACCCTTTTCCCCTTTTCCCCTTTTCCCTATACTGGGAGCATGGCGTGCCGATTTCCGCGTGTAATGGTCTGGTCGCTGACGTGCGCCATGTTGCCAGGCGTGGTTCTCGCGCAGCAGCCACAGCCGTTCCCGAAGCCAGCCCCCGGGACAACGCCTCCGGCAAAGCCCTCGCGGCCCGCGCCGAGCGAGCCCCCGGAGGACACCGCGCCCCCCCCGGAGCGCGATCCGCGCGTTCCGGAGGACAAGCCGCTCACTGAACGAGATGTGCGGAGCGGCGATCAGCCGGCACGTGGCAGGCCCATATCAGTTCAACCACCCGCCACGCGCGGGTCGACAAGCTCCCCTTCGGCCACCTCAGGGCAGGCAGAGCAGAAGCCAGGGGGCGGTCCCGGCGCCGAGCCTGTGCCAACCGAAGCGACGCTCGGGTTTCCTCTGTTCTCGGGCGCTCAGTTCATGAAGTCCTACAACGCGGGCCAAGGACAACGTTATTACCTGTTTGGCGCAACCGCCAGCTACACAGAGGTCGTCAGCTTTTACCGCAGCACGTTGCGCAAGGGCGGCAACCGTGTCTTCGACGAGCCGCCGGTGCATATCTTCGAGGAGGGCCGCTTCGACGAGAACCGTATGGCGTTCCCGCCAAGCGTGACGGTGAGCGACTACACGTGGGGCGGCGCCAAGGGCTATCTCGATCCCAGGCCAGGCGCGCAGCCGCAGCGATATCCGACCGTCATTCAGATCGTGCCTGGTCCGCGGGAGCGGTAGACGCACGATTCATTCGTCAGTTCTGACGTAAAGCTGGCCCGCCACGGCAAACTGCTGCGCTTTCTCGTCCAGTCCGGCTTCGAACGCGGCACCGACCTCCAGGCCGTGCTCGGCCGCGTAGTCGCGCACCTGCTGCGTGATCTCCATGCTGCAGAACTTGGGTCCGCACATCGAGCAAAAGTGTGCGAGCTTGGCGCCTTCGGCGGGCAGCGTCTCGTCGTGGAACCGACGCGCGGTCACCGGGTCGAGCGACAGATTGAACTGATCGCGCCACCGGAACTCGAACCGCGCCTTCGAGAGGGCATCGTCCCATTCGCGCGCCCGCGGGTGTCCTTTGGCGAGATCCGCCGCATGCGCCGCAATCTTGTAAGCGATGACACCTGCCTTGACGTCCTCCCTATTGGGCAAGCCCAGATGCTCTTTCGGCGTGACATAGCAGAGCATCGCGGTGCCGTACCAGCCGATCATGGCGGCGCCAATGGCGGACGTGATGTGGTCGTAACCAGGCGCGACGTCCGTCGTGAGCGGCCCCAGCGTGTAAAAGGGCGCCTCGTCACACCATTCGAGCTGCTTGTCCATGTTCGCCTTGATGAGATGCATGGGGATGTGGCCGGGACCCTCGTTCATCACCTGCACGTCGTACTCCCACGCGATGCGCGTGAGCTCACCTTGTGTGCGAAGCTCGGCAAACTGCGCTTCGTCATTGGCGTCTGCAATGGAGCCGGGACGTAAGCCGTCACCAAGCGAGAACGAGACGTCGTAGGCCCGCATGATCTCGCAGATCTCACGGAAGTGCGTGTAGAGGAAGCTCTCCTTGTGATGCGCGAGGCACCACTTCGCCATGATCGAGCCGCCCCTCGACACGATGCCGGTGACACGCCTGGCCGTGCGCGGGATGTACCGCAACAGGACGCCCGCGTGCACGGTGAAGTAGTCGACACCCTGCTCTGCCTGCTCGATGAGCGTGTCGCGATAGATCTCCCACGTCAGTTCTTCCGGCCTGCCGCCGACCTTCTCGAGGGCCTGGTAGAGAGGCACTGTGCCGATCGGCACGGGTGCGTTCCGGAGGACCCACTCGCGCGTTTCGTGAATGTCGCGGCCCGTGGACAGATCCATGACCGTGTCCGCACCCCAGAGCGTTGCCCATTTCAGCTTGTCGACCTCTTCCTCAATCGATGAGCTGACGACGGAGTTGCCAATGTTCGCGTTGATCTTCACCAGGAACCGGCGACCAATGACCATCGGCTCGAGCTCGGGGTGGTTGACGTTGGCTGGTATAATCGCGCGCCCCTGCGCGACCTCCGAGCGGACGAGCTCGGGGTGCACGTCCTCACGCGCGGCAACGAACGCCATCTCGGGTGTGACGATACCTTGCCGCGCGTAGTGCAGTTGGGTGACGGCTCGGCCTGCCTGTGCGCGCGCCCGCACGGCCGCGCGGTCGGACAGGCCGGCTGGCACCTCGCGTCGCCACGTCGCCTGCGGAAACTGGCGCGGGGCTTCCTCGACGTCGCCGCGGGCGCGAATCCACGCCCGGCGGAGCGCCGGTAGCCCCTCGCGCACATCGTGGTCCTCGGGCCCGCTCGTGTCGTAGAGCCGCACGGCTGGCTCGCCGTTGGAGAGCTCGACTTCCCTCATCGGCACGCGCACGCCGTGCTGCTCGACGTACACTTTGCGTGACCCCGGAAAGGCGGCGCTGAAGGCGGCGCTGAAGTCGACCGTGGTCGGAGCCGATGGACCATTGGAATTCGACATGTCGGGCCTCATATGGTGTGCTCGATCGTCAAAGCGACGCGCGAAGGCAGAGAGAGCCGCCTGAGAGATGCGTGGGCCGGAGTGGAGAACCGGGCCGCCAAAGCTTCCGAGCGAAGGCGGAAGCCCTGCGCGACGTACGGTGAGGCGCGGGTCATGCCGCGCTCCCTACGCCGGTCTCAACCGGATCAGGTTCCAAGGGACTCTCTCAATCTGCCCTGATGCGCATCACGCACGGGCAGATACCCCTGGCGGCTCAACGCTCACTATAACATTCCTGGGAAATTATCAGCGTCGAGTGTTCGGCGGACGCCTCGGCGAGGCGTCCCTACCTCCCGCGATGGTAAGGGCGCGTTCGCCGAACGCGCCGTGCCAGCGCCTACGCCGCCCGGCGCAGGATGAGACACTTCAGGTAGT
The DNA here is from genome assembly GCA_009377495.1 of Luteitalea sp. GTDB lineage: Bacteria > Acidobacteriota > Vicinamibacteria > Vicinamibacterales > Vicinamibacteraceae > WHTT01. The sequence continues at coordinate 37,435 of WHTZ01000034.1, forward strand.
ACGTTTCCGGCACACCGAGCAGCACCGGGTGGTCGCGTGCCTGCATGCGCTTCTCCACCACGACGACCTGGGCGCCGGCGTCGACCGCCGCGCCGAGGACCACCTCGCCAAACGTCGCCTCATCAACGTGCGCCGAGCAGGTGCAGGTGATGAGGTGCCCTCCGGGGCGCAGTAATCGCAGGGCACGCAGGTTGATCTCTTTGTAGCCGCTGAGCGCGCGCGGCAATGCCGTTTTGCGCTTCGCGAACGCAGGCGGGTCGAGCACGATCGTATCGAAGCGATCATCAGCACGCTCCAGCTCGCGCAGGGCATCGAACACGTTCGCCCGGCGCACCTCGAGATTCGTCACGCCGTTGCGCGCGGCGTGATCGCGAATGCCCGCGCATGCGTCCTCCGAGATGTCGAGCGCGAGCGCCGTCTCACAGTGCCGCGAGAGCCGCAGCGCAAAGCCACCTTGGTAGCTGAAGCAGTCGAGCAGTCGACCGCGTGCATAGTGTGCCGCCGCCTCGCGATTCTCACGCTGGTCGAGGAAGAGCCCAGTCTTCTGGCCACGCCAGACATCTGCCTCGTACGTGATCGGCCCGTCCCGGACGGTCACCCGCTTGGGCACTGTGCCGTAGATGGCTTCGACACGCTGCTCGAGGCCCTCGAGCAGCCGCACCTTCGGATCGTTGCGCGCGAGGATGCCAGCGGGCGCGAAAAGGCCGACCAGTCGGTCCCGAAGCACCGGCAATAGCCGATCGGTGCCCTGAGACAGCGTCTGAACAACCAGAACGTCGTCATAGCGATCGACGATGAGCGAGGGGAGGAGGTCGCCTTCGGCATGCACGAGTCGGTACGCCGTCGCATCAATCGCCAGTGCCTGACGCACGTGCGAGGCGGCTTGAAGCCGCGCCCCCCACCACTCCGCATCAATCCGTTCATCGGTGTGCGTCAGTAAGCGCAGCGCGATCTGCGAGCGGTCACTATAGAGCGCCTGGCCGATGAGGCGGCCGTGGCTATCCAGCACATGAACCACGTCGCCTGCCTGTGCGTCAATCTGCGTCAGGTCGGACCGGTAGATCCACAGATGGCCGTTCTCGAGGCGCTGGAGGCCACGCCGGGTAATGCTGACAGTTGGGGGTGAATGACGCATCTTCACAACGCTGTCCCGGCCTCGACACCCATAGTACAATCGGCTCGCATGACTACGGAAGCTGTCTCGCTCCTCCTTCGCACGCTCACCGAGACCGACCCGGAGATTGCCGCGGCCGTCCGTGACGAAGTCGACCGCCAGAACAGCGGTCTCGAGCTCATCGCATCCGAGAACTTCGTGAGCCTCGCCGTGCTCGAAGCCGTGGGCTCGGTGATGACCAACAAGTACGCCGAGGGGAAGCCCGGTCGCCGTTACTACGGCGGATGCGAATTCGTCGACGTTGCCGAATCATTGGCCATCGATCGCGCGAAAGAGCTCTATGGCGCGGAGCACGCGAACGTTCAACCACACTCGGGCGCGCAGGCGAACATGGCGGTCTACGTCGCGATGCTGAAGCCTGGGGACACGGTGCTCGGCATGAACCTCGCCCACGGCGGCCACCTGACGCACGGCCACCCCCTCAATTTCTCGGGGAAGTTCTACACGGTCGTACCGTACGGCGTGCGGCAAGAAGACGAGCGGATTGATTACGACGCGCTCGAGCAGCTCGCGCACGAGCACAAGCCAAAGCTGATCATCGTCGGCGCCAGCGCGTACCCACGTGTGATTGACTTCGCCCGCATCGCGCAGGCGGCCCAAGCCGTCAATGCCCCCGTCATGTGTGACATCGCGCACATTGCGGGACTGGTTGCGACCGGTGTCCACCCAAGCCCCGTCCCGTACGCCGACTTCGTCACGACGACGACGCACAAGACGCTGCGCGGCCCGCGTGGCGGGATGGTGCTCTGCCGGGCGCAGCACGCCAAGGAGCTCGACAAGGCGGTCTTCCCTGGCGTGCAGGGCGGGCCGCTCATGCACGTGATCGCCGGAAAAGCGGTCTGCTTCAAGGAGGCCATGTCGGCGGACTTTGCCGAGTACCAGCGTCAGATCGTGACCAACGCGCAACGGCTCGCCTCGACCTTGTCCAGTGCGGGCTTTCGTCTCGTGAGCGGCGGCACGGACAACCATCTCATCCTGGTCGACGTCTTCTCCCGCGGCATCACTGGCAAGGTGGCAGAAGCGGCGCTGGGCAAGGCAGGCATTACCGTCAACAAGAACGCGATCCCGTTCGACAAGAATCCCCCAATGGTCGCGAGCGGCATCAGAATCGGCACGGCCGCGGTGACGACACGTGGCATGCGCGAGCCGGAGATGGATCTCGTTGCCGACTACATCGCGCGCGTGCTCGCGAGCCCAGATGAGGATCGCGTGCTGGGCGCGGTCCACGCGGAGGTAAAGGCGCTGTGTCGGAGGTTCCCGTTGTATCCGCCTCCGGCCTGACGGGCGCAACGGACGCCAGCCTCGCATCCGACGGCCCGCTCGCGCGCGTCCTGACGGGCTTCGAGCCACGCCCTGGTCAGCGCGAGATGGCCGCCGCGGTGGCGGAGGCGCTGGGCCGTGCCAGCGTCCTGTTGGTCGAAGCAGGCACCGGCACGGGCAAGACGCTCGCGTATCTCATTCCCGCCATTCTCAGCCGGCAGCGCGTGCTCGTCTCGACCGGCACGAAGAACCTCCAAGAGCAGATCTTCTACAAGGACCTGCCCTTGCTGCAGCACACGCTCGGCGTCCGCTTCACCGCGACGTACATGAAGGGGCGAGCGAACTATTTGTGCCGTCATCGCTTCGAGCAGTTTCTCGCCGAGGGCGCGCTGCTCCCCGACGATCGCGTCCATTTCGCGCTGGTGGAGGAATGGGCCGCGCACACGGAGACGGGCGACCGGGCCGAAATCGACGAGCTGCCCGACGACCTGGCGTTCTGGAGCGACATTGCGGCGACGCCCGAACAATGCCTCGGTACATCTTGCCCGCACTACCAGGATTGCTTCGTCACGCAGATGCGGCAGCGCGCCGCAGAATCGGACATCGTCATCGTCAACCACCACCTCCTGTGTGCGGATGCGGCATTGCGCCAGCATGCGGTTGGTGAGGTCATCCCGGCCTGCGACGTTGCCATCATCGACGAGGCGCACCAGCTCGAAGAGGTGGCAACCCAGCATTTTGGCGTGAGCGTCAGCACGTATCGGCTCGAAGAGATCGTGCAAGATGGCCGACGCGCGTTGGTTGCCCCGAAGCAAACGGATGGGCAGGCCGGAGCCGTCGGTCCAGCACGCGCGGACGCATCTCGGCGGGATCGCGTGGCGCGCGCCGTCGAAGAGATCGATGCCGCCGCGCGCCACTTCTTTGGCGCGCTCGATCGCAAGCGGTCGAGCGCGCGAGAGCCCGGCCGAAAAGGGGACGGGAGTCGCCGATCCCTGTTCGATGATCGCGTGCGTGTGACGTCCGAAGCACTCGCCGACGTCCGCGAGCCCGCGCGGGAGCTCGCCGGTCGGCTCGCCACGCTGACCACGGCCATCGATGACCTGAGGGAGGCGCACGAAGATCTTCGCGCCATCGCTCGCCGCGCGACCGATCTCCGTGAACAGCTCGCCTTTCTGCTCGAGGCAGGCGACCAAAATTTCGTCTATTTCCTCGAATGGCGCGGTCGCGGGGTGTTTCTACGCGCAGCGCCGGTAGACGTCTCGCACATCATCCGCGAGCTGCTCCTCGACCGCATGCGTGCGACGGTGCTGACGTCAGCGACGCTTGCGGTCGACAACTCGTTCGAGTACGTGCGGTCAAGGCTTGGGATTCGTGAGGCGATGGAGCTTCGGCTACCGTCGGAGTTCGACTACGCGACGCAAGCGACCCTATATTTGCCGCGAGGTCTCCCCGACCCTCGGTCGGCCGCGTTCGCGGCCCGAGCCGGCGAGGAAGTGGTTGAGATCTTGAAACGGACCGAAGGCCGGGCGTTCGTGCTGTTCACGAGCTACGCGACGATGCGCGAGGTGCGAGCCAGAGTAGCGGCGGCGCTGCCGTACCCGCTCTTCGTCCAAGGGACCGCGCCGCGCTCTCGCCTGGTCGAGCAGTTTCGTTCGACGCCAAACGCCGTCCTGCTGGGAACCGCCAGCTTCTGGCAAGGCGTAGACGTCGTCGGAGAAGCGTTGAGCTGTGTGGTCATCGACAAGCTGCCGTTCGCCTCCCCGTCTGATCCCGTTACGGCTGCCCGCATCGACGCGCTCAAAGAGCGCGGCGAGGACGCGTTTGGCAGCTATCAAGTGCCGATGGCTATTCTGACGCTGCTCCAAGGCCTCGGCCGACTCATTCGATCGCGAACCGATCGAGGTGTGCTCGCCATTCTCGACCCCCGCCTGCATACCATGGGCTACGGGCGACGATTCCTCCAGGCGCTGCCGGCCGCGCCAGTCACGCGCACCCTCGACGACATTGCACGCTTCTTGAGCACCGAGTGACAGGCCCGCCACCCACGCTGCCTCACAGAGCGACTGTCCCGCGAGGTTACCGACGGGTGTACACTTGGGGCGTCCATGGCTTTTCTCTCCGACCCCGGCGAGGCTGCCGCACTGGGGTCACTTGGAGGACCGCGATGATCCGCACCTTTGTCGGCCAGCGAGTCCGTCGGACAGCGCTGGCGCTCACGTTCGCGCTCTGGGCGGTACCGGCGGCCGCCCAAACGACCGGGATGGTCCAAGGTAAGGTGGTCGACGAACGTGGCAAACCGGTCGAGGATGCGACGGTCACCATCGAGTTCAAGGACATGGCCGGCCGCAAGCTCGAGACGAAAACCAACGGGAGAGGCGAGTACGTGCAGGTGGGACTGCAGCCCGGCGCTTATGTCGTTACGGCGTCAAAGGAAGGCGTGGGCACCGAGACACAGGAGGTCACCGTGCAGGTCGCCCAGACCGCGCAGGTGGATTTCCAGCTCACCGCCTCCTCCGGAGGTAAGACGCCCGCCTCGCCCGAAGCCCGAAAGCAGGCCGAGCAAGCCACGAAGCTTTTCAACGAGGGCGTCGAAGCGAGCAAAGCGGGCAAAGAGGATGACGCGATTCAGAAGTTTACGGAGGCGTCCAAGCTGCTGCCCTCATGCTACGAGTGCCATTTCAACATCGGCCTTGCCCACGTGCGGAACGACCAACCAGACCAGGCCGAGGCGGCGTTCAAGCAGGCCATCGAGGCGAACCCGAAAAAGCCCGATCCGTACGGCCGACTTGCCGCGCTTTACAGCAGCCAGAAGAAGTACGACGAAGCCGCTAAGATGAGCGCCAAGGCAGGGCAGCTTGGCGGCGAAGGTGGCGCGGCCGGCGGCGGCGCGAACGCGTTGTTCGATCAGGGCGTGAACCTGTGGAATGCGGGCAAGATCGCCGAGGCCACGCAAGCGTTCGAGCAAGCCACCAAGGCCGACCCCAAGCACGCCGGGGCGCACTATCAGCTCGGGCTCGGCTATCTCAATCAGGGCAACATGGACGAGGCCGCGAAAGCCTTCGAGACCTACTTGAAGCTCGAGCCTGATGGCGAGCACGCGGAGCAAGTCAAGGGCCTGCTCGCCACGCTCAAGAAGTAACGCGTACCTCATTGACACGTGACGTCCGCCTCCGGCTCAACCGCGAGTGAACGCGAGGCGCGCATCGCCGCCAATCTCGCGGCGGTTCGTGCTCGCCTCGAGACTGCTGCCCGCCGCGCTGGGCGCGATCCGGGCGCGATCCGCCTCGTTGCGGTCTCGAAGACGTTCGGCCCCGATGACATCCGCGCCGCGGTTGCGGCTGGCCAGCGTGACTTCGGTGAGAACAAAGTCCAGGAGGCACTCGAGAAGATCGACAAGACCCGCGATCTCGATCTGCGCTGGCACCTCATCGGGCACTTGCAATCGAACAAGGCCAAGAAGGGAGCTCGGTTCGCCTACATCCACGTACTCGATCGTGTCGAGCTGCTGGAACGACTGGAGCGCGCGATCACCGAGCAGGACACCGCGCCCGAGTTGCTGGTGCAGGTCGACCTCGCGCACGAGCCAACGAAGCACGGGGCACGCGTCGAGGCGCTGGACGCCATTTTCGAAGCGGTGGCGCGCTGCTCTGCTGTCCGTATCATCGGGCTCATGCTCTTGCCCCCGTGGCTGGAGGATCCGGAAGCCGTCCGACCGTGGTTTCGCAGGCTCGCTCAGTTGCGCGACACGCTGCTCGCTCGCGGCGTACCGTCTGCCATGCTCCGTGAGCTCTCGATGGGCATGAGCCACGACTTCGAGGTCGCGATCGAGGAAGGCGCAACCATGGTGCGCGTCGGCTCGGCGATCTTTGGCAAGCGCCCGCTAGGATAGCGCCCGGCGGCCCTAAAGGGCCGCCCTACACCGCCGACGAGCGATGGCGGTAGGGCGCGGCTTGAGCCGCGGCCCGTTCTACGATGCTCGCTTTGCCCGACTGGCTGAACGACACATCCGAAGGCTGTGTGATGACCGTGCGCGTGATAGCGCGCGCACGCCGCAGCGAGCTGAGCGGTCAGCGCGGGAGCGCGCTGCTGGTTCGAATCGCTGCGGCACCGGTCGGGGGCGCTGCCAACGAGGCCCTGTTGGACCTTCTGGTGCGTTGCCTGAACGTCCCCCGCCGCGGCCTGCGCATCGTGGCAGGCGCGCGCAGCCGTGACAAGCGAATCGCGCTCACGGGCCTCACGGCAGCCGACGTCGTCCGCCGCCTCGCGCCAGGACTTGACGATGGCCTCCCCCCAGGGAGATGCTGACAACACGCACCTGCTGAGGCAAGCATGAACATCCTCGTTCCGACCGCTGTGGCACTCGTTGGGCTCGCAGTCGCGTATCGCCTTTACCCTCGGTACATCGCGCGCGTCTTCCAGGAAGACGACCGCCATGCCGTTCCGTCGCGACGGTTGGCAGACGGTGTCGATTATGTGCCGAGTCGGACGCATGTCGTCTTCGGCCACCACTACGCCACCATTGCGGGCGCCGGGCCCATTGTCGGCCCAACGCTGGCCTTGGCGTTTGGCTGGCAGCCGGTCTGGCTGTGGGTGCTGCTGGGCGGTATCTTCTTTGGTGCCGTGCACGACATGTCGGCGTTGTTCACGAGCGTGCGCGAGCAGGGCAAGACCATCGGCGAGATCGCCAGGCGCGCGCTTGGGCCGGCGGGTTATGTGCTCTTCGTGCTGGTGCTCATCTTCGTCCTCACGCTGATCAACGCGATCTTCCTCAATCTCAGCATTACGGCGCTGACATCCATCTACCCGCTCGCCGCGCTCAACCTCCCACCAGACCAAACCCTGCTCGGCACGGTCGTGGACGGCGGCGCGGTCAAGGCGCACATTGGTGGCATCGCGACGACGTCGGTCATTGTCATTACGGCGTGTGCGCCGGCGCTTGGGTGGTTGATCCGCCACGAGAGCCTCTCGACCCGCGCGGCGTACCTCCTCGCGCTTGTCGTGTGTGTCGCGAGCATCGTGCTGGGCTTTTGGCTCCCAGTGCGTGTCGATGGTGAGACGTGGCGGTACCTGATGACCGCGTACGTGTTTCTCGCGTGCGCACTGCCCCTCTGGTTCATACTGCAGCCGCGCGATTTCACGAACGTGCAAATCCTGTACGGGGGACAACTCTTGCTGCTCGTGTCCGTGGTGATCGCCGGCGCGGGTGGCGTGACGATCCAGGCGCCGGCCGTGGCGACCGCTGAAGGTGCGGCGCTCATGCACGGCCCTATGTGGCCCCTGCTGTTCATCACGGTGGCGTGCGGCGCGATTAGCGGCTTCCACAGCCTCGTGGCGAGCGGTACGACGGTGAAACAACTCCCGAAGGAGAGCGACTGCCGGCGCGTGGGCTACGGGGCGATGGTCGTCGAGAGCTTTCTGGCCGTGTTGGTGATCGTGGCGGTTGCGTCGATGCTGCCGCGTAGCGAGTATCTCGCCCTTGTCTACCCGCCGGACGCGCAGGCGAACCCGATTCTGGGTTTCGCGGTCGCGGCGGGTCGCCTGGTGCACGCCGCGCTCCCGATTGTGCCGGTGGCCATCGCCGTCGTCATCGGCATTCTGATGGTGGAAGGCTTCGTCGTCACGACGCTGGACAGCTCCGTGCGCCTCTGCCGGTATCTCCTGGAGGAGTTTTGGGGCTTTGCGTTTGGTGGAGCTGTTCCAGCGGTGTTCCGCAGCATCTACTTGAACACGGGCATCGCGGTGGGGTTGATGTTCTTCTTTTCCGTGAGCGGGACAGTTCGGCAGATGTGGCCGGTGTTTGGCGCCGGGAATCAGCTCATTGGCGCGCTGGCGCTCGTCACGGTCAGCGTGTGGCTGGCGCAGCGGGCGCGTCAAACCCTGTTTGCCTTGGTGCCGGCTCTCTTCATGATTGCCACCACGATCGCCGCGCTCGCGGTGATCGCGCGTGTGAATCTCGCCGGCGTCAACACGGTTCTGGGCGTGACGGCGGTCGGGCTGTTCGTCCTGGCAATTGGGGTCGTGATAGTCGGCGCCGGACGCTTCGTACAGGCGCTGCAAGCGGAAGCGCCCAAGCCGCTCGTCACCGTTGAGCCATAACACCCCCCTAATGAATCTGGTGTCCCAATCGACTCCAGCGGGTGCGCGTGAAGAAGTGCGCGAGCGTGGAGAAGAAGTTGCGCGCGCCCGCCCCGACGCCTTCGTCCTGATAGATCTGCGGGCTGACCTCGTAGGACCAGTAGATCATTAGCGCCTTTCCTTTGACGTAGTCGCGCGGCATGAAGCCCCAGTAGCGGCTGTCCTGGGAGTTGTCGCGGTTGTCACCCATGACGAAGTAATGATCTGGCGGTACGTCCTGCGGCGCGTACCGCTCCCGGAGGTCGAAGGCGGTGATCTCGGTCTGGCCCGAGGCTGGCGGCGTGAGGAAGTGCACGTACGGCTCGTCGAGCGGCCGGCCGTTGATGTAGACCTTCTTGTTGCGCATCTCGACGGTCTCACCCGGCAGGCCAATCACGCGCTTGATGAAGTCCCGTTCCGGGTCCTCGGGATACTTGAAGACCACGATGTCGCCGCGGGCGATCGTCTGGACCGGCAACACCACCCGCTCGAGCCCCATGGCAGTGGGGGCATACGCCCACTTGTTGACCACGAGATGGTCGCCGATGAGCAGATTGTTCTCCATCGATCCCGTCGGAATCTTGAACGCCTGGAACACCCACGTGCGGATGAACAGCGCCAGAATCACCGCGATCACAATCGACTCGAAGTACTCGCGAATCGTCGACTTCTTGAACGTTGTCGTCATGACTGGCCTTCACCACCTACCTTCAGCACCGCCAGGAACGCCTCTTGCGGAATCTCGACGCGGCCGACGCGCTTCATGCGCTTCTTGCCCTCTTTTTGCTTCTCGAGCAACTTACGCTTCCGGGTGATATCGCCGCCGTAGCACTTGGCGAGCACGTTCTTCCGGAGCGCCTTGACCGATTCGCGCGCGACGATGCGACCACCAATGGCCGCCTGGATGGCCACCTCGAACATCTGGCGCGGAATGAGCTCTCGCATTTTGGACGCCAGCGCCCGCCCGCGCGCATACGCCATGTCGCGGTGAAGGATGATGGAGAGCGCGTCCACGGGATCACCGTTGACGAGGATCTCCAGCTTGACGAGCGGCGATTCCCAGTAGCCGCTCACGTGGTAGTCGAGAGAGGCGTAGCCACGCGAGATGCTCTTCAGCCGATCATAAAAGTCGAGGACGACTTCGTTGAACGGCAGCTCGTAGGTCACCAGCACGCGATCCGTCGCCAGGTACTCCAGGCCCTTCTGCACGCCACGCTTCTCCTGACAGAGCGTCAGGATGCCACCGACGAACGCGGCAGGCGTGAGGATCATCACCGTGATCACCGGCTCTTCGAACCGGGTGATGCGTCCCGGCTCCGGGAGCTTGGCCGGATTGTCGATTTCGTGCATCTCGCCGTCGGTCGTGGTCACGCGATAGAGCACGCCTGGCGCGGTGGTGACGAGATCAACGTCGAACTCCCGCTCCAGTCGCTCCTGGACGATCTCCATATGGAGCAGGCCGAGGAAGCCGCAGCGGAAGCCCAACCCGAGCGCGGCGGATGTCTCCGGTTCGAAGCGAAACGCCGCGTCGTTGAGCCGCAGCTTCTCAAGCGCATCGCGCAGCTCCGCGTATTGGTGGCCCTCCACTGGATACAGCCCAGCGAACACCACGGGCTTCATTTCGCGGAAGCCCGGAAAGGGTTCGGCGGTGGGCCGCGCAGCGTCGGTAATCGTGTCTCCAATCTGCGCGTCCGCGACATTCTTGATCCCCGCCATGACGAAGCCCACTTCGCCCACCGCGAGCGCGTCCACGACCACGGGCTTGGGCGTGAAGACGCCGACCTGCTCGACGTCGTAGCTCTGACCCGTGGCCATCAAGCGAACCTTGGTGCCTGGCTGCAGGATGCCGTCTACGAGACGGACGAGAATGACAACGCCCCGGTAGGAATCGTACCAGGAGTCGAAGATGAGCGCCTTCAGCGGCGCATCGCGGGTCCCTTGGGGGGGCGGCACACGGTGGACGATCGCCTCGAGGATCTCCCGGGTCCCAATACCTTCCTTGGCGCTGGCAAGGATCACGCTTCTCGCATCGAGGCCCACGACTTCTTCGATCTGCCGGCGAGTCTCGTCGATCTGTGCGCCGGGGAGGTCAATCTTGTTGATGACCGGGATGATCTCCAGGTTGGAGTCGACCGCAAGGTACGCGTTTGCCAGGGTCTGCGCTTCGACGCCCTGCGAGGCGTCAACGAGCAGCAGGGCTCCTTCGGAGGCTGCCAGTGATCGGGTCACCTCGTACGAGAAATCCACGTGGCCCGGCGTGTCGATGAGATTGAGCACGTAGGTTTGGCCATCGTCTGCGGGGTAGGCGAGCCGAACCGAGTGGGCCTTGATCGTGATGCCGCGCTCGCGCTCGAGGTCCATGGTGTCGAGGACCTGAGCCTCCATCTCTCGCGCGTGGAGCGCACCGGTCAGCTCGAGGATCCGATCGGCGAGCGTGGACTTGCCGTGGTCGATGTGAGCAATGACTGAGAAGTTCCGGACCAACTGCTGGGGCATCGGCACGTCGCGAAACACATCATTATAGCCTGCTAGCGACGATCGAGGGGCACGAACGTCTGCGGATACGCCGGTCCGATGTACTCGGCACGCGGACGGATTAGGCGGTTGTTCGCGTACTGCTCGAGCACGTGCGCTGTCCACCCCGACACCCGGCTCACGGCAAAGATGGGCGTGAACAGATCGATGGGGATGCCCAGCGTGTAGTAGGTTGACGCCGAGTAGAAGTCAACGTTTGGGTACAGGTTGGGTTTTTCGGCGCGAACGAGCGCCTCGATCTGCTGCGAGATCTCGAACCATCGCGCCTGACCGGAACGCTCGCCGAGCTCGCGCGACATGCGGCGCAGATGCGTCGCGCGCGGGTCCTCCGTCCGATACACGCGGTGACCGAAACCGGCGATCTTCTCCTTCCGCGCGAGCTTGGCGCGGATAACGCTCTCGACGCGCTCGTCACTCGCGTCCTCGCCAATCTCGAGTAGCATGCGCATCACGTCGGCGTTTGCGCCTCCGTGCAAGGGCCCTTTGAGCGCGCCAATCCCACAGACAATGGCAGAATGGAGATCAGTGAGGGTCGCGGCGGCAACCCGTGCCGCAAACGTGGACGCGTTCAGCTCGTGATCGGCGTGCAGGACGAGAGCAATGTCGAAGGCACGCACGGCGGTCGCATGCGGGCGCTCGGCCGTGAGCATATAGAGGAAGTTCGCCGCGTGGCTGAGCGCAGGATCAGGGGCGACTGGCGATCCGCCCATGCCCATCCGTCCCCATGTGGCCACAATGCTCGCCGTCTGCGCCGTGAGACGCACGGCCTTGTCGTAGCGGGCGCTCGGCGAATCGGCTGCAGAGCCTGCTGGGTCAAAGTGCGCTAGCGCCGATGTGAGCGTGCGCAGCGCGTCCATGCCGTCCACGCCGTCGCCGCGGGTGGGCAGCGAGCGCATCAGGCGGAGGAGAGGTTCCGGCAGTGGCCGCGCCGCCACGAGCGCCGATTGTAGATCGCCCAGCTCGGCACGCGTCGGCAGCCGACGATGCCACAGGAGAAAGCAGACTTCCTCGAACGTCGCCTGTTGACCCAGGTCGTGAATGTCATAGCCACAGTAGGCGAGCACGCCCTCGTGGCCATCGATGTGACAAATAGCCGACGAGGTGGCCACCACGTCTTCGAGGCCAGATTTTGCCTTGATGTCTGCGGTCGTGGACATGGCTTCGGAATCGGAAAGCAGCAATCTCGAGGCTTTGAATCCTAAACCGCGAGGTCCTCCGTTCTCAAGCCCTGACGCTTTTCGGGGTGCACGACAGAATTGTCAGACGACGTGTTTGGCGCAGCGAGGAAACGGGACTCGTGACTACGTCCGAATCCGGTAGAAGTCGCCCGTGGTCCCTGGCTCGTAGGTGTGCCGCACGAAGTATAGCCAGCGACGGCCATGTGACAGCGTGGGATGATACTCGTCGGCGGCAGTATTCACACAAGGACCCAGATTGCGAGCCGGCGTGAATTGGCCGTGCCGCAGGTGGCTAATATAGAGATCGCCAGCACCGAACCCGTCCGGTCTGTCCAAGCTCGCAAACAGCAGGGTTCGCCCGTCGGGTGTGATCTCTGGGTTGAATTCCCAGAAGTCTGCCGTGTTCACGCCGGGGCCCACGTTCTTCGGCGGTCCATACGATCCATCATGGCGCCGCCGCGCGCGCCAAATGTCCCACTGGCCCGCGCGGTCGCTCCCAAAGTAGAGATTGCCCCACAGATCGACGCTCGGATACAGTTCGTCGCTCGGACTGTTGACCTCGTTGCCAAGGTGAATCGGCTCGCTCCACCCCCACGGCGTTCGCCGCACCATCCACAGGTCGAGATCGGAGCGCTCCACGCCGTCCACCGGACGAATCGTAGAGAAGAAGAGCGCACGTCCATCGGGAGAGATGAACGGATCGATGTCGCTGTAGACGCCTGAAAACGGTACAACCTGCCGGGTGGCCCATTCACCTCGCACGCGCCCAGACCAAACGATGGTCGCTTGCCGCGACACTGGGAAGAAGTCGTCGCTGATCGACCAGAAGGCCGTCCGTCCACCGGGCGAGAATGTCAGTCGCCATTCCTCCATGTCCGTCGAAAAGACACCGGGACCAAACCGCTCCACCGCGGGGCAGGTCCCGATCTCGAAGCCGTGACCAGCGCCCATCATCGGTACTTCGCGTGTGGCGACTTGTGATGATTCCCGGTTGTCGTGGTCCCGCGTCATGCCCGCCGCCACGGTGGCCGCGGCGCTCACCGCACACACCACCGCCCACCCGCGAATCGTGCCACGTCTCGTCATGACCCCTCCCTTCGCACGCCAGCGCCAAGGCGCCGACGCCCGACTCGTTGAGGTCAGGTTCTCTCGACGCCACGTGTAACCGCGCGGACCGCGCCGACGCTGTTTGCGGAGGGTCCACCCCAACATGCGGTATGTGCAGCATAGACCCCTCTCGAGGAAACGCCAGGCGGTTGGGATAAAGCGTTGAAATCTCGGGACCAACGTCAGGTTCTGGCCCTTGCTCGGCGACAGTCGCCGAAGTATCGTGAGCGCGAGATGCGGTCTCGAGCCTCCGTAATGTGGGCCGCGGTGCTGGTCTGGTGGACCTTGAACGGTCTGGCGAGCGCCACCGGAATGCGAAGCATGCGCGACGCGTCCGGCGCGGCTGTCGTAACCTGGGCGCACGCGTTGACGGTCAGCCTCGCGAGCGCCTGGCTCTGGCTGCCGCTCACGATGGCCATGCTGTGGCTCGTCCAGCGCTATCCGATCGAACGGAGCCGGCTTGCGATGTCACTGTCGGCGTACGCGGCCGCGGTCCTTGCGGTGGTCATCGTCCGAGCCGTCATGGTTGCGATGCTGAACGACTGGGTTCACTGGTACGATGAGCTCCCCTCCTTCGGCGAGGTGCTCTTGACGAGCGTGTGGAACAACCTGTTCCTGGGATGGATGCTCGTCGGCGTCGCGCACGCGCTGATTTTCGCCGAGCGCGCACACCAGCGCGAACGGCAAGCCTCTGAGCTTCAAGGCTATTTGGCGCAGGCACGCTTGCAGGCTCTCGCCGCCCAGCTCAACCCGCACTTTCTGTTCAATTCGCTCAACTCCATCGCGGAGCTGCTCCATCACAACCAGGACGCGGCCGAGCGCATGCTCGTACATCTGGGCGAGCTGCTCCGCCACAGCCTCGATACGGCAGGCACACAGCACAACCCGCTCCGCGACGAGCTCCGCTTTGTGCGCCATTACGTCGACATCGAGCGCATGCGCCTGGGAGAGCGCCTCCAACTAGATTGGACGATCGACAACGATACGCTCGATGCGCCGGTTCCGCATTTGATCTTGCAGCCGCTGGTCGAGAACGCCATCCGACACGCGGTGGCGCTGCGCATCACGCCTGGTCGCGTGCGCATTTCGGCGTGTCGCCGCAACGGGTGTCTCGTGCTCGAGGTTGGCGATGATGGGCCAGGCGCGGCGGCGGCGCACGGCCCGAGCGGCATCGGGCTGACGAACACGCGGGCGCGGTTGGAATGTCTATATGGAGCGGGCGCTCATCTCACACTCCGGACCGAGGTCGGTGGCGGCACGACCGCGCGTCTGACCATTCCCGACAGGTCGGCAACCGTATCCTGATTGCGGCTCTTTCCGACGCGGAACGTCAGATCGACGCGCGCGATTCCCAATTACTCGCCGGCAACCTGGGTGGTCAGCGGCATATCGTCGCCACCGAACTGTTGGACGAGCGACAGCAGGCCCGTGTACAGGTATCCGAACTGGAAGAGCAGCAGGAACGGCAGCGTCCCGTAGATCTGATTGGCCAGCGCGTAGAAGACTGCCGCGGTGAAGTACAGGCCCAACACGACTTCCAGCGCCGGCTGGACGAGCATGTTCTGATGATATTTCTTGCCGATCCAGTCGTCGGTCGTCCGCTCGACACCGTACTTGGGTGTGCGTGTGAACTCGCCGCTCTCCTTGTCGAAGAGCCCCTCGACAACCGCGCGGACGTTGTTGATCGACAAGCCGATCCCAATGGATAGCAGGAACGGCACGTACTTGAGCCGTGTCCGCCAATCCGTGTAGAGCTGTCGCTGAGAGAAGGTGTAGAAGCTCACGATCGAGGCGGTGGCCGCCAGGAACAGGGGCACGTCGATGAGCATCATCTCGTGCCAACCCATGTTGTAGCGGACGTACATCGCCGGGAACATCAGGATGCAGAGCACCACCATCAGCGGGTAGTTGAAGTTCGCCGTGAGGTGCATGAACGCTTCGAGCTTGACCTTGAAGGGGAGGTCTGCCGCGAGGACGCGCGGCAAGAGCTTGCGGCAGTTTTGCACCGAGCCCTTGGCCCAGCGATGCTGTTGCGACTTGAAGCCGTTCATCTCGACCGGCAACTCCGCCGGTGCCACGACGTCCTCGAGGAAGACGAACCGCCAGCCGCGAAGCTGTGCGCGATAGCTGAGATCCAGATCCTCCGTCAGCGTGTCGTGCTGCCAGCCGCCCGCGTCCTCGATGGTCGCGCGCCGCCACACGCCGGCCGTCCCGTTGAAGTTGAAGAAGCATCCCCACCGGTTGCGCGAACCGTGCTCCAGAACGAAGTGGCCATCGAGCATGATGGCCTGCACGCGGGTCAGCAGTGAATAGTCCGCGTTGATATGTCCCCACCGCGCCTGCACCATGCCGACGTTGGGGTCCGCGAAATGGGAGAGTGTGCGTTGCAGGAAGTCCGGCAACGGCACGAAGTCGGCGTCGAAAATCGCGACGAGATCCCCCTCCGCCCGCTCCAGCCCCACCTCCAAGGCGCCCGCCTTGAAGCCGGTGCGGTTCGTGCGGTGCAGATACTTGATGTTCATCCCCTGGGCCGCGTGGCGGCGGACGGCGAGCTCCGCGATGTCACGCGTCTCATCCGTCGAATCGTCGAGGACCTGGATTTCCAACCGATCCCTCGGATACTCGAGGGCGCACACGGCATCGACCAGGCGGTCCACGACGTACATCTCGTTGTAGAGGGGGAGCTGAACGGTGACACGCGGCAGCGGGTCGAGGAGCGACTCAGGCCCGGGAACGCTGGGCGGCGGGTGCTTCCGGTATAGATAAATCAAGAAATACCGGTGCCACCCGTAGAGGGCCAGGATGCACAAAACAAAGAAATAGGTCGCCAGGACGGAGGTTTCCAGCATAGGCTACTTCACGTCGCGACCAGCCACACGAATTTCTGAGTGTAGCCGCCGGCTTCTGGGCAGTCAATGCAGCTCGGCCGTGACGGCGGGCCCAGGGCCGAGGAGAGGCGCAGCACCCCTCACCCTGTCACCCTGAACTGCTGTACCCTGCAATTTAGCTGCATGCACCCCGGAACCGTCCGCGCCCTCGAATTCGAGCGCATCGTTGAGGCGGTACGCACCTTCGCGCTCACGCCACTTGGGGCGCGGCAGGTGGCGGCCTTGCAACCCGCGACCGAAGCGGCTCGGGTCGCGCGAGCATTGGCGCTGACCCGCGAGGTGGTCACCTTCCACGACGAAGTCGGCGCGTTCCCGCTCCGCGCGAGCGAGGATCTCGACGCGGCCCTTGCGGGGCTCGCCATTGATGGCCGGGCCCTCGAGCCGCTGCGGCTGCTCGCGCTCGCCGACTTCCTGGATAGCACTGGCCGAACCCGCGCCCTGGTGCTGGAGCACCCGCCTTCGCCACACCTGCATCGGCTTGCCGAAGCGCTCATGTCGTTTGTGGGCGAAATCGCCGCGGTACGGCGTGCGATCGGCGCCTCCGGCAACGTCCTCGACGATGCCAGCGACGCGCTTCGACAGATACGCGGCCGTCTCCGCAAGCAGCGTCAGCAACTGCGTGCAACACTCGAGGGGTACGTGCGGGGACGGGAGACGGCTCGCTACCTGCAAGAACCGGTCGTGACGGAACGGAGCGGCCGCTTCGTGCTGATGGTGAGAGCCGAGCACCGCAGCGCGATCCCTGGTCTGGTGCACGGCACCTCCGCCAGCGGCGCGAGCCTCTTCCTCGAGCCGCTCGCGACCGTCGAGATCAACAACGACATCGTCGCGCTCGAAGAGCAGGAAGCCGAGGAGGTTCAGCGCATTCTGCGCGAGCTCGCCGACCGCTTCCGCGTGCGCACCACGGATCTCCAGCACACGCTCGACGCGGCAGCCGCCCTCGACGTCGCCCAAGCCAAGGCGCGTTTCTCCATGGCAATCAAGGGCGTCATGCCACGTCTGGCCACCGACGGACGGCTCGAGCTGCGCGGTGCGCGACATCCGTTGCTCATGGCGGCGGTCCGGCAGCGGCTCCCGGATGGCGCGGCTAACCGCCTCCGCCAAGGCTACGGCGGTCCACCTTCGCGCTTCGCGCTACGGCGGACTCGTCCGCCGAAGCGTTACGCGAAGGCGGAAGCCGCGCCCTACCGTAACCTCGAACGAGACGGTGGCGGTCGGTCGACGCCGTATGCAGAGCCCGATCCCGTCCCGGTCGATCTGCTCCTACTCCCGCCGACACGCGTGCTGGTCGTTACGGGTCCCAACACGGGTGGCAAGACGGTGGCGCTCAAGACAGCGGGGCTGCTCGCGCTGATGTCACAGGCGGGACTGCTGCTACCAGCCGACGAGGGCACGCAGTTGCCGGTCTTCCACTCGATCTTCGCCGACATCGGGGACGAGCAGTCGATTGCCGCGAACCTGAGCACGTTTTCGGCGCACGTGACGAACATTGCCGCGATGGACCGCGCGCTGGTGCTCCCAGCGCTCGTGCTACTCGACGAGCTCGGCGCGGCCACCGACCCCACCGATGGCGCCGCACTCGCCGTGGCCGTCGTCGACCACTTTCAGCGGCGTGGCGCGCACGTCATCGTCACCACGCATCACGACCAGCTCAAGTCGTATGCGATGACCACTGACGGTGTGACTTCCGCAGCATTCGGCTTCGAGTCTGAGACGTTTGCGCCCACGTACTCGTTGCTGTACGGGTCGCCCGGCGCGAGCCTCGCGCTGGAAATCGCCACACGCCTCGGCCTTGATCCGGCCATTGTCGAACGCGCGCGCACGCAACGTACGGGTGAGCGAGCGCAGCTCGCCGACCGCCTTGCCCGGATGGACCGCGATCTGCAGGCCATTGATCACGAGCAACGGCTGGCACGGCGCACGCGTGAGCAAGCAGAGGCGGCCCTCGCGGCAGCGCTGGCACGAGAGGCAGCGGCCGCAGAGCGCGAGGCGCGGCTCGGGCGCCGCCTCGAGACCACACTGAACGAGCGGCTGCGCGAAGCACGCCGGGACGTTGATCGCGTGGTGGCCGATCTCAAGACGAAGGCGGCCGAGATCGAGACCGACGCACGGCGGCGGGCGGCGCCGCGGCTCGTCGCCGTGCCGACCGGCGAGCTAGGCGCGTTGCGCCGCGACGCGCGCGCCAGGCTCGAAGAGGTCGCCGGCCGAGCGCGGCGTCTCGACGAGCCAGATGTAACGGCACGGGCGGTTGCGTCGTCAGAAGCAGAAGAGCCTGCGGCTGCGAGGCCCGTGCGTGTGGGAGACCAGGTGCTCGTGCAATCGCTCGGTGTGGAAGGCACGGTTCGATCGCTCTCGCCACGCGGTGCTGAGGTCGATGTCAAGGGGAAACGCCTGCGGGCAACGCTCACCGATGTGCGCCTCACCTCTGGTCCAGCCCGCGGTGAGCCGGGTCGAACCGCCGCGCGCGGCCATGTCACGGTTACCGTTCAGTCGCCAGACACGGCCCTGACCGAGCTCAATGTCATCGGCTGCACCGTGGATGAAGCGCTCGCACGAGCCGATAAATTTCTCGATCAGGCGGTGGTATCCGATACGGTCACCGTACGGATCATTCATGGCCGCGGCACGGGCCGGCTGCGTCATGCGCTCACCTCGTTTCTGGGCGAGCATCCGCTCGTGACCCGTTTCGCCCCGGCGGCAGATGAGCACGGCGGGAACGCGGTTATGGTGGTGGAGCTCAAGGAATGACCGATGGCCCTCTTCCCCCAGTCTTTCATCGACGAGCTGCGGATGCACGCCGACATCGTGCTCATCGTCCAGGACTACGTCTCGCTGAAGCGAACGGGCGCCAACTACGTGGGCCTCTGCCCGTTTCACGCCGAGAAGACACCATCGTTCAGCGTCAACCGCGAGCGAGGCTTTTTCCACTGCTTCGGATGTGGCGTCGGTGGGGACGTGTTCAAGTTCGTCGAGCTTCAGGAAGGGCTGGGCTTTCCGGAGACCGTTCGGCGCCTCGCCGCGCGCTTTGGGCTGACCGTGCCAGAGGTCCGCGACGGTGGCCGAGATCGCCATGGGCCGAGCGCGGCGCAGGCCGACACCGAGCGCGAGACGCTGCTGCGCGCCCACGAGGTGGCCGCTCGGTTCTTTCAGGACCGGCTTCAGGCGGCGGAAGGGCGAGCGGCGCGGCAGCAGCTGGCAGATCGCGGCGTCACGCCAGAGACCACGGAGGTGTTGGGCCTCGGGTACGCCCCTGGACGCGGCACGCTCCTGGCGCACCTCAAACTGGAAGGCTTTCCAACGTCGCTCCTGCTCAAGAGCGGCCTCGTCGCTGAGCGGGACGGCGGGGCCATCGTCGACCGCTTTCGAAATCGCCTGATGATTCCCATCTGCCGCGAGAGCGGGTCCGTTGTGGCGTTTGGCGGGCGCGCGATGGAGGCCGAGCAGCTCCCCAAGTATCTCAACTCGCCGGAGACGCCGCTCTACACGAAGAGCCGGGTGCTCTACGGCCTGCACCTCACGAAGGGAGAGGTCCGCAAGGCGCAGCAGGCCGTGCTCGTCGAGGGGTACTTCGATTTCGCGCAAGCGTGGCAGGGCGGGGTGCGCACGGTCGCGGCGACGTGTGGAACCGCGTTGTCCGTGACACAGGCACACTTGCTGCGGCGCTTCACGTCGCGCGTGGTCCTGAACTTCGACGCCGACGCCGCGGGTCACGGAGCCGCGCTGCGCTCATGTGACCTCCTGGTGGCCGAAGGGTTCCAAGTAGCCGTAGCCGTCGTCGCGCCCGGCGAAGACCCAGACACCTTTGTACGGCGACACGGCGGCGAGGCGTACGAATCGACGCTCCGCGCTGCGCAGCCGTATCTGGATTACGTCGTCGACCGCGCGGCGGCGCGGGTCGACATGGCCACACCGGAGGGGCGGTTGGCCTTTCTGGACGAGCTGCTGCCGGTCGCAGCGCGGATTCCCAACGCGGCCGGCCGGGACCAATTTGGTGACCGGGTGGCGCACCGGGCCCAGATTGGCGAGGAAGTCGTTCGTCAGCAGATTCGAAAAGCGGCGGTCACCCGTCAGACGAGGCTGCCAGGTGAGACGCGCAGCCACCTGGGTGGGGCCGGGCGCGGCGCGTCCGGTCAGGCCGTCCTCCTCACAGCGGCCGGTCGCGATTTGAAACGGGCGGAGCGGGAGCTGCTGGCCGGCCTGCTGACCCGCCCAGGAGAGGCCATGGCCGCGCTGGCGGAGCTCGAGCCAGAGGACTTGGACGGGCTCGGCTCGTCTGGCGTCCTCAGGGAAGCGTTGGGGCTGGGGGAAGTACCCCCGGAGGCGATCCCAACCGCGCTGTTGGAGCGTCTAAGCAAAGAGGACGCCCAAATGCTGACCGGGCTCGCCACGCGGCTTCCGGTGCCATCGGCGCCGGTCGAGTGCGTCCGCGCCCTGCGGCTGCTGCGCTACCAGCGCGAACGGACGGCCGCGCAACTCGAAATCGACCGCTTGCAAGAGCTTGGCCTCGGGGCCGACGCTGCTGAACTGCAGCACTTGATGCGTAAGACTTTGGAGCTCAAGCGGCGAATCGAAACATTGGAAACCTAAAGCGTCGTATAATACGGGGATCTGCCGGTGTGGACCTGGAGAGACCCGGCCGAGGAGGAATGTGGCTTTGTCCATTGAAGATAAGTACGACGAGGTAAGGACCCTGATTACCCTCGGGAAGGAAAAAGGGTACCTGCTCTACGACGAGGTCAATGAGCTCCTGCCAGCCGACATCACCTCGTCGCCGGACGACCTGGACGATCTGTTCAGCACGTTCGGCAATGCGGGCATCGACATCGTCGACTCGGAAGAGAAGTACCGGGAAGAGAAGCTCGATCGGCCCGAAGAGGAGCTCGAGCTCGACCTGACGCCGGGTGCGCTCGACAAGACCAACGACCCGGTGCGGATGTACCTCCGCGAGATGGGCACGGTGCCGCTGTTGACCCGCGAGGGCGAGGTCGCGATTGCGAAGCGCATCGAGCGGGGCAAGCTCATGGTCATCAGGGCCATTTCGCGCACGCCGACGATTGCGCGCAAGATCATCGAGCTGGGCGAGGAGCTGAAGGCGGGCCAGCGCACCATTCGCGAGCTCGTCGTCTTTCAGGACGAGGAGGTCACAGACGAGCGCATCGAGCAGCGGCACAAGGAATTCCTCGCGCAAATCGAGGTTGTCAAGAAGGCTTGGCAAGACTGGAAGAAGCGGGACGTCAAGCTCCAAGGCACGTCGAAGCGGCCGGTCGGCCCGTGGCGGCGCGCCAAGTGGAAGGCGTTCCGGGCACGTGTGGAGCTTTCGCGACTCGTGCGGAGCATCGAGTTCACGGAGACGATCAAGCGCAAGCTGATTGACGACATCAAGGAGCAAGTCGAGCGCGTCCATCGGCGCCAGCGTGAGCTCGATCAGACGGGCTTGCAGCTCCACCCGCCGAAGCCCGCCAAGGGCCGCAAGACGCCGAAGCTTCGCGACGACGAGCGGAAGGCGCTGCTCAAGCGTCAGAAGGACACCAGGGTGCAGCTCCGCGAGCTCAGTGAGCAGCTCGAGGACACGCCCGAGTCGCTGATGCACACGTTGGAGACGATTCAGCGCGGCGAGTACGAAGCGCAGGAAGCCAAACAGGAGCTGGTTGAAGCGAACCTCCGGTTGGTCGTGTCCATCGCGAAGAAGTACACGAACCGCGGCCTGCAGTTCCTGGATCTCATCCAGGAAGGCAATATCGGCTTGATGAAGGCCGTCGACAAGTTCGAGTGGCGCCGAGGGTACAAGTTTTCGACGTACGCCACGTGGTGGATTCGGCAGGCGATCACGCGTGCCATCGCCGACCAGGCGCGCACCATCCGGATCCCCGTGCACATGATCGAGACGATCAACAAGCTCATTCGCACGTCGCGCGCGCTCGTGCAGGAGCTCGGCCGCGAACCGAGCTCTGAAGAGATCGCGCAGCGCATGGACATCCCGGTCTCGAAGGTACGGAAGGTGCTCAAGATCGCGCAGGAGCCGATCTCGCTCGAGACACCCATCGGCGAAGAGGAAGACAGCCACCTCGGGGATTTCATCGAGGACAAGAGCATCACGTCGCCGCAGGATTCGGTCATCAATCTGAATCTGCGGGAGCAAACGGAGGACGTGCTCAAGACGCTCACGCCGCGCGAGGAGCGCGTCGTCAAGATGCGCTTTGGCGTGGCGGATGGGTCCGAGCACACACTCGAGGAAGTCGGTCAGAACTTCGCCGTCACGCGCGAGCGCATTCGTCAGATCGAGGCGAAGGCGTTGCGCAAGCTGCGCCATCCCTCGCGCGCCCGTAAGCTCCGACCGTTCTTGGAAGGGCGACAGCCGTAGCAGCTTCGCAACAGTGCAGGGTGCTGAAGTGCTGGGTGCTGAGGTGCGGCACCCTGCCACCTTTCGTGAGGGCCCATAGCTCAGCGGTCAGAGCCGCCGGCTCATAACCGGCCTGTCCCAGGTTCGAATCCTGGTGGGCCCACCAAACCTTTCGACCGCACTTTCCAGCGCAAGTCCTTCCACAACAGGGAGTTTCGGAGACCACACACGCGCTAAGCGTTCACGGCCCCCGTACTCAATCGTGGTCATGAGTACACCTGTTGTACAGGACGGATAAGGAAAATCCGCGCTACTCCCCGGGGAGTTCCCCATCCTCTACTGAACTTCGCGCCTCGCGAATTGGTAGATCTCAGAGAGGAAGGGAATATGCCTCGGGTGAATGCATCGGGAATCGACGGGCTCAGTAAGCGCCATCGTGTCGGCTGTGACAGCAAAGACAACCCCACGCAGTGTGATTGCCCCTGGTACGCCCAATACCAGGGGAGTGAGATTCAGCTCGCCAAGTGGGCCCGGCAACCGGTCAACCCGCGGGATCGACGCGCGGCGGAGGCTATGCTGTGGCGTTTTCGTATCGCGGTGGACGATGGAAAGTTCACGCAGCGGACGCGAAAGAAGCTCCAGACTCCGAAACCCGACAACCCGGTCAAGCCGCCGCGGACGCTCGGTGACGTCGTTGATCGGTATACCGCGCATCGTGAGGACGCCGGGGGCTGGGCGGACCGTTCGGGGCATGCCCGGCATGTGGCGAGCATCAAGCACTGGCTCGGGGACGTGGCGCTAGACGGGCTGAACGCGGACACGATCACGCGGTGGTTCCGTGTCGAGAGCCGGACCCGGCGGTGGTCGCCGAAAACCTGGAACTACTACCACAGCACCCTTTCTTCGTTCTGCCGCTTCGCGCTCGATCGCGGGTGGATAGCATCGAACCCGATGGTCCTCGTGGCCACGAAGACGGCCCGGAAGCCGAAAGAGCCCGAACGGCTCGAGGACAACGCCGAACAACGGTTGCTCGACGCGTGTGACCTGCTGGACAAGCCAGAAGAGCGGGTGACGCGTGCAACGCTCACACAGACGCAGGCGAACCACATCCGGCTCCGAGTGGCCGCAGGTGAGCCACAGATCACGATCGCGCGCGAGATGAACGTCTCCGCGTCCACAGTGTGCGAAATCGTCAAGGGTCGAATTTGGAACCCCTTCGAGCGCAAGCGCAGCACGAAGGGAAAAGAGATGCGGCGGCGCGTGCTGGCCGCAATTCGGACCGGTGCCCGCGCTGGCGAAATGCTGCGCATCACGCTACCGATGATCGACTTCTCCGATCCCGAGTGCTTCGTGGTGACGTTGGATGACACGAAGGGCGAAAAGCTCAGCAGACAGACCGTCGACGTCGAGCGCCTGTACGTGACGTGCGCTGAACTGCGTCGAGAGCTCCTCGCGCGACGAGAAGCTCTCAAGGACAACCCGCCGTACCGTCAGTACGTGTTCGGTCGTGAGGACGGCCGGCGGGTCAAGAGCTTCAGTTGGCACCCCGTGTTCAAGCTGGCAGGCATTCCCTACGGGCGGAATGTGGGGCTGGTCTGGCACTCGTTGAGACACGAAGCCATTTCCAGATACGCTGAACACACGCCGAACACCTTTGAGGTCAAGGAACTGGCCAGGCACAAGGACGTCAGGACCACAGAGCGCTACTGCCACGCCCGCAAGGCCAGGCTCAAAGAGGTGGCCCGGAGGGCGCAAGGTGGAATCTAGATCCACCCCTCCCCCTCATACCATTTTTTATCGCGCGCTGCGGCGTGTTGTATGGTTGCTGCTGCTCGGCGCCACGACAGGCTCACGATTTCGTCGTCCTCGATGATGCGGAGCTCGTAGCCGCGCTCATGTGGCCACAGCTCGGCGCGTACGGTGTGGTCACCCTGCCGGAGCCTCCAATACACCCGGATCGGGCGCTCCTGCGCCGGTTGCGTCGTGGTGATGCGTGGGCCGGGCATGGCTTGTTCGCTCAACGGCTGAGGTTCGTTAAGTCTATCAGAGGACGTATTAGCGGCCCGACCACGTGCGCTAACACGCGGCCGAGCCTGACCACAACAGCAGACAAGACCTGCCGTGTGGCTGCACCGATTTTACCCTCCCACAGCCCCGCCGGCAGGCCTCTTCGGAGGCCGCAATGGAAGACGACAACTTGGAATGCCCGACTGTCGAAGATCGATTAGTGGGGAGCCTGGCGCGCATTCGTGCGCTCGCGGACCTGGCAGAGATCCGAGCGAAACACGAGAGGCCAGATTGGTCCGCCGTACACCTGTTCGCCGGTGACACGGTTCGTGACCTCAGAGCGATCGAACACGCGTGCGAGCGCAGCATGTGGGGTAGGGCGACACTGGCATCGCTGGCGCCAAGTGTGCCGATGGAGGGAAGGAAATCATGAACGCGCTTGACCACGCGTTCCTAGCGGGCATCTTGACCGCGCTCTGGACCGCTCTCGCAGCTCGCCGTCAGCCGGGATGGTGGCGAGCTGGCTGGTTTGAGTCCGGTTTCGTTCTCGTCGTGACCTTTGCCATGTCGTGGGGCCTTATCTGGATCGTGGTGAGGCTCTCTCATGGGGACGGGTGGCTGTGGGGCTATGTCGCGCTGATGATTGCTGGGTTGGCGCTGGCGTGGGCGTTCAAAAAATGGCCGGGTGTCGAACGCCGGTTCACAGAGGTCGGCTACGTCTTGGGTGTTGCGTTGGTCGCCTGGATACTCGCGGCGATCAGCAATGGGAATCCCTGGGGCGGGACTCTCGGCATCATGGTTGCGCTGTACGTGAGCTACGGGATGGGGCAACGTGGGAAGGACTGGAAAGAAGGGAACGCATCATGAAGGGACTCGGAACGATTTTACCTGTGCCGGTCGCGGAGGGTGTCCGGCTTGAGATGTATGACGACCAGGGCCGACTCCTCGGAACCACGATCCTCGCCTGTGCGCCCGAGGAACGTGACGTTGTCTTCGCCGACTTTCGGCGGGACCTGGCGGAGCTGTCGACGCAGGTCGGGCAGGTCATCGTAGACCACAACAATCCGGTGAAGGGGCACTGAGGGGAACCCATGAAGAACGACGATAGGACTCTCGAGTTTCACAAGGTGGAAACGGCGCGGTACGAACAGGAAGCGGTAGCCCACCTCAAGGCAGCACTAGGGGCGCTGTCTCGTGCGGAGCACCACGCGGCCTCCGGCGGAGGCATGCCCCCGGCCCACCGCTACGCGAGTGCCGTGGTTGAGGTGGAAGGTATCCTCCTTCACCTATCAGCGGAGATCCGCTGACGCCAGCCTGGGGCGACCACACCACACGCGCCCGCTCTCGGCACGGTTCACCGGGGGGCGGGCGTTGGTGCGTACGCGGTTGACGAAATCGCTGAGAACGCCACGCACAGATCCGCTTTCTAGGCGAAAGTCGCGGACACAAGACGGCAACGTGCGACCAGGATCCCCGTCGTCGCAAATTTGCGACGACGGGGCGGGGTAGAACCGTGAAGGGGCGGAAAAGCCAGTCACCGTACCTGTCGCATCTTCCTACGAAGGTACGTAGTGACACGGCACGCGTAACTGACCATACTCACCCGCATCGGACCCAGGGTGGTGCACGTATCCGGACTGCGTCACCTCATGCCTGGGACCACCAAGGAGGTCGAGATGAGTCTGGTTATGCGACGAAACACGCTGCAATGGCTGTTGGTTGGGGTGCTCGCGCTGATACCCGGGATGACCACCGCGCAATCAGGGATCGTGGTCCTCGACACGCCCTGCCGCTTGGTGGACACACGGGGTGACGGTGAGCGGACCGGAATTGTGACGGTCGGGACGCCTCGTTTCTTCGACCTCAATGTGGCCGGTCTAAGCACTGGGCAAGGTGGCGACACAGAGTGCACGGGCTTGCCTGGCCCCGGCGGGGGCACCGACTGGGTCGTGAACATCACGGTGACCGGCTTTTCTGCCAACGGCGCGCTCAAAGTCTGGGGCTCCGACGGAGGCGAGCCGAGCACGAGCATCATCAACTACTCGGCCGGCCACTCGCCCTCGGTGGCGAATGGTGCGATTGTGAAAGGATGTCGTCACGAGTGCGTCTTCTTCGGGGACATTAGAGTGAGGGCGCTCGGCAGCCCCACGCACGTGATCATCGACGTGGTCGGCTACCTCCCCAACTGACCGACACGGTCGGGCCGAGGCCTGGTGGGGGGCCGCTCGAGACCACACCACAGCGCCCGCTCCTGGCCTGGTCTGGGGCGGGCGTTCGTGTGTACGTGTCTCACTTACCGCTTCCATTGCACACCTCGGTTGTTCGATTTCGCCTGCCCCAACGTTGTAACGGTTGAGCTTACAGCGTTCGGTCGTTTCGAGGGAGGGAGACAATGTCGCTACCGGGCGAAGCGGAGGCGCGCGCGCGCCTCAAAGCGCAGTACGCGGCTGACTTCGCGGACACGGATGCCGTGCTTCAATCCGTTGTGAAGATGCTGAGTCGGGGACACTGGCACACGACGAACGCGAAGGGCCTCAGCGACAACGTTTTCTACGCGATGCTTGCACTACTAGTGTAGTGTCACGTAAATATCTTTACAATGACGCGCAGACGGCATATTCTGCGCGGCATGTGGAAACCTGCGGATGCCTTGGCGCTCACGACCGCGCAACGGAGCGATCTGGAGGCGCTGGTCCGCAGCGGCAAAACACCGCAGCGCGTCGCGGCCCGCGCCATGATCGTCCTCGCGGCGAGCGACGGCACACCGATTCACGCGATTGCGAGCGAGTTCAACGTGAGTCGGCCGACGGTCTATCTGTGGCGCGAACGCTTTCAACAGGCTGGCGTGCTCGGCTTGATGAAGGATGCGTCGCGTCCGGGCCGACGCCAGGCCTTGACGCCCGAAAAGGTCCAGGCCATCGTCCACGCCACGTTGCACACCACGCCGCCTGATGCAACGCACTGGAGCGTGCGGACTATGGCCAGGGCGCACGGGGTCAGCCATGCGATCGTGCACCGCATTTGGCGCGCGCATGGCTTGCAGCCGCATCGCGTCGAGACCTTCAAGCTCAGTCGCGACCCCGACTTTGTCAAAAAGCTGCGCGACGTCGTGGGCGTCTACCTCAATCCGCCCGACAAAGCGGTGGTGTTTTGTGTCGATGAGAAGCCGCAGGTCCAGGCGCTCGATCGGACTGAACCGGTGCTGCCGTTGCGTCCCGGCATTCCCGCGCGTCAAACGCATGACTACATTCGCCACGGCACCACGAACCTGTTTGCCGCGCTGAACATCCTGGATGGCCAGGTCCTCGCCCGGTGCGCGCCTCGCAAACGGCACACCGAGTTCCTTGCTTTCTTGAATCAGTTGAATCGCTCCGTGCCGAAGCGCCGCGAGATTCACCTCATTCTCGACAACTACGGCACGCACACGCATCCCAAGGTGGAAGAGTGGTTCGCCAACCATCCGCGCTACCACCGGCACTTTGTGCCCACGAGCGCTTCCTGGCTCAACTTGGTCGAACGATGGTTTGCCGAGATCACGCGCAAGCGCATTCGCCGCGGCACGTTCCGCAGCTTGTCTGATCTGATTCTGGTGATCGAAGAATATGTGACGCACCACAATCGCCACGCCGAGCCGTTCATTTGGACGGCAACCGCCGCGCGCATTCTCAAGAAGGTGCGTCATTGTAAAGAAGCGTTAGAGACAGCACACTAGCAAAGGCTTGCAAGACGTATAGGGCGATTCATCACCTTTGCGAGGTTGGGCTTGGCGAGGACGCAAGCATCCTGACGCGCGCATTGTTCGAGAACACGATCGCCATCCTCTTTATTCTGCAGAAGCGTCCTGACGAACGAGTGGCAATATACATGGCGCATTGCCTCTATCGCGAGGTCGTCATGTTGGAAGGATGGATGAAGACGCCGGGACTAATGAGAACTAAGGGGCTCAAGAAGACGCTCGCGACCAAACGAGACCTTCTCGAAACGTGGTTGGCTAAGCTTCCACCAACCATCAACGCCAAGAATGTCAAGGATCATTGGTCTGGTGGTCCGGGTGGGCTGAAGGAAAGTGACGAAGAAGCTCAAGGGCATCCGGTATTACGAGAGCCAATATCGTTTCGCATCGAGATTCGTCCACGCTAGCGATTTTGCTGCTCACATCAAGTTTAACGATCAAGGCGCCCTTGCGATCAAGCTTGTTCCTGATGCTTCTCAGATTCGCGAGGCCATGTCATTCGCGCGAGGCTGGCTCTGGCTCGCGGCAACTCGGATTGACGACCGGTTGGGCCTGGGTAACGCCGAACAGCTCGGCGCGCTGAAGCCTCTCATCGGCGCGGCCGTGAAGGGAGAGACACGCCCGTAACTTGGCTTGTGAAAAAGTCTCTAGTAGAAGGGCAGCGAACGCAACGTCAACCGAGGGACTCGCTGCCCAGGGAGAATACCTTGACGACGATTGCGCTCGCTGCCCTTTCTGTTTTCGCGGTTGTGTTCGCCGGCTACCTCTACACCTACACCCGGCACCCGTTCCGCGGCAGAACGGTTGTCCTGCAACTGACGGGACAAGAGACCCTAAAAGGTGTACTACGGTCCCGGAGAGGGCCATGGATCGTCCTACGGGACGTGGAAGTGTTGAAGGACGGCACGTGGCATCGCGCAGCCGGCGAGTTCGTGGTGAACAGCGCTGGCGTGCTATCGACTCAAACGGTCTAAACGACTAACCCCGCCCACCAGCTCACGCGCTGCTCGGCGACATGGCGACACACGTGTCGCCGGAGCAGTGTTCTGTGGCAATTATCCTGAGCAACGGCGCCCTACTTTCCTTGAAGCAAGGGGGAGCCTTCCCTTTGCGCGGTATGCCGGCTGTGGCTGGCGGCGTACCGATTCAATTGGCCTACGGAAGCGGAAGCACGGCGACCTACGAACGCATGTTCGCGCAATCCGCAGAGGTGAACAGCACGATCAGCTATTTGGCGAGAAGTGCCGCAGCCGTGAAACTCCGCGTGTTCAGGCGCGACGGTGACGATCGTCAGCGCCTCTACAATCACGAGCTCGCACGGTTGCTCGAGGAGCCGATGCCTAGCGCTGACTACTTCTCGTTCGCGTACCGCTGCTTTCTCGATTGGCTGGTCTACGGCGAGCTGGCCATCCGGAAGGTGAGGAATGGGAGTGGAAGAATCGTTGCGTTGATGCCGGTAAACCCTTCCCGCGTTGTGGTCTACGGCACCGATGAGCTCCCGACAGCATTTGAATACACGACCGTGGACGGGCAGGTGATTGGCGATCTCACTCGCAGTGACCTCGTCTTTGCCGTCCAGCACAATGCCGCAAGTCCCCTTCGGGGTCTAAGTACGCTTGAGTCGTTGCGCCAGATCCTCTCTGCTGAGACCGCGGCGGTTCAGAGCAGACATAGCTTTTTCGCGAATGGCACACGTCTCGGCGGTGTAGTCACGGTGGACAAGGAAACGGAGCTCACGCAGATCCAGAAGGAATCGTTCTCGAGGGAGCTTGCAGCGTCCTTTAGCGGCGCCGACAAGAGCGGTCGCGTGGCGCTGCTCGAAAGCGGCATGCAATGGCACGAGCTGTCCGGCGCTTCGGCGAAGGATAGCGAGTACACGGAGAGCCTTAAATTGAGCCGCACCGTGTGCGGGGCAGCTTATGGTGTGCCTGCTGACCTGATTGGTGGCCAGCCATCAAAAGAGAGCTTGAACTGGTTCCTCCGCGAAACGCTCGTGCCGCTCTTGACACGCTGGGCAGGCATTATCACGCGTAGTGTGCTCAAGGATATGGACTCAAGCCCTGACGTATATATCCGTCCAAACATCGACTCCAAGCTCAATGGTGCATTCTTGGAGTCGGCCGACGTTTTGCGACGGGCTACGGGGAAACCACTTATGTCCGTGAATACCGCGAGGCAGATCCTAGATCTTCCGCGTGACCCAAACCCAGAAAGTGATCGCATTCCCACGCCACTTTTTCTTGGAAGCGAGGCGACGTCAGGCGGGCCGGACGGCGGCCGGCTCCCGATCGAGCGGCCACAGTCACAGTGATCATCCGGCAGCCACACGGGGCGCCCGAGCGGGATGACGCTCGCCATATGGCAACGCGGTGGGTTGACCGGATCGCGCAGGCGCCGCACTGCATCGACCTCGACGCGCTGAGTCCTCGCTTCCGGGATCGAGTCCTCGAGGATAGGATCGAGCCCGAGGGCACGCCTCGCCTCAGCGTGCGGGCCCTGAAGCGTGTTCGGCGGGCGTACGCGTTGCTGCCCGACCTCGAGAAGGACATCGTCTATCTGCGTTTCGGGCGTGGCATGACGGAGCAGTCTATCGCCCGGCTGTTAGGCAATACGACGCAGCAAGCCATAAGCCATCGTGCGCGCAGGGCACACAGACGCTTAGCGGCTCGATTGCTCCTGCCCATCGCACGCGCGGAAGTGATCGACATCCTGGCCCGGCTTTGTCCACAGCGGGACCGCGAGACCCTCGAGAGCGTGGCGTCCTGGCTGCTCGGTGAAGGTGAGCGCAACTCGACCACCGAGACCATCCTACAAGAGGCCACGCGCGAGCCGAGCCTCGATGCCGTCATCATCGCGGCGCTGCGGGCGTTCAGGAGCGTGTCGGCACTCAGGACACGGCGCTCGAGCCGGGCAGACTGAACTTTCCCACCCAAAAACTGGTACTTACAAGGTAGCCGAGGGATCGCACGACGATAACGTTGTGAGGTCCGTAGGTTAGGGAATCCCGCAGGCCAGCGGCTCCCGTCTCGAACCCCGTTGTTCGTTCTCCTTCAACTGCGCTGGGAGCTGCAAGCTCCCAGCAACCCTTCAACAGGAAGGGGGGGTGTGAGAAAGGGTTAACAGCAGTATGACCAGGAGTAAGAGCTATGGGGGATACCCCTCAGACAGATACCAGCACACAATCAGACGCCTCTGATGAGGACATTCTCCGGCAGTTCGGTGAGACGGCCGCCGCTGGGCCGAAGGTGTCCGAAGACGGCGACAGCACGCCTCCGGACGGCAAGAGCCGCTACGAACGGCTGCTCAAGCGGGAAACCGAGAGAACACGCGCACAAGCGGAAGCTAGGCGCATCGTCGCACAGGAGGAGCTTGAGCGTTCGCTCGAGTCCCGTCCACGCATCACACTCGTGAACGGCAACGAGACGAAGAAGCGACCCTATCCCCGGGCGGTCGTGGAGGGGATGGTCTGGGAACGCTTCGTCACACTCCTCGCTGCGGAAAGCGGTACCGGGAAATCGTTCTTGATGTTGTCTGCGGCAGGGGCGGTTGCCTATGGTGTGCCCTGGTGTGGCCGAAGCGTCGAGCAGGGCGCCGTGGTCTATCTTTCCTACGAGGGGGATGCCCTCGGGTTACGGCTGCAGGCGCTGGAGAAGGACACGGGACGTCCCGTCGACCAGATCTACCTCGAACACTTCCGGAGTCCCTTGTCCCCCGCAGTGTCGAGAGATGGTGGGGAGATCGCGTCCATCGGAGAGTGGCAAGCCCAAGATGCCATCATCACTCTACGCGACGAGCTTGAGACGCGAGGGCTTCCCCCTATCCGCTTGATAGTGGTCGACACCGTGCGCATGTCGCTCGCGGGTTCTGAAGACAGCTCGGAGAACGTCTCGTCCTACGTACGGGCGATACGAAGACTCCTCGAACACATCCCGAAAGCCGGAGCAGTCCTCGTGCATCACGCGGGCTGGCAGGACGGGGAGAGTAAGCGGAAGCGCGAACGAGGATCATCCGCCTGGCGAGGCAACGTCGATG
>WHTZ01000035.1 GCA_009377495.1 Luteitalea sp.
AGTCGCTACAGTAAATTGCTGAATCAGGTTGTCTCAAAATCGTTGACACGGCCCGCGAGGCTTATGTGAATCCCGCCTCGGTCGGATTCGCCGACGCGGCCCATCCTCTCGTGAAGGGCCTACGGGGTCGAACAATGGTCCTTTCTGGTGTGCGTGACTTCCAGAGCAGCATGCGTGGAGCTTCCAACGACTGGACCGAGCTGGCATACACCGTCATATCCAACAAGGCCAGCTTCCAATTCTGGGTTGGGCACGACACCTTCGGGCCTCGTTGGACGTCGTTAGGGAATCCCGCGAGAGTGCCCATCATCCTGTCGCGCAAGGTGGCGCGGGCGAGATTGTCATCATGCAGATGGGGAGCTCGACGATATCGCCGAAGGTCGGCATACCACCAGACCCGACACTCGATCCCGTGCCGGATCACCTCATGCAACTGGTGACAAACGTCGTGGGCTGGGCGAGTCAATAGGTCGACCGATGTATGGACGCTTCGAGTCGGCGAGAAGACAATCAGAGCGAAGCCTCGGAGGCCGGCGATGGGGCGGTCGCTATCGGTGGTTAATCTGCATCCTCCTGTTTGCGGTCACCGCCATCAATTATGTCGACCGCCAGATTCTCGGCATTCTCGCTCAGCCGATTGAAGCGGAGATTGGCTGGTCAGAATCCGACTATAGGATGCCGCGCGACCACCCGCGACTATCTCGAGCGGAACTGACCTACATCGAAAGCGACGGCAGCTCGAAAGAGGTCGTCACCTCATCGTGGCGCAGCCTGTTGCGGCACCGGGAAACGTGGGGGTTGATGGCCGTTCGGTTCTGCACCGACCCGATCTGGTGGTTCTACCTATATTGGGTACCGAAGTTCCTGCACGCACAATACGGTCTCACCCTAGCTGAGCTCGGGCTTCCCATGGTGACCATCTACGTCATCGCCGACCTCGGAAGCATTGTCGGCGGATGGCTATCGTCCGCTCTCATAGGTCTCGGGTGGACCACCAACAAGGCTCGTAAGTGCGTGCTGCTGTTGTGCAGCTTGTGCGCTTGCCCCATCGTGTTGGTATCGCAGGTGTCGGACCTGTGGGTTGCTGTGGCGCTCCTCTCGCTCGCCACGGCGGGGCATCAAGGATGGGCGGCCAACATTTTCACTGTCGTTTCGGACGTCTATCCAAGACACGCGGTCAGCTCGCTCGTCGGTCTTTCCGGATTCGGCGGAGCCGTCGGTGGGATGCTGGTTGCGGCAGGCACCGGGTTCATCTTGGAAGCCACGGGAACGTACTTCGCGGTGTTCGTGCTTGCTGGCGCTGCATACCTCATTGGCCTGGCAGTCTTCCAGCTCTTTCTGCCGAGACTCGAGCCTGTGGAGGTTGCAGCTCTTCAGCCGAAGGGATAGGTCTTCGCCGCGGCCGACGACCTCGCCGCATCTACTACGCGAGTGGCAGCGAGCTGCTCAGGCTGACGCCGTGAGGTCTCCGGTCAAGGCCGGCGGCGCCTCCTCCTTGGCTCTGCCGCAGGAGTCCCGTCTGATGAGCTTGGTGGGCAGCGTGACGGTCATGGGAGGGCCGCCCGGGTCGGCGATGCGCTTCAAGACCAGCTCGGCGAGCCGCCGGCCCGTCTGGTCGGGATAACCCCAGACGGTGATGAGCGGTGGGCTGAGCGCCGCCGCTTCGGGCCGGTCGCCGAAACCGGCGATGCTGATGTCCTCTGGAATCTTCAGGCCGCAACCCCCCGCAGCGTCGTAGGCCCCGTGCGCTGCCGAATCACTGTGTGCGAAGATCGCGGTCACGCGCTCCCGGCCCGAAAGAAGGCCCTTGGCCGCAATGTAGCCCGAATCCCGCTCGTCTGCCGAATCACTCACGATCAACTTCGGCTCCAGGCCGGCTTCCTCCATCGCGCGGGCGTAGCCCTGATACATCCGTGCGGTCGGAAAGCGACGGTTGCTCAGGAACCAGATCGCGCGGTGCCCCGCGCCGTACAGATACCGCGTCAATTCATAGGCGCCGCCGACGTCGTCCATCCAGACCGTGTCGAACTCCTCGCTCCGCCATTCCCCGAGAACGTTGTTGGCGAGAACGGCGAACGGGAGGCCCATGCGCCGGAGGAGCGCGAGTAGGTTCGGCGAGCTCAGGCCCCCGACGACGTACCCGTCGACCAGGCCGCGCCGGTCCAAGAGCAGCGGAAGCCTTATTTCCTCAGCCGGCACGTCAGGTCCGTAGTCGAACGGAAAGAACAGGATGTGGTTCCCGTGCTCCGCCGCGTAGGCTTGCGCTCCCATGAGGACCTGCGCATGGAACGGGTGGAGCATCGGACGGTTCGCCAGCAGAAAACAGAGGATTCGGGTCCTGCCTGCCCGTTGGCGTTCCGCCCCGAGCCTCATCGTGGCCGAGCGCACGCGCCTCTCCGCATCGGCGCTGACCCGGCCCGTCTTGTTGATGGCCCGCGAAGCGGTGGCGACGCTTACCTTGGCGGCGCGGGCGATCTCCTCAAGCGTGATTCTCGGGGACACGGGCATTCCCACCGTCGTTGTTGACCGTCCTACCGCTTGTAGCGCGGCCGACCTTGGCGCACGAAAGGCCTTCCACGCGGGACTCTCGGACTCCCGGCAACAACCCTCTTATGATTATCCCAAATCCCAGGAGTACGCGCGGCAATGGTCGGCGCGCCCGCGCGCGCGTGTCCCGGGTGCTTAACGGAAATGCGGGTCACGACGATCGCCAGAACGATGGAGAAAAAGGGGACAGGCCCCTTTTTCGTCGGCGTTGGTTCTCGAAAAAGGGGCCTGTCCCCTTTTTCCGACCCTCCAGATCTCGCGACCCCATTTCCGTTAAGCACCCGCGGCAATGCGCGTGTGAAAACCTCGAAAGTCGTCGCGCAGTCCTGTGTGACGCGCTCCCTACTTCAACGCCGCCTTCACCACGAGGCGTTCTGCTTGCTTCTTTCCAATCGAACTAAGTTTTCATTTGCCGCACGACAATATGTCAGTAAATGATTAAAACGATTGGTATTATATCTATGAAATATTTTTCACAGATCGCTTGACTTCCCGGTCCGAGCGGCGATACGGTTCTCCGCAGAGCAGCGGAAGCGATCCGGAAAGTAAACGCTCCGTGCGCAAAGGAGGGTGAGATGCGCGTAACCAGACACGCGTATGGCTTGCTGGCCGCGTTCTTGGCGGGTTCGGTCCCGGCGCATGCGCAGACGGGGGCGACCGGCACCATCCTCGGCACCACTACCGACCCATCGGGCGCGGTCATCGCGGGAGCCACCGTAACCGCGACGAACGTCGACACCGGCTTGGCACGGAGCTCCGCCACTGGAGCCGCGGGCCAGTACGCCATCTTCTTGCTGCCGATCGGGAGATACCGCGTGCGCGCCGAGGCGCAGGGATTCGGGCCCCAGGAGGCGCGCAACGTGGAGCTGTCGATCGACCAACGTCGGCGCGTCGATTTCGAACTGAGCGTCCGGGAGCTGACCACCGAAGTCACCGTCGCCGCGGCCGTGCCGCTGGTGCGGACCGACGATTCCTCGACGTCCCAGGTGGTCAGCGAGAGGGCGATCACCGAGCTGCCGCTCAACGGCCGCAACTTCCTCCAGCTCGCCCGCCTGAACGCCGGGGTGAACACCGGCGACGGCTACAACGTCACCATCGGGGGCTTCACGGGCGACTCGGCGCCCGGCAGCGTCTACGGCCAGCGCAACAGCAACAACAACTTCCTCCTGGACGGCATCCAGACAACGGAGTTCACCGGCAACCGCGCGCGGCTGACGCCGAACATCGACGCCATCCAGGAGTTCACGCTGATCAAGGGGATCTATCCGGCGGAGTTCGGCGGCGTGGCGGGCGGCACGATCAACGCGGCGGTCCGCTCGGGCACCAACGAGCTCCATGGGACGCTCTTCGAGTTCCTGCGCGACGACACGCTGGACGCGCGCAACTTCTTCGACACCACGGGCAAGGCGGCGCCTCTGAAGCGCAACCAGTTCGGCGCCACGTTCGGCGGGCCGATCGCGCGCGACCGCACATTCTTCTTCGGCAGCTACGACGGCCTGCGGCTGCGCCAGTCGGCTGTAAGCACCACACGGGTGCCGACGCCCGAGCAGATCGCCGGCGATCTTTCGTCGCTCGGCACGACCATCCGGGACCCAGTGACCGGCCAGCCTTTTCCCGGCAATGTGATCCCGTCCTCGCGCATCGATCCGCTCTCGCGCGCGCTGGCGGCGTTCTGGCCCGCGCCCAACAACCCAGCCGATCCGGTGCGTAACTACATCTCCTCGTCCGAGCGGAGGATCGACACGAACCAGTTCCTAGCCCGCCTCGACCACCGTCTGACACCGAAGGACCAGCTCTTCGCCCGCTACGCCGTTGCCAAGCTGTACCTCGCGGACCCGCCGCTCATCCCGCCTTTCGCCGACGAGCAGCTCGACGATACGCATGGCGTCGTCCTCGGGTACACGCGCGCCTTCTCGCCCACCGTGGTCAACGAGGCGCGCCTCGGCTACACGCGCATCCATTTCCGGCGCAACCCCCTCGGACAGCAGGCGAACTTCGCGGCGGAAAACGACATTCCCAGCGTGACGCGCGACCCGGGCTTCGCGGACGTGCCCGTCACTTCGATCGCGGGTTACGCCGGGTTCGGGACCCCCCTCTTCTCGCCGTTCTTCAGCATCCAGAACAACTACGAGCTGGCCGACAACCTCTCGATCCATGCCGGGAAGCATCTGCTGAAGATGGGATTCAACGTCTGGCGCCGCCAGAAGAAGCAGAAGGTGCCGCAGAGCAAGAAAGGGTTCTTCAGCTTCGACGGCAACTACAGCGGCGACAACCTCGGCGACTTCCTGCTGGGGCTCCCGCAGGAAACCCGCGTCGGCGCCTCGGAGCTCATCCCGACAGCGCTGCTGTGGACGAACGACTTCTCTCTATACGTGCAGGACGACTGGCGCCTGACGGACCGGCTGACGCTCAACCTCGGCCTGCGCTACGAGCTCGTCGATCCGCCCCTCGACGTCCAGGGCACGGTGACCAACTTCAACCCCGAGACCGCGCAGTTCGAACCGGAGCCGTTCACCCGCGGCAACAAGCTGCACAACACGGACCGCAACAACTTCGCGCCGCGCGTCGGCTTCGCGTTCCGGCCGTTCGGCGGCGCGAAGACCGTGCTGCGCGGCGGCTACGGCGTCTTCTACAACCGGAACAACTACGACGAGTACCTGTTCCTGCCGTACAACCCGCCGTTCGGAAACGTGCTCGCGTTTCAGAGCCTGGTCGACAGGCCCACGCTCTCGCTGAGCGATCCCTTCCCGACCGACAGGGGCACCGGGGCCCCTATCGCCTACGGCGTCGATCGAAACCTGCGCCTGGGTTACGTGCAGTTCTTCACCCTCGGCGTGGAGCGCGAGATCGCGCGCGACACCGTCTTTGAGGTCCGCTACGTCGGCAGCAAGTCCACGGCGCTGGCCAAGGCGGTAAACGTCAACTACGCGCCCCCGGGCCCGGGCGCCGTGCAGCCGCGCCGCGTCCTGCGCCCCGACCTCGGCAACGCCACGGTCGTGTTCTCTTCGTCGAACGCCAGCTATCACTCGCTGCACGCGCAGCTCGAGCGCCGCGTCGCCAGCGGGCTGTACGTGTTCACCAGCTACGCCTACGGAAAGGCGCTCGACGATGTCGCCAATTCGCAGGGTGACAAGGGCGGCAGCAATGCGCAGGACCCCCGCTGCGTGCACGCCTGTGAGAAGGGCGTTCCGGCGTATGACCGCCGCCAGCGGTTCACGCTGAACCTGGTCTACGACTTGCCGTTCGGACGGGGCAAGAGGTTCCTGACCGGCGGCCTGGCGAGCGCTCTCTTCGGCGGCTGGCAGATCGCGAGCATCTTCAGCGCCCAGAGCGGCGCCCCGTTGACGGTCAGTATCCCGGGCGACCCGCTCAACACCGGGCAGGGCAACGCGCGCGCCGACTACGTCGGCGGGAAGATCGCGCTGGACAACCCCACGATCGACCGTTGGTTCAACACGGACGCCTTCGCCAGTCCGGCCCCCTTCACGCCGGGCAACCTCGGCCGCGGGACGTTCACCGGTCCGGGATCGATCGCGTGGGACTTCTCGATAGCCCGCACGCTCTCGATCGCCGAGGGACACCGCCTGCAGTTCCGCGCGGAGTTCTTCAACTTCCCGAACCACCCGAACTTCGGCAACCCCGGGACGGCGTTCGGCCTCCCGACCTTCGGCACGATCGGCGGCGCGGGGAGTCCCCGCGAGGTGCAGTTGGGCTTGAAGTACCTGTTCTGACCTGTCCGCCCGGGAGTCGATGCCCAGTGGTAGTCAAGGCCCATGCCCTTCGCAATCAGAGGCTCGAGGGCTGGCGCGAAAGGATCGTCGGGCGCTGGACTTACCGCGAGCTGGCGGCCGATCGGGATTGGTTCCACGGCTGGATCAGCTTCGACGCCGTGACCTGCGACCCGCGCGACGGAGCCGTCTACTGCGGGCTGAATTCGCTGGACGGCGACCTGCTCTACCGCTTCGACCCCCGAACGGAGCGTTTCGAGTCCCTGAACACGCAACGGTGGGCGGACGCCTACGACGTGAAGATCCACCGGACGATCCTGCGCAACCCGGCGGACGGCTGCCTCTATTTCGGAACGTCGATGCTGCACGACATGGATCAGCAGCAGCACGCGGCCGGCGGCAAGCTGATGCGCTTCGATCCGGCGACGGGACGCTACGACCTGCTGGACGTCCCGGCGCCGCGCCTCTACCTCCAGTCCATCGCGGCCGACTGGTCGCGCGGCCTGATCTACAGCTTCACCTATCCCGCCGAAGCGGTGTACCAGACCGACATCGGCGCACGGCGGTCGACACTGGTGGCCTACGTCGGCAACGGCATCCTGCTCGCACAGCCGCACAACGCCGTCGTGGACCGTCACGGATGGCTGTGGGGGACCTGGGCGGAGACGCGCGCCTGGGACGAACGCCTGGGGCTTCAGCCGGTGCGGTTGTTCAAGTACCATCCGGACGACCATTGCCTGGTCTGTTTCGGTCACGGGCTGCCGCGCTGGAAGGACAAGCGCCAGTTGCTCGCCGACCCGGCGCCCAGCCGCGGCCTGAGCGATGTCCTGGCCGAAACGCGGCACCAGCAGGACTTCGGCTTCTGCGACTCGATGGCCTACGATGGCGGGCGCTACATCTACGCCAGCACGGTGGCGGGCGTATTGAGCCGCATCGACACCGAGACCGGAAAGGTGGAGAAGATCGCCAACGCCATCGCCACGGGCCGCTTTCCGGCCCTGGCCATGCGGGACGGCATCCTGTACGGGGCGGGCGGGATGCACGGCCGCACGCAACTGATGCGGTGGGATACCCGAAGCGAGGCCATCGAGATCTACCCCGACCTGGTGGACCAGGCCACCGGCGAGCGGCCGGCGCGCATTCACGACCTCGACGCCGATCACCAGCACCGCATCTATCTGGGCGAAAACGACAACCACGAGCGCTCCAGCTTCCTATGGTCGGTGACTCTGGATTGAGAAGGCGATACCGTGTCTGAAGCGCCTGCCCGGCGCCGCCGACGCCGTGCCGGGGATCCCTTCCGGGACCCGCGCTCGGCGCCGCCGCCTGGTCCGCCCATGGACAAGACCGCGCTCTACCGGCGATTCCGGGACCTCCTGGTCGAGGGCATCGTGCCGTTCTGGATGCGGCACGGAGCCGACCGGGAGCACGGCGGCGTGCTCTCCTGCATGGAGGAGGACGGCACGCCGGTCGGCACCGACAAATACATCTGGTCCCAGGCGCGCTTCGTGTGGACGTGCTCGGCGCTCTACAACCGCATCGAGAGACGGCCGGAATTCCTCGAGCGCGCGCGGAGCACGATCGACTTCCTCCTGAAACATGGCCGCGACGATCAGGGCCGCTGGGTCTATCGCACGACGCGCGAAGGCCGGGTGTTGGAAGGCGCCACCTCCATCTACTCGGACTGCTTCGTCGTCTACGGGCTCAGCGAATACTGCCGGGCGGTTCCCGACAAGGCCCTGCTGTCGCTCGCCCGCAGCACCTTCGTCGGCGTTCGTCGCCGGATCGAAGCCCCCGAATTCTGCGAGACCGGCCCCTATGCCCTCCCCCCGGGCTGGAGGAACCACGGCGTCCCCATGATGGCTCATCCTCTATCAGCCCCCACAGCTCAGCCGCTGGCTCTCTCGGGAGGAACGTGACAGGCTGGGCGCGGCCCTTCCGGCGGCCGCCGCCGGCGCGCGGCCGGATCGCGTGCCCTGGCCCCGTGTTCTCCGCAGCCGTGGCTGCTACAGCCTCATCCTGGCTCGGTTCCTTTCCGATCCCGTCATCTACTTCGTCATCTTCTGGCTGCCGGCCTACCTGCAGAAGGAGCGCGGCTTCGACCTCGCGGCGGTGGGCAAGTATGCCTGGGTGCCGTACGTTTTCGGAGACATCGGTTACGTGCTCGGGGGATGGATGTCGGGCCGGCTGATGCGTGCGGGCTGGAGCCTTCCCAAGGCCCGAAAGGCCGCGATGACGGCAGGCGCTTGTCTCATGCCTGCCGCCATCCTGGCTCCATTGGCCCCTTCGGCTCCCTTCGCGGTCGCGGCCATGTGCCTGGTCGTCTTCGGCCACGCAGTCTGGGTCGCCATCCTGCTGACGCTGCCGACGGACCTGTTCCACGGCGGCGAGGTCGGCACGGCCACGGGCTTTTCAGGGGCGGGCGGGGCCGTCGGCGGGATCCTGGCCAACCTCGCGACAGGCTACGTGGTTTCGAACTTCTCCTATCTGCCGGTGTTCGTCGTGGCGGGACTGATGCATCCGTTGTCACTGGTGCTGGTCTACGTCCTGCTGCCGGACCGTTACTTCAGCCGCCAGCCGGGCGATCGGGAGCCCGCGACCACGTGAGTTCGGCCCTTGCACCACCCGGGCGCCACGGGACGTATCCCTTCTGTCAGACAGGCCTGTCTCAACACACACGGAGCCGCTCACCCAGCCGCGCTCGAAACGTGAGGTGCGTGCGCGGTGAGACGACGAAGCTCCTCGAGGTATTTCGGGACGGCTACCTTCGGCTCCTCCGGGCCCGAGTACTCCAGCGCGAGCCAGCCGCGATAGTTGACGTCCTGGAGGATCTTGACGATCCGCGCCAGATCGGCCGGCTGTGATCCCTGGGGTGAGCTGACCCTCGTCTTCACCTGCGCGGTGACGGCGTACGGCGCCGCCATGGTCAGCTCGGCGTACGGATCGCCGCTGCGGAAGTTGCCGCTGTCCCAAGTGACGCCGAACCACTCGGAGTCGACCTCACGGACGATCGACACGAGCTGCTCCGCCGTGGAGACGATGCCACCGTGGTTCTCGAGCGCGAGGATCACGCCTCTCGTCCCGGCATAATCGCAACACTCGCGAATGGCATCGAGGCACCACTGGCGAGCTTGGGCTTCCGTCGTGCCGTCTTGGAGCTCGCCGGCGAAGATCCGGATCGTCGGCGCGCCCATGTCGTCGGCGCGATCGATCCACAGCTTGGCATAGGCGATCTCTCGATCACGGTCGGGACCGGGCGGATGCGTGAACGTATTGCCAATCGCGGTGCCCGACACGGTGAGTCCCGCCAGGAACGCGCGACGGCGCAGGCGCTGGAGATATCCGTCAGGCAGCGGATCCGGGACGTAGTAGGAGGTGGGCTCGGTTCCCGGCAGCCCGTACGCGGCGCACAAGTCGACGAAGTCCTCGAGCGTCATCTCGCCGGGCGCGGCACCCGCGCCCTTGCGCCGGT
Source organism: Luteitalea sp. (assembly GCA_009377495.1). Classification (GTDB taxonomy): domain Bacteria; phylum Acidobacteriota; class Vicinamibacteria; order Vicinamibacterales; family Vicinamibacteraceae; genus WHTT01. The sequence goes on from WHTZ01000035.1 coordinate 9,748, forward strand.
AGTCGGTGAGGTACTTGCGGAACGAATAGGCAGCCAGGCTGAGCTGCATGTGCGGGCCGCCACGGCGCTTGAGCGGATCCATCGCTACCGCCGTGCCCGGCACGCTCACCGCGGCAGCCGCGGCGCCGAGGGTTCTCAGAAATGTCCGTCGTGATTCCATCATGACGCGCTCCATTCGGTCCTTCATCCAACGAACGTGACTGTCCAGCCGACGATTACACCGTGCTCGGGATCACGAACGGCGGGCGGTACACCCGCGACAGCAACGCGTCCGCCTCGGCGTCTCCCACGAACCGTTCCCTCGTGGAATCGAACGCGACCGATCGCCGCAGGCGGTATGAGATGTTCCCCAGGTGGCAGAGGCTCGTCGACATGTGCCCTTCGAGGATCTCAGCGTTCAGATCCTGCCACTTTCGCGAGCGGACACAGTCGATGAAGTTCTCCATGTGTCGGTCGCGGCGCGCCGGGGCGGAGCCGCCGGCACCCTCGTCCTCCTCGTCGGAGCCGATCCTGGGGCCCGGCTCGTTCTTGCGACCGAGATGCACGCTGACCTTGCCGTCAGTGATGCGCATCCACCCTTCGGTCCCGTAGACATAGAGCCCTGCATCCGAGGGCTCGGTGAACCAGCCGCGGACGTCGCAGTGGAGCACCACGCCATCCGCATACTGAAACGTCGTGTACTGCGTGTTCGGCGTCTCCTGATCGGTGGGCTCGCCCCGCTCGTAGAGGCCTCCTGTGGAGAACACGACACGCGGATGCTCTCTGCGGTCCATGAGCCACCGCAGCGAGTCGAGCACGTGGATGCCATTGTTCCCGAGCTCCGACGTGCCGTAGTCCCAGAACCAGTGCCACGTATAGTGAAAGCGGTTCTCGTTGAACGGCCGGGCGGGCGCCGGGCCCAGCCAGAGGTCGTAGTGCACACCCTGGGGCGGAGCGTCGTCGCTCGTCGTGCCGATGGGATCGCGCGCGCCGAAGACCGAGCATCTTCCCGTATGAAGCTTGCCCAGCCCGCCCCCGTTGATGAACTCGACGGCCTGCTTCGTCAGGAGCTGGCTGCGGCGCTGCGTCCCGGCGGCCACGACTCGTTTATAGGTCCGGGCGGCTTCCACCATCTTGCGCCCTTCCCGGACGTTGTGGCTCACGGGCTTCTCGACGTAGACGTCCTTGCCGGCCTGACATGCCCAGATCGTCATCAGCGCATGCCAGTGGTCGGGCGTGGCGATGGTGATGGCATCCACGTCAGGGTCATCCAGCACGCGCCGAATGTCGATCTCGGTCTTCGGATCTCCACCCCACTGCTGCTTCAGGTGCGGAAGCGTGGTCGAGAAGTGCCGCTCGTCGACGTCGACCACGTGGGTAATGCGGACGTTGGGCAGCGCTGACAAGCTCGCGTAGTGATCCTGTCCGCGCCCCCGCGACGTCCAGACCGGCTTTCCCTCGTTGCCGCCGCGAATCCCAACGACGGCGACGTTGACCGTCTCGTTGGGACTCAGCATCGCGTAGCTCTCGCGCCTCACGGCGGCGGCCAATCCGGCCGTGAGCGCCGGAACCCTTGACAGGAACGTGCGACGATACACTGGCATCCTCCTCGGTTGGCATGCTGTCTTCCTATGCACTCGTGTTGGTGACGGGAGTGAGCCTCGGCACCACGAACGGCGATCGATACGAGGAGCGCGTGAACATGGCCGTCGCCTCCGCGTCACCTTTGCAACTGTAGGTGACCGGATCGAAGTACAGCGTCCGACCCACACGGTACGAGATGTTGGCGAGGTGCACGAGCATGGTCGAGATCGCGCCCTCCTCGATCTCGGCGAGCTGATCACGATGGAGGCAACCACGGGCGACCATCACGGCCTGGGAATGTACACCGCGCCCTCAGCCATCTTCTTTCCGGCGTGCCGGAGGTCGTTACCGCTGAGCGTGATGCCCGCCGGCGCCACCCCGCTGCCACTCACGAATACGCCGGTCTCCTCACCAGGCCGGCTGCCCGTAATGAACACATCTCCAGTCTCATGCAGGCCGATCGCAGCCAGCTTGCCGTTCCCCGCTGCCGGGCGGCCCTGAAAGCCGCTGATCATGAGGTGCTGCACGCCGGAAAAGTACAGCGCATGCCGCTCCGGTGCGTCACCGCGCGTGTCCCAGTGCACCCGATACCCGTCGAGCCTCACTCCTTTCGCGTTCGCCACCACGAGCGCCGCAGGCGTAGGTCCGTGATTGATCCTTTGCGCCACACGCCTGGCGCTGCTCGATCCTCTGGGCTGCGAGGCCCCCTCCAGCGATTCGAACCCCGTCATGCGCACCGATATATTGCGGAACGTGAGGTTTTCCAGAGGCTGCGCCGGCATTCCCGTGACAAGCACACGGCCCTTTGTTCGGATGGTGATGTCGCTGAATGTGATGTCGCGAATCTGGCTTTGCCGCGAGTCTTCGGAGCGCCGGTCGAGATCGATATAAATGGGATAAGTCCGGCTCCGGCGCTTTTCAAGCGCAGACGTTTCGATCGCAAGACCGGAAAAGCTCACGTCCTCGAACGTTCCTCCGTCCTTTCCGTAAATCGCCACGCCTGCGCCGCTCTTGCGAATGACGCTGTTGGAAACCCGGATATGGCGGAAGTCGCCGTGGCTCTCCGTGCCGAGTTTCAGCGCGGCATCATCACTCATCAGCACGCAATTCGTGACCGTAATGTTCTCGCACGGTGGCGCCGGCCGCCCCAGGCGCCCCGTCGTCTTCAGCACGATCGCATCGTCGCCCGTCTCGATATAGCTGTCCGAGATGATCAGGTTTCGGGTCGAGTCCGGGTCGATGCCGTCGGTATTAGGACCCCGATAGTCATTAATGATCGAGATGCCGCGAATGAGCACGCGATCGCAAACGAGAGGATGAATGCCCCAGCCCGCGGTGTTGCGAATCCGGATGTTCTCGATGCGGATGTCTTCGCTTTCCACCAGCTCAATGGCCGGGCTCGGCCGCTTGCCCCGTGGTTTGAAGTCGGCATCCCAAAAGGCGTCGCCGTTGCCGTTGATCGTCCCCCCACCATCGATGGCGATATTCTCCGCGCCGCGCGCATAGATCAGGTGCGGCCGGGCATAATCCTCCATCTTCTGGCTGCCCCACAGCGTCGCCCCGGGCGACAACCGCAGCGTGACGTGGCTCTTCAGCTCGATGGTGCCGCTGAGAAAGTTCCCAGTCGGAAAAGACACCACGCCGCCCCCGGCCGCATGGGCGACGTCGACGGTCCTCTGAATCGCCGCTGTGTCCAGTGTTTGGCCGTCGCCTTTCGCGCCGTATGCCATCACATCGAAGGTCGGGGACTGCGCCTTCAGCAGAATCCATGCAGTCAGTGCCAGAAGGAGGGAGTTACGGAGGATCATAATGTCGCTCTGTTGTTCCCTCGAATCAGAACTCGAGGCGCATCGCGAGCTGGATCTCGCGGGGTCCCAGCAGCGTCCCCGTGATTCGCCCGAAGTTCGAGCTGGTCACTGTCCCGTTCGGCGTTCCGAAGTGCGTCCGGTTGAACACGTTGTAGAACTCCGCCCGGAACTTGAGCTGCATTCCTTCTTTGAGCTGGAACCCCTTCATGACCGTGATGTCCCACTTGTGAATGCCAGCCGCACGGAGATCGGCGACGCGCGTCGAGAGCGCGCGCAGTGTGAACGGCTCGCGCACCACGAACTGCCCGACGTCGAACCACTGGTCGACTGTCTGCGGGTTAGCCTCGGACTTGACGACTCGCTCGGCGCCCGAGATCTCGAGGGCCTGCATGGACTGGAACGTTCCGACCCAGTTCACCTGCCAGCCGCCGAGGATATGCTTCAGCACCGGGTTGTTCGTGGCAGCGAAGGGCTTGCCCGGGCCGAAAGGCAGCTCATACAAGCCGTACAGCACGAGCCGGTGCGGCCGGTCGGCCTCGGCAATCACCCGCTCGGGCGCAGGATCGTTCGCGTTCAGGTAAGACGTGGCTTCCATGTACTTGGAGAACGTATACGCCCCCCCGAATGTCAGTCCGCTCGCGAGGCGCTTGTTCGCCTGCACCTGCAGTGCGTGGTAGGTGGACCGTCCGTCCGGCAATACCGATTGCGTCAGGTCCACATACTGCGGGAATGGCTTCAAGAGCTGGGATACGGTCGTCGTTGGCTGGCTCAGCGCGCTCGTCGGATCGGTGATCACGCCGAAGAACGGATTGGGCACGCTCGCATTCAGGCGTGTACCCAGCTCCAGAAATTCGTCCGGAAATTGGTTGATGTCGCGCGTGATCGGAAGCCTCCGCGAGACGTTGCCGACGTAAGAGATTTCGAGAGAGACGCGGCCCGGCAGCACCACCTGGAATCCGGTGGAGAACTGATGACTCATGCCGTGCTTGTAATTCGGCACCTCCCCGTCGGTCGCGATCCCACCGGCAGTGAGTGACTGACCGGTACCGGTCAGCAGGCCTCCCGCCGCGCCCGGCGGCTGAACGAGCCCGGTCGGGAACGGATCGGACAGCCGGTTGAACGGCGTGAGATTATCGTCCAGCGAAGTTACCATCTGCGTGGACAGGCTGAATCCGTCCCGGCGGTAATTCGACACGTTGTTCGGAAGGTAGAAAAGGCCATAACCGCCACGCCACACGATGGAGTCCGTCAGGCGGAGCGCATACCCGACTCGCGGCGACAGGAGCAGGCTCTCCGTATTGAGGTTGCCCCGTGGCGCGTCGTCGGTGGCGAGAAACCGGAGACCGCCGCCAATGTTCAGCGCGGCCAGTTCCGGAATCGGGTTTGCCGCGTAGTTCGCCTGCGCCCGCGCGGCGAGTGGATTGGCGGCCGAAAAGTCGAAGCCAGCGCTGCCGCGGTCAAACCGCTCCGTCACCGGCGCTTCGTGTTCGACTCGGAGGCCCAGGTTGAGCGTCAGGCGATTGGTGACTTTCCAGTCGTCCTGCACATACCCTGCGTAATACGTGTTCTGCAGCGCTGGCGAAATTTCAGTGTCTACAGAGCCGCTCGACGGCGTTCCGAGCAGAAACGAGGCAAAATCGTGGCCGCTGTTCGTAGCGCTCCTCGTCGGGTCGGGACCTTGAGTGAACATCCGATCGAACGCGAATTCGCCGCTGGCCCTGTCGGGATCGGAGACGTTTTCCTGCGCGACTTGATAACGGAATCCGTACTTGACTGAATGCCGGCCGAAGTTGGAGTGAACGTTGACGAGGGCATTGTATTGGTTGACGAAGGTCGTGCCGGATGTGCGTTCCGTACCAAGACTTTCCACGTCGCCGTCCATCTCAAACCGCGGGAAGGTACGAAACGCCACGCTGTCGGTGAACGTCGCTGGGAAGCCCAGCGTCGCGATGTCGAATCCCTCGCCAAACACAAAGTCGGCATCGAAATAGCGCGTGAAGCCCACGCGGACGTCGGCGACCGTGCGAGGGCTCAGGATCCACGTGTAGCCAACGCCGGCGGCGATGTTGCCGCGCGCGAATTCGTCTTGACCACCCGTCGGATCGCCCGCGGGGCGGCAGCAGTCGTTGCCGTAAAACGGGCTGCTCGGATCGAAACGGCGGTTCCGGCCGAACCGGAAGAAGAGGTTGTGCGAATCGGAGAGGCGATGATCCACGCGGGTCGAGACGCTAGACCAGTTCAGGCCGCTGTTCCGCGGGTTTTCAAAGTTCTCCTGGTTGGTGGCCGTGCGCGCCAGGTTCGGCAGCGGATAGTACGCCAGCGCGCGGAGGGCAACCGGGTCCATCCGGTCCTGCGGAATCATGTTGCCCGGAAACGGATCGCGAATGAAGCCGGTGCCGTTCGGGTTCGGGCGTGTGGTCGCAGGATCGTAAATCGTAACGGGCCGGCCCTGCAGATCGCGGGTCTGCGAGAAGTCGCCGCTGCGTTCGAGCCGCGTGGGAACGATCGCTCGTGCGAAATCGTCGCCGCGGATCCGCGAGCCCTCGAAATTGATGTAATAGAACGTGCGATTCGTGCCGTTGTACAGGTTGGGGATCCGCACCGGGCCACCCAGCGCCCCACCGTACGTGTGCTGCGACCTGTCGCCCTTGGGCTGTCCGTTGCGATTGTTGAAGAAGCTGTTGGCGTTCAGGCTGTCGTCGCGTAGAAACCAATACGCGCTGCCGTGGGTCTGATTGCTGCCGCCGCGAGTCGACACGTTGACGAAGGCGGCGCCGGAGTGCCCGTACTCGGCGTCGTAGGCATTCGTCTGCACGCGCATCTCCTGCACCGCGTCTGGCGGGGGACTGAAACTCACCCGGTTGATGCGCATGTTCGGAATGCCGTCGAGCAGGAACTCGGATGTGGCCGAAGATCCGCTTGAGGTGAACGCCGACGGGCCGTTGTTATCCCACTGGTTGACCGCGGCGGGGTTGCCCGTGTACTGGATACCCGGCGAGAGTGTCAAGAACGCATAGGGATTGCGGCCGATCAGCGGCAGTTCGTTCAGTACCTCCGTCGTGACCGTCGTGCCCGAGCTGCCAGTCTCTGTTCGCAGCAGGGGAGATTCCGCGCGGACGTCAATCGACTCCTTCACTTCTTCGAGCGTCATTGTGAGGTCTACTGTCGTCGTCTGGCCGGTCTCCAGCTGAATGGATTCGCGTACGGCCTTTTGGAACCCGGAAAGGTCGGCCTCCAGACGATAGATGCCATTGTCCAGCAGCGTGAACCGGTACAGGCCGCTTGTATCCGTCGTCTCGGTGCGGCCCGATCCGGTGTCGACGTTCGTCAGGCGAATCACGACACCCGGAACCGAGGCGCCGGAACTGTCGCTAACGACGCCGGTAAGACTGCTCTTGTTGACCTGGGCGTACGCAGGGCCGGCGCAGATGCCGGCAATCGCGAGCCCCGTGAGTACTAAGGGCAGGTATTTCTTCGTCATGCTCCCCTCCTCGCGGGCTGCCGACGAACGGCCGTTAACCAATGAATCCCTGGCTGTCGATGCGTCGAAACGATGCGCAAATCGGACGACTCGTGGCCGGAAGGCCGTGCGCTCGGGCGCTCGTGCACCTTTAGGTAGAGACATGTCGCCCCCGGCTCCGCATGTCCGCCTGTACGAGCTCGGCGGCCGACCTAACGGTGACGCCTTCACTTAGGGCGCCCACCTCCAGCCTCATGTCCACCTTGGTCGCCTTTGTAGCACCTCCGACGCGAGACCGTCATGCACGGCGTCTGAAAAGTCGTGAAAGCGTCTGAAAAACACGGCGTGATTCGCCCCTCAATAACTTTCCTGTGCTATAAGCTTCCTGATAGATCAACGCCAGATTCAACCTTTGGGGGTTGTCATAAGCGAGAACAGGGTCAGCCGTCGGCTAGCGCTGCAGAGTCTTGCCGCCGGACTGGGAGCCAGTGTGGCGTGGGCGCAGGACGCCGAGGCGGCAGAGCATCCGATCGTGCGGCATCTCCACCAGGGAGCCGAGCGGAAGCCGGCCACCGGCGGACTGGCGCGGCTTCTCGACGAGCACCAGTTCCAGACGCTGTCGGCACTGGCCGAGATCGTGGTGCCTGGTGCGAAGGCCACCGAGAGCGACGTCTTCATCGACACGCTGCTGGCCGTGGAGAGCACCGAGACGAAACGGCGGTTTCTCAGTGCGCTCGGCGCCATCGAGGGAGCGGCCATCGCCGAACATCGCAAGCCGTTCCTGGATCTCACGACGGCCGAGCAGACGGCGCTGCTCACCGCCATCTCCGAGCAGCCGGCGGGGCACGACCTCACTCGCGACGCGCCTGGCCGAACCGTACGCCGTACGACAACGACTTCCTGTGGGTACGTCCGCGCGTGGTGGGAGGCCGCACCAACGTGTGGGGACGCCACAGCTATCGCCTGAGCGACTTGGACTTCAAGGCGGCCTCGCGCGACGGCGAGGGCGTCGACTGGCCGATCGCCTACGCCGACCTCGCCCCGTACTACGACCAGGTGGAAGAGTATGTCGGCATCAGCGGCATGCCCGAACGTCTGTCCGCGCTGCCGGACGGACGGTTCCAGCCGCCGATGGGCCTCACGTGCGCGGAGGTCGCGCTGCGGTCCCGGCTGGCCGACCGGTTCGGGCGCACGTTCACCCAGGGGCGCGCGGCCAATCTGACGCGCGGCATCAACGGCCGCCAGCCGTGCCACTACTGCGGCCCGTGCGAGAGGGGCTGCGTCACACATTCATATTTCAACGCCGCGTTCACCACGGTGGCCGACGCGCTGGCCACCGGCCGCTGCACGCTGGCCGCGGGCACCATGGCGGCGCAGGTGCTGATGGACGGGGGGCGGAACCGGGCGCGCGGCGTGCTGTTCGTCGATCGCGACACGCGCCGGGTCGGCGAGGTCTTTCGAGCGTGGTCGACGCGTGGGGCATCCCGGTCGTGCGGATTCATCTCACGCCGCGCGAGAACGAGATCGCGATGCTTCGCGACATGGCCGACGCTGCCGCGGAGATGCTCGAAGCGGCGGGCGGGCGCGACATCCGCCAGACGCACGGCCGGGGCGGCGTGGCCCACGAGCTGGGCGGGGCGCGGATGGGCGTGGACCCGAAGCGCGCGGTGCTCACGCCCTTCCAGCGCCTGCACGACATCGCCAACGTCTACGTGCTCGACGGCTCGGGCTTCCCGTCCTCCGCGTGGCAGAACCCGACGCTGACGCTGATGTCGCTCGCGGTCAGGTCGTGCGACCATCTGCTCGACCAGTGGAAGAAGGGCGAGGCCTGAGCCGCCGGTCGCGCGTATGCCGTGAGGCGACGGAGAGAGACAGTTGCTACCGCTTCCCGGGAGCTTCGCGCCACATTCCTTGTAGATCGTACAGATTGATCAGGTGCTGCTGGATGATCCGCTCGCCCGCGCCCACTTCAATGGTGGTAGACGTGTCGGCGCCGTAACCGCCGCGGGCGGCGGAGCGCAGATCGGGGATGTATCCGGCCCAGGTTCCGCCATTCGTGTACGTGTAGCCGTAGAACAAGGGATGAGCCACGTCGGCCTGCGATTTCCAGGCCTTCTGCAGTAGGTGCATTGGCTCGCCGGGCACTGTGGCCATCGCGATGTTCTTACCGATGAGCACGGTCGTCACTCCCACCGCGAGCTTCTTGCCTTTATCCCACCGGTTCCGGAATTCGAGCAGTTCACTGCGCGAGCGAATCGGGCCAGCTTCGACACCGGTCACGCTCTTGTTCGCCTTCACGACTTCGGCCGCCAGGAGATCGCCCATCTTCTGCGCAATTGCAAAGTCGGCGGCCTCGTCCTCCGACCGGCCCATGAGCAGCGGATTGATGTCGCCCGCGCCTCCCTGCACAAACATTACCTGCGTCCCTGGTAGTTCGCCCTCGACCCTCGTCTGCATCACTCCGGGATAATCCGCCGAGAACTTACAGTTGGTCTTCCCGAGCACCACCGCATGCACCGCGTAATGCACCAGCAGGGCGCGCGTTTGGCCCGCCGTGTCGTCCACGCGGAGGAGATCGAACTCCGGATCCACCGGACCCCAGGGTATGCGCTCGGGGTTGCGGAACAGCACGCGCGAGCGGCCATCGCTCTGCAACTGGAGTCGGTTGTACCCGAGCTGAATCGAGCCGCGTCCGACGCCGAGGCGCGCGGGAAACGTCGATTTCGATGCCTGCTCCACCGTGCGGAAAATCTTCTGCTCCAGTTCGGCCCGATACGCAGCGCCGGCGTCGTCGCGGACCGGAGCGCTTCCGAACGGCAGGAAGGCGGGCGAGGAGTGCGTATGCGACGCCGCCAGCAGCAGCACCGGGATACCGAGCTTCACCGCGACGTCATCCTTCAGGCGTTCGGATATCATGCTGCCCAGATCGAGGGTGACGATCGCGATGCGCGAGCCGCCGCTCTCGAGCACCAGCGCCTTCGCATAGAGCGGATCGTGCGTGCCGTTCGAGGGACCGCACTGGCGATTCGCATAGCCGTACATCCGCATGGAGACCGCGGGTGTGATGTCGGTACGCGCCACTCCGGCCTTCAGCACGGGCGCCGCCTCCGCGCCCGCATATGTGAGCAGGCATAAAAAAAGCACAATGCATTTCATGCAAAATCTCCTGTGTTTGCGGTCATCGCCTTGGTCGCCTTTGTAGCCCATCCGACGGGAGCCCGTCATGCACCGCGTCTGAAAAGTCGTGAAAGCGTCTGAAAAACACGGTGACTCGCCCATCAATCGCCGATCGGTTATCATTTCGACACCGCCGCCACCGGGATTCGGGCATCGATGCCAGGGAATCGATAGCGTGTATGAATTCCACTTCCCCGCCCTGCGTGCGCTTCTACCGGTTTGGGGCGTGCACGGTTGATCTGCTGAAGGGCCGGTTGTGGCGAGATGGAACGCTCATCCCGCTCACACCTCGGTCTTTTGAGGTCCTCGTCGCGCTGATCGAGAACCGCGGCCGGCTGGTGGAAAAAGACCAGCTGCTCGAGCGGGTGTGGCCCAACAGCGTCGTCGAAGAGAACAACCTCGCCCGGCACGTCTGCACGCTGCGAAAGGCTCTGCACGAGAGGCCGGACCAGCATGAGTACATCGTCACGGTACCCGGACAGGGCTACCGATTCGTGGCCGAGGTCGACGAGCTGACTGATCTCACCGACGCGCGTCTCAAGGCGTTGAGCTCGTCATGGCCGCCCGGAGAGGACGCAAACACACCGTCCGCGAACTCGCCGGAGACCGTTCCGGGACAGATCAGATCCCCCGGCTCCTTGCTCGAGCCTTGGCCCAAGCGCACAATCTTGGCGGTCACGCTCGTTGCCGTGAGCGTCATCTCGACGTTGGTCGCTCTAGACCGCCCTCCTTCGCGGGTCGAGTCGCCGCCACGTCCCCTGTGGCAGCTCACTTATGATCCCAGTTTGCAGCACGAGCCCACTTGGTCACCGGATGGCCAGCGTGTGGCTTATACATCCGATCGAGCGGGCAACTCGGATATCTGGTTGCAGGCACTGGCCGATCCCACCCCAATCCGTGTGACGTCGTCGTCTGCACACGATTGGCAGCCGGACTGGTCCCCTGATGGCCGCTGGCTGGCCTTCCGTTCCGCGCGCGACGGGGGCGGCCTGTATGTCATCTCGCCGCGAGGCGGCGCGGAACGCCGCGTCGCGAAATTTGGGTACCGGCCCCGCTGGTCGCCCGATGGCTCACGGATTCTGTTCTCGAACTCAGGACTCCATTTGAATGTGCCCCCACGGATGTATGTAGTGGGCTTGGACGATCAGGCCCCGCGTCCCGTCCGGCGCGACTTGCTGGCGGAGTTCCGATCGGTGAGCGTCGGATGGCATCCCGACGGTGAGCACGTGTCGATCTGGGGCCGGCATCACCAGACGGGTTGGACGTTTCTCACGGCGCCAGTTGCTGGCGGTCCCGCGAGCAGGTGGACATTGTCGCCGGAAGTGGAGCGCCAGCTCGATGCCGCCGCGGTCACGCTCACGCGCTTCGTCTGGTCGAGCTCGGGGCAGTATCTGTACTTCGAGGGCCTGTCCGAAAACGTCCACAATATCTGGCGCGTCACCGTCGATCCCCACACCATGGCCTGGATTGCAGGACCCGAGCGTCTGACGACCGGTGTCGGCGACGACAGCGGCATCGCCTTGTCGCCGGACGGCACGAAGCTCGCCTTCAGCATCCAGTCGGCCAGCACGCGCCTCTGGGCGTTCCCCTTCGATGCGGCCTCCGGCAAGCTCACCGCGCCTGGCGTGCCGGTGACATCCGGCGCCATGGACGTGCTCAACTTCGACGCGCCAGCGGATAGCACGCGGTTCGTCTATCGAACGATTCGCGCAGGTCAGCATGAATTGTGGGAGCGGTCGATCGAGAATGGACGTGAGCGTCTGCTCATCGGGGATCATCAGTGGGCGCGGGTAGGTCCAACGTGGTCCGCCGACGGCCGGCGCCTCGCCTATCAGCGCGGGCGCAGAAGCTCCGACGGCAGATGGGTGGAACAAGCCGTGGCCGTCCTTCCGGCAAACGGAGGGGCCGAGTAACTCGTGACGACGCCCGGTCGACTGAGCATGGTCCCGACCGATTGGTCGCGCGACGGCTCGCTGATTCTCGGCGCTTGCTGGACCGCGGAGCAGCGATCCGGAGTCTGCGTGTTGCCGGTCGCAAGCGCGCCACACGCGGAACGCCACGTTCGGCTGGTCACCTCCAAGCCGAGGTGGGATCTCTACGAGCAGCGTTTCTCACCGGACCAGCGCCGGATCAGCTTCAATGCGGTCGATGCCACCGATGCCAGTGTCTCGGCCGTCCATGTGGTCCCGGCGTCCGGCGGACCTTGGACGGCCATCACGGATGGGCGATCGTTCGGCGACGTCCCGCGCTGGGCGCCCGATGGCCGAGCGGTGTACTTCGTGTCGAATCGGGGCGGCTTCCTCAATGTCTGGGGTCGGCGCTTCGATCCAGAGGCGGGTACGCCAGTCGGCCCACCATTCCAGGTCACCTCATTCGACGGTGCGCGAGAAATGCTGCTGCCGCGGATGGGCAACATCAAGCTCGTTGTGTCCTCCAACCGCTTGCTCGTCCCGGTCGTCGAGACAGCCGGCCGCATCTGGATCCTCGACAACGTCGACCGGTGAGCTACGGCGTGGCGAGCCGTGCCGCATGTCCATCATTCCCACGCACAAGTCCGACACCCGCAGGCCGCCTTTCCCGGCGTGGTGGTTAGCGACCTCGGCGACGAAGACCTCAGCCTATTTTACTCATGATTTCGGCCATGGCCGTCGCTGTGCCGACTATTCGGGCACTTCGCACGAATCCAGCGAAGGTGCTTCGATCAGAGTAGCGATTGAAGCATATGGGCGAATACGTCGGTGGCGAGGGGCGTTCTAGCGGGCCGCGCTCCCCGCCCTTCGACTGCGCTCAGGGCGCCGTGAGCCTGTCGAACGGCGACGCTGGTGTTCGCGAGCTGGACCGGTCGACCTGAGCGAGCATCTCTTCCGGCGCGAGTCTGGGCGCATGGTCGCCGCGCTCACGCGCATCAGTGAGGCGCCGCTCACCGCCGAAGACGATCCGCACGATTTCCTGCTCCACGGCCTCGTTCCGCGCCTCGTTTGCCATGAACGCGAGGACCACATCATCATCCACGTAGCGGCGGAAGTCTGCGAAGAAGTAACCGTTCCCGCCGTTGTGCCACACCACTCGTTTCGAGGTCATGCGAGAAGAGTCGGGCCCGAAGCCCGGCGGAAGGCCCAAGACGGCCCGCGAGCGTCAGAAGTGCTTCCCTATTAACCACCCTTGTCGGTCACGGCGTCGTACACCCGGCGAAGGCTCACGTGCCGTCGCGGCATGTCCACCCTCACGGTCACAATCAGGTGAGGCGCGCTCGGCGATCGCTCGTACGTCTCGATGATCTTGGTATTCCCGACGGTTGTCTCCGACACGAGTCGGTTGTTCTCCCACCGTGTCTGGACGTCTCTCCCATCAACCGTCACCGGGCGGTTATTCGTGGGCAACGTCCGCACATGTCCGTCGGGTTCCGTGAGCACGACCTTCTGCTCGTCTTGCGTCAGGACGAAGTGGACTGGCGCGTTCAGGATCAGGTCGTGCATCTCCTCCATCTGTGCGCCCATCTCTTCCTCTGCACGCCCGCCGCCTCCATGACGGCCGGGTCCATGACCGGCGCCGCGACCAGCGTGCCCACCCATGTCGCCCATGCTCTGGAGCTTCTCCTTGGCGTCGTCACTGAGGTTCCTGTTCAACTGCCACTGCCCGGTCAGATCCGGCTGGCCTGGGACGTCGGCCTCGGCGGCCACGGAAACGCCGGCTGCGGCCCAGGCGGTGATGACGGGGGCCATGCAGGCCAACAGAGCGCGAGTGATTCTGGTCTGGATCATGGATGTGCTCCTGTCATGACGCTGGCGTTGGCGGACAGCGTAGTCCGGCGCGGTTGAATGCGACCTGAACGCGCCGTTCAGCTGCCGTTCAGCTCCGACTGCGGCTGTGGACGAAAAATCGCGCTTGCCGCGCGATTGATATGTTCATAGCATATGTGGCTATGACATTTATGGAGGCGCGCCTCATCACGGGAGTCGACCATGCCTGACCCTTCGACCTTTCGACAAGCTCACTGGACCGAGCAGCTGCGCGCGCGGCTCGGCCACCTGTCACTGAGCCCCGCGCGCGAGGCGGAGATCATCGACGAGCTCTCGCAGCATCTCGACCAACGCTACGAGGAGCTGCGGGGCGGAGGCACTAGCGACGCCGACGCACGGCGTCTCGCGATCGAGGAGTTGCTCGATCAAGACGCGCTGGCCAACCACATGCGATCGCTTCACCAGGCACGCGTGCCGCCACCCATCACACCAGGAGCGCCGAGGCGATTTCTGCTCGACGATCTTCGGCAGGACATGCGCTACACAACCCGCACGCTACGGAAGCAACCCGGCTTCGCCGCCGCCGCCGTCCTGATGCTCGCGCTCGGCATCGGCGCCACCACGGCGATTTTCAGCGTCGTGAACGGCGTGCTCATCAACCCGTTGCCCTATCCCGATTCGGACCTTCTCGTTCGGATCGTCCACTCGATCGGCGGCATCGACCAGCCTTACTTCGACGACGCCATCTATGCGACCTATGCCGATAACACTCAGGCCTTTCAGGACCTGGGCGTCTGGAGCCCAGGGGCAACGGCGACCGTCACCGGCCAGGGCGATCCCGAGGAGGTGCGCACGTTGAGGGCGACCCGAGGAGTTCTGACGACGCTCGGCGTGCGGCCTGAAATCGGGCGCTGGTTTTCGACGGCCGACGATATGCCCGGAGCGCCGGACACGGTGATGCTCGGTCACGGCTACTGGCATCGGAGGTTTGGCGGAGACCGCGCCGTTCTGGAGCGAGTGCTCACCATCAATGCGCGTCCTCACCGGATCATAGGCGTGATGCCGACGGGGTTCCGTTTCGACGGCGAGCCCGACCTCATCCTGCCGCTGCGGATCGACCGCGGCCGGTTGATACCTGCCTTCCGGCTCCTGGGCGTGGCCAGGCTGAAGCCCGACGTCACGCTGGCGCAGGCCAACGCCGATGCCGCTCGCGTACTCCATGTCTGGAACCCAGCGGTCCGAACCCGCTGGGCGCCGTCTCTTCGGCCCCTCAAACTGGATGTCGTCGGCGATGTCGGAAGGACGCTTTGGGTTCTGATGGGAACCATCACCATCGTGCTGCTCATGGCATGCGCGAACGTGGCCAACTTGCTGCTGGTGCGCGCGGACGCACGTCAGCGGGAGTTTGTGATTCGCGCGGCACTCGGCGCGCGCTGGACGCGAGTGGCGCGCCAGCTGCTGGTCGAGAGCGTGACGCTCGCCGTGTTGGGCGGCGCGCTGGGCGTGGGCCTGGCCTATGGCGGCCTGCGCGTGCTGTTGGCGATTGGGCCATCGAACCTGCCCAGGCTGCCCGAGATCTCGCTCGACCCTGTCGTCCTCGGTTTCGCGCTGACGATTTCTCTGATGTCAGGGCTCCTGTTCGGACTCTTCCCGATCCTGAAATTCGCCCGACCGCGGCTCGCGGACGCCGTCGGCGGCGGTCGTAGCGGCAACCTGACGCGCGAGCGCCAGCGGTCTCAACAAGCGCTGGTAGCGGTGCAGGTAGCCCTGGCGCTGGTGCTGCTTGTGAGCGCGGGTCTGATGATCCGCAGTTTCCAAGCACTTCGTCAGGTTGATCCTGGCTTTACACAGCCGCAGCACGTGCAGACTTTCAGCATCTCGATTCCGGCGACCATGGTCGCCGATCCGGAGCGCGTGATTCGCATGCAGCAGGACGTTGTGGACAGGATCGCCGGCATGCCTGGTGTCGCATCGGCGGCGTTCACGACGCGGTTGCCGATGGGCAGCGATCGAAGCAGCGCCGCCCTCGCTGTTGAGGGCAAGGCGGACGATGGCCGAACGCCGCCAAACCGGCAGGTCAAGATCATCTCGCCCGGCATGTTTCACACGTTGGGAACCCCACTCGTCGCGGGACGCGACTTCACGTGGCCCGATCTCTATGACATGCGCGACGTTGCGATCATTTCGGAGAATCTGGCGCGCGAGCTGTGGGGGTCTCCGGCGGCCGCGCTAGGCAAGCGCGTTCGCGAATACTACGTCGAAGGATCACCCTGGTGGGAGATTGTTGGCGTGGCAGGCGACGTCTATGACGACGGCGCCGATCAACGGCCGCCTGCGACAATCTACTGGCCGGCGCAACCGCACGAGCAGCTCTTGGGCATGTCCGGATATCAAGCGCGTCGGGTCAGCGTCGCCATCCGTACCCAGCGCGCGGCCACGGAGAGTCTGCTCGAGCAGGTGCACGAAGCGGTGTGGTCGGTCAGCGGCGATCTGCCGCTGGCGCAGGTGCGCAAGCTGGACGAGTTGTACGACCAGTCGATGGCTCGAACGTCCTTCACGTTGGTGATGCTCGCGATCGCCGGCGCGATGGCGTTGCTGCTCGGAGTATCAGGACTTTACGGTGTGATCGCGTACGCCGTGTCGCAGCGGCGGCGCGAGATCGGCATCCGGCTGGCGCTTGGTGCGCAGGCGCGCCACATCCGGGGACTGTTCGTGCGGCGAGGCTTGGTTCTGGTGGGCGTCGGCGTGGCGATAGGCCTGGGCGGGGCAGCGGGCTTCACCCGGTTCATGCAATCCCTATTGTTCGGCATCAGCCCACTCGATCCGATCACGTTCACCGCGATGCCCGTCGTGCTCGCCGCAGCCGCCGTGCTGGCCAGCTATCTACCGGCGCGCCGCGCGGCGGCGGTTGATCCGGTCGAGACGCTGAGAGCTGAATGAACCAGCGAGACGCTTCGCCGCGTTTTCATGACGCCTCCTCCGTTTTCGAGGTCAGCTTCCAGTCGACCTTCGCGAAACGGGCGGCGTCCATCATTGAGGCGAGGTAGGTCTTCTTCGCCTCCTCGACTGCCGCCTCCAGGACTGCGTAATCAGGGCAGGTGTCGTTGACGTCGGTGAATCCGTACTCTTCCGACAGCGCACGGGCGGTATAGATGCCGCCGTTCTTCTTTGCGACGCCCGCGTCGGCGGCAAGCGCGGCGACAGCGCGCCCGACGAAGCACGGCGTCTCGGATCCGCCCCACCCCATGGCGGCGGCCTGCGGATGCTTCAACGCGTCGCGCCAGGTCGCCTCGGTCACGCCGAAGCCTTCGAGGATCGCCTCGGTGCGCATGAAGCCGGGGCCGACGGCCACGGCCGTCACGCCGTGCTGCCCCAACTCGTTCGCCAGGCCGAAGACGAGTCGCTTCAGCAACGTCTCCATCACGTCGAAATAGAACGCGCCGTGGTACCCAACGTTGTCCTGCTCGACCAACTCGATGATCAGTCCAGACCGATGCGTCAGCATCAGCTTCGCTGCATGCCACGCCGTCACGATGTGCGGCCAAATCCAACTCTCCACGAACGCCCGTCCGGTGGCCGGGCTGTCATCCAGAAAGCTCTTCCAAGACGCGGCCTGACCTGTCATGACGATGGCGAGCACGTCCAGCCGCTGCTTGTCGCACCGCACTCGCTCGAACAGCGCGGCGACGTCGTCATCCGCCGTGTGGTCGACGCGCATGGCGATGCCCGTACCGCCGGCCGCTGTGACCATTTCGGCTGTTTCCTCGATCGTTTCGGGTCGACCGGCAGTGCTGTGCTTCGACGTATTGGGCCGCGTGCGGCTGCTGCGCCCGGTGCAGTACACCGTCGCCCCGGCCTCGCCTAGCATCCGAGCGATGCCCCGGCCCGCTCCGCGGGTCGCGCCGGCGACGACCGCCACACGTCCCCTCAATGGCTTCGACATGGCAGCGCATTATAAACGAACGAACATTTATGATCAAGCGAACGGGAATACCCGGCGAATCGACTCAGCGCGATGCAGAAGCGTCGGGTGGAGCGCCCATCGGGATGAGATAGGGGAGTATCCCTGTGCGCACAAACTGTTACATAGACCCATGGCTGGTCTGAATCTGCGCCGCGCGTCAGTGTACGACGGCTCGACGGCGACGCGCTATACGCCGCAGCTCCGCTTCACCACGGCCATGGAGTCCTGTTGGCGTGCGCGGACGATTGCCATGGCCGCCTCGAGCCGCGCACGCGTGGCCTCCGCGTTGCCAACCAATGCCACCGTCCGCGCGGCGATGGCCGCCCCGTCCGTCTCGTCGATCTCGAACAGCCACTCGCCGAGCCCGACGTCGCGCCACATCTGGCCCTTCCGCGTGTCGGTCGGCTGGCGCACGTGAATCGCAGGCGTGCCGTTGGCCACCGCGATGATGGGCGAGTGCATCTCGCAGCTCAAGACCGCCGCGGCGCGCGCATAGGTCGAGGCGGCCTCGTCCGTCAGCCAATACGCCTCCTTGACCACCACGGCCTTCTTGACCGCCTCCGGCAGCTTGTCGTAGAGCAGCGGGCGAAGCAGTGGCACCTCGTAGGTCATCTCCGGGCACAACAACACCTTGTGTCCGGTCTCTCGCACCCAGGCGACAATCGCCGCCCGTAACTTCGCGTGATCCGACTCGGCATGCCGATCGTTTGCGGCGAGCTTCGCCTTCGCTTCCCGGTCTCCCTTTGCGGCGGCGGCGAGTAGGCGCGGATACGGCGTCCAGCGCAGGCGGGGCACGACACAGAGGAACTGTTTGTCGACCAATCCGTGCCGGGTCAGATACCGGTCCGCGCGCGCGTCGTCTCGAAGATCGATTGCGAACGTGGCGTCGGGGGCGAACTCCTGGACGGGGCACGGCAGGCGCAGACCCTTCAAGTACTCCAGCGACGCGGTATCCCGACAATAGAAGAAGCGCGCGTCGCCGGCCGTCTCCTTCAGCGGATCGTGCAGATCGCCCAACGTGACGCCGTACACGCCGTACGGCCGGCCGAGCGCGCGCGCTGCGTACAAGGCGTCCGGCGATACGATGTGCGGGCCCGAGCCGTGAAGAACGAGGTCGGCGCTCGCGAGCACGTCAGCCAGGGGCGTGCCTTCGAGCGCACGGTCCAGCCCATCGCCCGGCGCGTCGTGGCTCACGCGCCTCTCGTGGATCGCGACCTGGGGAAACCGCCGTTCGAGCAACAGGCGCACGTTGTCGCCGACGTTGGCAGCCCACAGCGTGACCCGTGCCTCCGGCAGGTAACGCTCGAGCAGCGCCAGCGCTCCCGGCGTGTGTGCGATGTCACCGATGTTGATCGTCTGCCACGACGACCGGAGCACGATATGCGGCGCACGATCTGCCGCTAGGCTCCTTGTGCTCATCGTGCGCCCCGACCCGACCACTACGGCAAGGCCGCCGGCCTTCCTCAGGAACGTCCGCCGGTTCACCCGCATCTCCTTTGTCGAAGCACACGCTGCCGAAGGGACCCTCTCGCGCGTTCGTGGACGGTTCCGTTTCGCCTCGGCGATGCCATCAGAAGTCGAGCCGCACACCGAGCTGCACCTGCCGCGCCGGGTTGGCCGATCCGATTTGCCCGAAGGAGACCGACGTCACGTTCGTGATGGGGTTGCCGAGATTGACGCGATTGAAAGTTGCGGAGCTGCGCCGAGCGGGCCAGGAGCTCGCTGGCCAACACGCGGTCGAGCGCCGCCGCTTTGGCGGAGCGGGACGGCGGCTCTGTGGCCACGCCGTATGCTACCACCCTGGATGGCGGTGGGTCGTGGATTGAAGCGGGAGTCCCAACGACGATGTTCGGCGCCATGCGAACTGGCGCGGTCAGCGTCCGGTAGGTTCATCACGTCTCCACTCCAGCAGGTCGCCCGGTTGGCAGTCGAGCTCGCGGCACAGCGCCTCGAGCGTTGAGAAGCGGACGGCGCGCGCCTTGTTCGTTTTCAGAATTGACACGTTCGCGATCGTGATGCCGATGCGGTCGGCAAGTTCGGTCAGGGTGAGGCGACGGTCGAGCAACAGATGATCGAGCTTCACGTGTATGGACATCTCAGTACGTCAGACCGTGAGGGACTGCTCTTCGTCGAGCCGCGTCCCTTCCCTGAAGACCTCGGCAATAACCAAGATGATGAGCCCACAAATGATCGCGACGACGTTCAGGTCTGCCCGGGCCTCAAACCGCACGCCTTGGATGGAGAAGTATGTCGTCGCGTAGCGCGTGCCGACGTAGGCAAGCGTTGCCCGGACGATCTCGCCGAAGATCACGGCATATCCGATGCGCCGGATACGCGTCGCATTGGCCGCCACGAACGGCTTACCGGCGCTCAGCGTGCGGAACACGGCCCGGAGCTGGCCCAGCACCCACATGATCAGGGCGAGCACAGCGATGAGGACGACCACAGTTCCGGCAACGGCGACACGACTCCGCGGGGAGAACCTCAGCGATCCTTGCGTGTTCTCGAGGTGCACGTTCTCGACGCCGAACGGCGATGCCGTGACACGGTGCGTTTCGGGTTCGATCCTGAACGCTGCGGGAACGGCAAACCCCACTTCTACGCGAGGAGGGTCGACCCAAGGCGTGATGGCCAGGAGACAGACCGAGAGTCCTAGCAGGATCATGGCTCCATACCAGCCGATGTTGATCAGCGCCGTCACAAACGACGACAGGGACGCTTTGCCCATGACCTTCATGATTCTGATCTCCACGTGCTCTCTTCGAGGGACCCGGCCGGTGTCCGAGCCGATCGCAGATGACGAATGCGGCGCCTGGCCCCCTCTGTAGACAGCCTTATTGTTATACGATAAAACGAGATCGAAAAACAATAATTCAGGGGGTGGGACCCCGTGGCGGGATGTTTCGTCCTGCGGCCATGTCCCTGTCGATCGAAACCGAAGCTGTTCGTATAGAGAGTAAAACGCCGGCATGGTGCCGGGGCTTAGCACGCTCCCGCTCGAAGTTCGGCCCCTCCATGACGACGCCGGGCACTGAGATTTGACATGCCGGACCTCCCGACGGCCGAAATCGAACATGTGTTCCGCGAGGAGTACGGGCGCGCGGTGGCGGTCCTGGTCCGGGTCTTCGGCGACATCGACGTCGCCGAGGAGGCGGTCCAAGACGCGTTCCCGCCCCGCCTTCGGACCGTACTGGCCGCTGTCTATCTAATCTTCAACGAGGGGCACGGCGAGCTCAGGCGATCGTCTCGTGCGCGAGGATCTGTGCACGGAGGCCATCCGCTTGGGACGGCTACTCGCCGAGCTCCTGCCCGACGAGCCGGAAGTCGTCGGCCTGCTCGCCCTCATGCTGCTCGTCGACTCGCGTCGGGCCGCCCGACTGACGCCCGACGGCGATCTCGTCTTGCTGGCCGACCAGGACCGCGACCTGTGGGATCGGCGACTCATCGCGGAGGGCCAAGCCCTCGTGCGCCAATGCCTCCGGAGGAACCAGCCCGGCCCGTACCAGATCCAAGCGGCCATCAATGCCGTCCATAGCGACGCATCGAGTGCCGCCACGACGGATTGGTTGCAGATCCTGCAGTTTTACAACCAGCTCATATCGCTCGCGCCGAGCCCGGTCGTCGCGCTCAACCGCGCAGTCGCGGTGGCGGAGGTCGAAGGGCCGGATGCGGCGCTCACATTCGTCGACGGCCTCGATCTCGATCGGTACCACGTATTCCACGCGGTCCGCGCCGACCTACTACGGCGCTTGGGCCACAACGCCAAGGCGGCGGTGGCATACGAGGCAGCGATCGCCCGCACCGAGAACGCGGTCGAGCGCGAGTTCCTGCGGCGCCGCCGCCAGGCGCTGATTCGAACGTGAAACGCATTCGGTCGCGGAGTTGTGGAGGATCCATGTGAAGCGCAAAGTGATCTGGGTAACCGGCCTGGTGGCTGTCGCTGCCATTGTCATGTGTGGCGGGGGACTCTGGTTCGCCAGCAATCAACTACTCTTTCCGGTCTGGAGGGGCGTGACGAAGGACCTGTCTGTCTGCCCGGACGAAGCTGCCAAGTACTGGGGAAAGGCTGCGGGAACCTGCGCGATACGCGTGAATTCACATTCAGCGAGGTCCAGATTCCCTCAGCCAACGGCTACGGCCTGCCGGGCTGGTTGATCAAAGCGTCGGCCAATGGCCAGGAGCCCGCGGGCGGCGCAATCGTGCTCGTCCACGCCGGCGGCAGTGACAGAAGAGAAGAAACGAGATTCGTGAGCTTCTTTCTAGGTCAGAAACTCGATGTGCTTCATTCACAGCAAGCAGGACAAGGTCGTTTCCTACAAGCACACGCAAGATCTGGCTGACGTGTACCGCGGACCCAAGACCGTCTGGCTGCCGGAAAGTGGTGATCACGCGGCGATCTGGGATGTCCGTCGCGCTCAGTACGAGAAACGGGTTGCAGATTTTCTGTCGAGTACCTGACAGAAGATCGCGACACGGCAAACCGGTGCATGGTGAGGTCGACATTCCGGGCGCCAAAGAGAGCAAGGTTCCCTATAGGAGAAGCGGCTCTATGAAACTACACACCTTTCTCAGCTATGGCGGTAACTGCGAGCAGGCATTCCGATTCTACGAGCGGCATCTCGGAGGACGAATCACGATGATGATGACCCGCGCCGAACAGCCGAACCAGAATGACGTGCCGCCCGATTGGAAGAACTCCATCCAATACGCCAGTATGAACCTCGGAGAGACGGCTTTCACTGAAGAGCCACGTATACAGGTTGTATGTCTACCGTAGAGAATCTATCCGATCGAGTCGAGCTCTTGCCGGGGGCCGCGCGACGGCCGCGGTGATCGCCGCGGCCAGAAGGCTCCGGCTGCCGGCCTGCACCGGCGCAGGCAGTTGTCGCATAGCGGGCCCCCCTCTCATTCCCGACGATGCGTGCGCGACGCGTCACGCTCGCCGGCCGGTGCACCTTCACGCGATGCGATGGCGGCGGCGTACTCACGCGGAGTCATACCGACGAGGCGCCGGAAGACCAGGCCGAAGTAGCTTTGATCGCAGAAGCCGACTTCCTGGCTGACGGTGGCTATCGGCTTGTCCGTGCGGGCCAGCAGATGCTGAGCCTTGGCGATGCGCAGGCGATTGACGTGGGCGATCAGCGGCTGGCCGGTCATTGCGCGGAAGAAGCGCATGAAGTGGGAACGGCTCATCCCGAGCAGGCTGGCAGCGTGGTCGATGGAAATCGGCTCCGCGTAGTGCTGATCGAGGTAGTCGAACAGCGGCCGCAGCCGTTCGAGCGCACGCTCCTTGCGCCCCACGACCCCGGCGACGCCACGGTAGGCCGCATAGTGATTGACCAGCAGCACCAACATCATCTTCAGATAGGTCTTGATGGACAGGTGCGCGCGCGGGACGGCGGACGGCAGATCGCGGCGCACCCGCTGCATCAGGTCGAACACCTGGGCGGGCACGCGGGTGGACGCCGGGACGACGTGTGGGAACTCCGGGCGCTGGACCAGGAACGGCATCAGGTATTCGAGGCTGTTGCCCGCGCTGTCATCCTGGCGGATGAGGTCCGGCATGAAGTACAGCACGACGGCGCGCACGCGCGGCGTCCTGTACTCGCAGAGCCGGTGGAAGAGCACGCTGCCCATCACGAACAGGTCCCCTTCGCGGATGCGCACGAACTGGTCCTGGATCTGGCAGGTCACCTCGCCGGTGTGGAGGTACAGCAGCTCGTAGTAGTCGTGCCGGTTCAGCGCGATGTTCGACTTGCCCTGAAAGGCGAGGCACCGGACGTCGAGGGGGAACGACGGTTCGAACGGCCACACATGCACGCCGGCCGCCGTGATTTGCGGCTCGATGACGTGGTAGGCGTCTTCCCAGTGGATACGCTGTGCGTGGGTCATGCGCGTGCCGTGCCCGTGACCGCGTGCGCGTCGGTCGTCGTGGGCCGTCCGCGCCAACGGTGATAGAAGCCTTTCGGTCGGGCTAGCCATCCATTGGCCGCGGCATGCCCATCCAGCGCTTGAGCACCCGGATACCGAGCTCGGCCGACGCGCGTTCCGCCAGTACTGTGGCGCAGTGGTCGTGCCCGGGGGGCATCCAGCTTTCGAGCAGCACGCTGTGGCAGCGTCCGGCGGCCCGCACCTGTGTGATTGCCTCGGCGATGGGCAGCTTTCCGCGCCCGAGGTCGCATCCCTGCACGACGAATCCCATCTGGTGCGTCGGGCGGGTGATGGTGACGTCCTTCACGTGCATGTTGACCGTGAGTGGCGCGAGCTCGCCCACGACCGCGGCCAGCCCTTCCCCGGCGCCCAGCGAGTTGGCGGTATCGAGGCAGATGCCGATCGATGTGCTGCCGGCGTCCTCGACGAGGCGCCGGAGGTCCGCGGCCGTGAACCGATCGTGGTTCTCGAGCGCGAGCGTCACCTGCGCCGCCTCGATCGCGGGCACGGCGTTCGCGAGCAGCGCGCGCAGCGACGCGGCAGACGGCTCATAGTCGCCGGCGTCGACGACGAACCGCAGCAGGCCGGCGCCGCAGCGGCCGCACAGCGCGAGGTAGGTCTCGAGGTGCGCCTCCGTCAGCCCGCGCGCTCCCAGCTCGATGGCGATCGTGGCAGCCCGCGCGGCGTCGACGAGGGCCGCCAGCTGATCGGCGCTCATCGCGTGCGCCGGCAGGTTGTCGGCGAGCTGCATGACGGACAGTCCGTGGCGCTGCGCGAACGCGAGAAGGCCGCGCTCGTCGAGCGGTGGTGTGCCGTGCCGAACGGCCCAGCCGAACGCGAACGAGCTGACCCCGACGTGCATGCGGTCCTCCCGGCGCTACCGCGTGGTGATGTCGCGCACCTGGTCGCGGATGTCGTCCATCTCCAGGATGCGCTCCCATCCCTCGCGAAAGAGCAACGGCCTCGCGCGGCGGCTGATCTTGTAGGCGGCATCCGAGAAGGTGCCGTTCACTTCGCCGAACAGGACCGCGATCTGGATGCGTAGGTGCCCGAGGACGAAATCGCGCACGGCCTCCGCCGGCACACCGGCCTGCACGAGACGATCGTGCCCCTCCTTCACCACTTCCATACACGTCTGGGCCAGCGTTTCGACCAGCGCCGGTTCGAGCATCGCCATCTGGTCGAGCGTCACCCGGTGCACGCGGCTCACCGGCGCGTACATCGCCTGTGCGATCTCGACCCCTCGCGCGTAGTGCGCGTCGGTGCCGGACATCAGCGCGCAGACTACCGGCTGCCTGGCGGAGATGCCGCCGTAGAAATCCCTGAACGCCTGCTCCGTCGGCTCCCAGTTGAACACCGAAGGGTGGCAGGGATGCGCGACCACGCAGCCGATGTCGTCGCGCACCGGGATCTGGCCGTCGAGCGGCGCGGCGGGGTCCAGCGCCAGCACCAGCGAGCCAGACTTCATCACTGGCACGAGTGTCGACGCGATCTCGCCGAGCGCGACGTCCGGCACCGCGAGGATGACGACATCCGCCCGCGGCACGCAGGCCGACATCTCCGAGACCGTCACGCCGCGCTGGCGCAGGTTCTCCAGGCCCCGCGGCGCGATCTCGATGTAGTCGACCGCGTACGGGCTCTTCAGGAAGTTGTCCGTGAGCCGGCAGCCGATCTTGCCGCCTGCGCCCACGAGGGCAATGGACACGGTCATCTTCGTCATGTCTCCGGCGATCGCTCTTCGTCTTCCGTGCCGCGCACTGTCAGCGTCGCGGCGCCGCGCCCGGGGGCGGGAACTTCTTCGACGCGTCGTCCAGCACGAGCACCCAGTCCACCATCTCACCGGGGTCCGGCGGCGTGAAGCGGCGCTCGCTCTTCTTCTCGAACGTGCCGATGGCCGTGGCCTTCCCATCCCGCGGATTGAACCACCAAGCTTTCACGTGCGTGCCAGACAGCTTGTCTAGGCGGACCGTGAAGGGTCGTCCCACCGGGGCATAGACCATCGCATAGCTGCCGTCGGCGTCGCGCGTCGCCGCGACGTAGTACCGGCCCGCGCCGGGGATGCTCGTCGGCACGCTGGCAGGGACGATGACGTCGGGATCGGGAATGCGGGTCAGGAAGGGACGCGACTCGAGGAGGGCGCGCGCGTGCTGCATCTGCGCCGCGCCGGGCTGATCGATCGCCTCGGTCCAGGGCATCAGCGGGTTGTTGACCGGCTCGCGCGTGTCGTCCCACATCTGCCACACGGAGTGGTGCCCGTACGTGTGCCCGAAGGCGCCGGTGAAGAGGTCCCAGTACAGCGGGCGCCGCACGTCCGCGGCCACCGAGTGCCCGAGGCGCTTCGCGTCGAACGACACCGGATGGTCCTCGTAGATCGGCTCGCCGTCGAGCACCGGCTTCACGGGCGTGCGGTCGTAGTCGACCCGCGTCTGGTCGTACCGGTCGGTGAACTCGGTCACGTGGCCGTTCTGGCGCATGTTGAAATCGAGCCAGTCCTCGTCATGGAACCAGGTCGACGAGCCCTGCCCTCCGGGCGGATGGAACGTGATCAGATGCGTGCCGTTGTCCCCCTTGCGCAGACCGCGCGCCATGGCGCGCGTGATCGCCTTGTGCCGGTCGGTCTCGATCGGCCGGTCGCCGCCGACGATCCAGATCACGCCGGCATCCTTGTACCGTCGGCCGAGCCACTCGCCGTACCGCGCCGCGTTCTCCGGCGTGAAGACCTCGGGGCCCGCGCCCTTGCGCTGGTTCCACTTGTCGCCCCAGGTCGGCAGCAGGCCGATGTACAGCCCGAGCGCATTCGCCTTCGCCACGACCCAGTCCACGTGGGCGAAGTAGGCCTCGTTCGGCTTCGTGGGATCGTTGTCGACCAGCGGCCGCTCGCCGTAGGCGTTGGGCGTCTGCAGGCCATCCCGCTCGGCGAGCGCGACGGCCTGGATAACGGTGAAGCGGCGCGCCGCGCGGTTGCGGAGATAGCGCTCCGTCTCCTCTCGTGTGAGCCGGTGCAGCAGCTCCCAGGCCGTGTCGCCCAGCCAGAAGAACGGCTGATTCTCGTCGGTCACCACGAAGCGCTTGTTGTCAGAGACCTCCAGGCGGGGCAGCGTGTCGGCGTGCAGGGCACGAACGTCACACCCGAGCACGCCGGCCGCCAGGGCGAGCAGGGCGAATCGTCGCCGCAGGCGATGTCGCATACGCGAACGATACGCGCGGCCATGGTGGCAGGGCTAGAAGGCTCGTGTCGGATCCTTGGACGATTTTGACCCGTCCGTTCCGGTGCGGAAGTCCTTCGGCGTTTGGCCGAACGCCCGCTTGAACCGCTTGTCGAAATAACTCTGGTCCGAGAAGCCCACCGCACTCGCAATCTCCCCGATGGTGAGGTCCGTGTCGCGCAGCAGCCGCAACGCGTTCGCCAGGCGCACGTGATTGAGATAGGCGAGGAGCGTCAGGCCGGCGACCTTCTTGAACGTCTTCATGAGCTGCGGCCGGGTCATGCCCGCCAGTGCCGCCGCGCGGCTCACGGAGAGCTTGTCGGCGTAGCGGGCGGCGATGTGATCGAAGAGCGGCTTCAGCCTGAGGGACCGCTGCTGCTGCCGCAAGAGCTCCCAGGGCGGAGGCCCGGCCCCGGCCGATCGGCGCGCCAGCTCTAGCAGGAGCTCGAGCAGGAATGCCCGGCAGCCGGCGCGGTGCAGCGGCCCCTGCGTGTCGCCGAACCGCCACGTCAGCAGCCGGTCGAGGGCTGCGGCCGCTTCGGGATGCTCGGGCAGTGCAAGCACGCGGGGCCGCCGGCCCGGACGCGGATAGAACGGCAGCAGGAAGGCGTAATCGTGCGCGGGCGACCCGAGGCTGTACACGAAATCGGGGCGGAAGCTCACGACGATTGCCCGGGTGTCGAAGCCGGCGAAGTCGACGACATGGTGCAGCTTGAGGTTGTCGACGACGAGGAGATCGCCGGGCTGGAGCGTCACGTCTTTATCGCCCATCCTGAAGCGCGTGACGCCGTCGAGCGGCAGGAACAGCTCGAGCCGCTCGTGCCAGGTCGTGCCGCGCGTGTGCTGGCGGGACGTGTAGTGAAACAAGGTGATCGCGAATCCGAATTCCTCATCGAGGCGCATCTCGTACCGGCCACCCGGGTCGAGCTGCGCGGCGATATCGTGCGGCTGAAACTCCAGTTGGTCGCAGTGGCTGAGCACATCGCGCCATGCGGAGGCGGCACGTGGAGGGGCAGGCCTCATGCGTCGCGCTGTCCGGCAGGTTCGAGACGAATGACGCGCCGCGCCAACCCGCGCAGCACCCGGTGGCGGAGGCTGTCGAGGAGCACCGCGACGAAGATGATCGCGGAGGTGATCAGCGCGTACGCGTACGGATTGGCATGCGCCATCACGAGGCCGCTGAAGATCGTCTTCAGCAACACCGCGCCGACCACCGTGCCGGGCAGCACGCGCCCGCGTCCGCCGAACAGGCTGGTGCCGCCGAGCACGGCGGCCGTGATGGCGTCGAACTCATAGAGCTCCCCGAACCTGGGCGACACTGCGCCAAGCTGCGCGAGCGCCAGCACGCCGCCCAGCCCGGCGCAGCCGCCGCAGATCACGTAGACCGCCGCCAGCAGGCGACCGGTATCGAAGCCGGCCTTCCGCGCAGCCTCCCGATCGGCGCCGACCGCGTAGAGGCGCCGTCCGAACGGCGTGCCCGAGAGCACCGCCTGCGCAGCCACCGTGATCGTCCCGGCGATCCACACCGGCACCGGGACGTGCAGCCAGGTCGTCGAGGCGAGCGCGTTGAAGTCGTCTGGCAGGTTCAGCGCGCGCGTCTCGGAGATCCACCTGCCCAGGCCGCGTCCGATGTACAACGTGGCGAGCGTGGCGACGAAGGCCACGAGCCGCAGGCGCGTGACGAGGAGCGCATTGACGAGGCCGCCCGCGAGGCCGACGCCGAGCATCACCGCGGCGCAGAACGCGAGGGAATGCCCATCGAGCGCGAGGCGTCCGGCCAGCGCCGCGCCCACGAACATGACGGCGCCCACGGACAGATCGACGCCGCCCGTGAGCAACACGAACGTCATTCCGGTGGCGACGACCAGGAGGGGTGCGGCCTGGGCCAGCAGGCCGGACAGG
Organism: Luteitalea sp.; assembly: GCA_009377495.1. Classification (GTDB taxonomy): domain Bacteria; phylum Acidobacteriota; class Vicinamibacteria; order Vicinamibacterales; family Vicinamibacteraceae; genus WHTT01. The sequence goes on from WHTZ01000035.1 coordinate 38,499, forward strand.
TGCTCGCCGCTCAGGAAGCGATTGGACTGGAGCCCGAACAGCAGGAGCACGACGCCGAGCAACAACACCGGCGTGAGGTTCAGCAGGCGCAGCACGATGGGCGAGGGATCGCGGGTCACGAATGCGCTCCGGTGGCCGCTGCCGCCGTGGCCGGCAGTGCGGCCGCCAACAGGCGCGCCCGATCGAAGGCGTCGCGCGCGAGCTCGCCGCTCAGCTCACCCTGCCGCATCACCAGGATGCGGTCGCACAGCCCGATCAGCTCCTCAATCTCCGACGAGATCACCAGGATGCCAGCGCCCGAATCGGCCAGGTCCCGCACGAGCCGATAGATCTCCGCCCGCGCGCCGACGTCCACGCCGCGCGTCGGCTCGTCCAGGATCAGCACCTGCGGCTTCGCGAGCAGCCAGCGCGCGAGCACGACTTTCTGCTGGTTGCCGCCGCTGAGCGTGCGGACGGCCTGCCGCTCCTCGGCCGCTCGAGACAGCCGCACGGCCTCCCGGATGCGGCGCACGGTCGCCCGCACCCGTTCCGCGTGCACGAGGCGGGCCGGCGTGCGGCAACAGGCCGCGAGCGTCGCCAGCATGATGTTGTCGGTGACGGACGCGTCGAGACACAGGCCGTCGTGCCGCCGATCGTCGGTGACGAACGCCATGCCGCGCCGCACCCGCGCGCGCGGCCCGCCCGCGAGCGGTCGCCCGTCCATCCGGATCGCTCCAGACGCGGCGGAGTAGACTCCAAACAAGATGCGCGCCAGCTCGGATCGTCCGGCGCCCATCAGCCCGAATAGTCCCAACAGCTCGCCCCGGTGCAGGGTGAACGTGATGTCCCGAACGATCCCGGGCTCGCTGACGCCACGAACCTCCAACCGGGGCACGCCGAGCTCGTCCGGCCGGTCTGCGCTGGCGCGTTCCGGCGGATCGCGGCGCGCCGGATAGAGCTGCGTCACCTGCCGCCCGATCATTAGCGAGACGAGGCGGTGCCCGGTGAAGTCGGCGGCCCGCCCGTGCGCCACCACCTCGCCGTCCCTCAGCACCGCCACGTCATCGGCCAGCCGCAGCACATCCTCGAGATCGTGCGAGATGTAGACAAGGGCCAGCCCGCGATCGCGCAGGGTGGCCAGGAGGGTGAAGAGCCGCTCGCGTTCGCGCGTGCTGAGCGAGGTCGTGGGCTCGTCGAGGATCAGGACCCGGGCGGCAGTCCCGAGCGCCCTGGCAATCTCCACGAGCTGCCGCTCGCCGGTCGACAGCCGGTCGAGCGGCGTGTCGGGCGCGAGATGCAGTCCAACCTGCCCGAGCAGCGCCGCCGCGCGCGCCCGCATGGCTGCGCGATCGATCCATGGCAGGCCCGCGCGCCTCGGAAAATCGTGCAGGTGCAGATTCTCGGCGACGGTCAAGTTGGCGAAGAGATTGAGCTCCTGGTGCACGAACGCGATCCCGGCGGCGCGCGCGTCGTGCGGTGTGCGCGGCGCATACGGCAGCCCCCCGAGGCGCAGCGCGCCGCTCTCGGCCGGCACGTGGCCGCCGAGGATGTTCATCAGCGTGGACTTGCCCGCTCCGTTCTCGCCCACGAGCGCGAGCACCCGCCCGGCGTACGCCTGGAGCGTCACGCGCCGGAGCACCGGCACGCCCGAGAAGGATCGGCTCACGCTCTCCCACGACACCGCGGGTACGGCTGGCCCCCGGGCATCCGGCGCGCTCGGAGCGGCGGGCGAAGGGCTGCGTGGCAGGTCCGTGCTCATGCTATCACCGTGTCCGCCACGGACGCGGATGTCGTGCGCCAGTGACGCCGCCACTGATCGAGGAGCGCCGCCGTCAGGATGACGAGGCCCTTGATGATCGTGATGACGAAGTCAGACAGGTTCAGCAGCGTGAGCCCGTTGCCGAGCATGGCGAGGAACAGCACGCCCCACGCGGTCCAGAGCACGCTGCCCCGGCCGCCCGCCAGGCTGGTGCCGCCAATCACCGCGGCGCCGATGACGTCCAGCAGCAACGGGCGCCCGTGCGAGGGCGAGGCGGTCTCCAGCCGCGCGGTGAGCAGCACCGCGGCCAGCGCGGCGAACAGGCCGCTCAGCGCGTACGCACAGACGATGACCCGCGACGTGGGCACGCCGGAGAGATACGCCGCGCGCGCGTTGTAGCCGAGGGCGTGCAGCCAGCGTCCGACGAGCGAGCGCGCGAGGATGACGTGCGCCACGAAGGCGGCTCCGACCGCAAGCGGCCCATCGACCCAGCCGTGCCGACCGAGCGCAAGGAACACCTCCGGCAGGTTGAAGAGAGTTTCGGTCTGCGCGACCGCGTGCACGAGCCAGACGGCGAGCCCGCCCGCGAACATTGCCGTGGTCAGCGTGACCATGAAAGGTGGCATCTGCAGCCGGGCGACGCAGAACCCGTTCGCCGCCCCCGCCGCCGTGCCCGTCGCCAGCATCGCGAGGAGACCGACGGGCACTGCGGCCGGGTGGTTTGCCAGCCAGCCCACGTCGGCGCTCATCACGAGCCCGCCGCAGACGCTCACCAGCCCAACCAGCGCCGGCGACGACAGGTCGATCCCGGCCGAGACCAGGACGAAGGTCTGCCCGGTCGCAAGCAGCAGCAGCGGGAGCGATGAGACGAGCACGGTCGCCAGATTCGCCGGCGACCGGAAGTCCGGAAGCGCGATCGCGAACGCCGCGAACGCGGCAACGTTTACGGCTAGCATGAACGCGCTGCCGTCCGCTAGCGTGCGCGGGCCACGATGCTTCGCGCGTGCGATCCAGCTCTCGTCGCTCGTCATTGTCCCTGCTTCGCGACGATGGCGCCCCACGTGCGCGCTTCGAGGCTGGCGCGGTTGGCCTGCGTCAGGACGAAGCCGGGGTCGGCGATGCGCGGGGGAGGGATCCTGCCCTGGGTCGCGTCGAGAATCGCCCGCAGCGCGGCGTCCACTTCGAAGAAGACATCCTGAACGCCGGTGGCGTCGACGTAGCCGTCCACCATCAGCCGCCAGGCGGTTGCGTCGCCGTCGAACCCGCCGAGCACGACGTGTCCGGGCTCCCCCGCCTTCTTCCAGCGTCCCGCGGCGCTCAGCACGGACTTGACGCTCGGGAACATGAAGTCCGACGAGCTGAAGATCAACCCGATGTCCGGGTGGGCCTGCAGCGCGGTCTGGAGCCCCGCGAGCGCCTTCTCCTGGTTCCAGTCGGTGGGAATGCGCGCGACGACGTCGACGCTGCCACCCGCGTCGGCGACGGCGGCCTCGAAGCCGTCGCGCCGCCCCACGGCGTTCACGTCGCTGAGGTCGCCCACGAGGATCGCGGCCTTCACGCGCGGGTTCGAGCGGCGGGCCTGCTGAATCAGGTACGCGACCGTGTCACGCGTGATGGTGGCGTTGTCGGGAGCGACGACGGTGTGCGCCGCGTCCGTGGCATCCGCGGGCCGGTTGAGCAGCACGATCGGCACACCCGCCGCGTTGGCCGCCTTGATCATCGGGATCACCGTCTTGCCGTCCTTCGGCACGAGGATGATCCCGTCCGCGCGACGCGTGAGAAACGTGCGGACCTGGTCGAGCTGCTTGGCGGGATCGCCGTCCGAGACCGCTTCGAGCAGGGTGATCTGCCGTTCGGCCGCGCGCGCCTGCAGCGCGTTCCACGCGGCAACCCAGAACTCCGTCTGCAGCGTCTCGAAGGCGACGCCGATCGTCAGGCGCCCCGACCGGGCGTCCCCCGCGGTACCGCTCTCGCCGGCGCCGCCGCACGCCGCGAGCACGACCGCCGCTCCCGCGGCCAACACGAACAGGAACCGTGTACGGGGCATGATCCGATGTGCCGTCATGATGGAAACGCGATCGTGCGCCCGGTCCTCGCGCTCTTGTACGCCGCGAACACCAGCGCCATCGTCTTCAGGTTGTCCGAGCCGGTCGTCTCGGCCCGGCGCCGGCCGCGCAGCGCCGCCAGCAGGTCGATGTTGCAGGGAACGATGCTCGCCTGCACGAGCGCGTACGCCGCGTCGACCCATGGATACGCCAGGGGGGCGTGCCGCGACGTACGCGTGCCGCGCCGCGTCGTGACGCGTATCGTGCAGTCGGGCGCCAGCTCGATCGATCCGTTCGTGCCCTCGACGAACGCGAGCGTCTGCGGGAACAGCTCGCGTCGGCCCGGTTCGAGCGGCGTCCGCGTGTAGCCCAGCTCGATGACGACGTGCGTGGCGGCCGGGCCCATCGTGAGGAGCAAGGTCGCGAGGTTCTCGCCGGCGACTTCGTGGTGCAGCGTGTGGCTGGTCCGGCACGCGAGCGTGCGCGCTTCGCCAAAGAGCGCCCGGGAGACGTCCAGCAGGTGCGAGCCGAGATCCATCAGGATGAAGTGATCGAGCGTGCGCAGCGCGGGCTGGTTGCCGAACACGTCGAAGCCGGACACCATGGTGAGCCGCGCACGCAGCGGGGTCCCGACGATCTCCGACGCGAGTAGGACGCCGAGCTGGCGCAGCGGCGCCTGCCAGCGCCAGTTCTCGTGCACGAGGAACGGCGTCTTCGCCCGCTGGAACGCGCCGACCATGCGCCGGGCGTCGGCGAGCGAGCCGGCCATGGGCTTCTGGCAGATGCAGGGCACGCGGTGGCGCGCGCAGAGCAGCGAGAGCGGCAGGTGTCCGCCGACTTCCGTGATGTTGTCGATGAAGTCCGGGCGCACGGCTTCGAGCAGCGCCACCGGATCGTCGAAGACCGCGGGGATGCCGCACGCGGCCGCGAGCGCTTCGGCGCGCGGCCGCGTGCGATTGTAGATGGCCACGCAGGTGACCCCGTTCACCTCGCGCCACGCGGCGAGCTGACACCGCGCCCAGAAGCCGGCGCCGAAGACCGCGAACCGAAGCGGACGAGGCATGATCAGACGAGAAGACCGTCGAGACGCGCGACGGCGAAGGGCGTGAGCGTCAGCGGCACGGGCGCGTGCGGCGCCGACGAGGTGCGACGGAGTGATTTGGGTGTCTGCATGCGACGCTCAGAAGCGCACGTTCACGGAGATTTGCATGATCCGCGGCGGCCGCGTGCTGGTGATCTGCCCGAATTGCGGGTTCACCTGCTGGCCGGTGGCGTCGAAGCGCGCGGCCGTGTTCACCCCGGCGAACTGGGTGTGGTTGAACACATTGTAGATCTCCCAGCGGAGCTGCAGCGCCCGTCCCGCCACGCCCAGCGGGATGTTCTTGACGAGGGACATGTCCCAGTTGTGCACGCCGGGTCCGCGGATGGGCGCCTTCGAGGCGTTGCCGAAGTCGCCGCGCGCCGGCCGCGCGACCGCCGCGGTGTTGAACCAGCGCTCGAAGCTGCGATCGCCATTGGGCAGCTCCAGGCCCTCAACGATATTGACGCGAGCCCCGTCGCCGCCCCCGGTGATGTCCGCGTTGTCCACGGTGGAGAAGCTGAGGCCGAGGGGGGTGCCGCTCGCGAACGTCGTGATGCCCGAGAGCTGCCAGTCGTCGAAGACGTGCTTCACCAGCGGGTGCCTGATTCGTGTGCTGAGCGCCGGCAGATCCCAGGTGTAGTTGAGCACCACGACATGGGTCTGGTCGAACGACGCGAGACCGTAGCTCCAGACATCGTACGGCCGGAACATCGGCAGCGTGCCGTTGTCGCCGCTCGTGTAGTCGAAGGCTCTCGACCAGGTGTACGCGAGGCCGAACGCGACGCCCTTCAGGAATCGGCGGTTCAGCGAGGCCTGCAGCGCGTGATAGTTCGAGATGCCCGATGCCTCGCGGTAGAGGACGCCGCCGTAGCCGGGGAGCGGACGCAGGAAGTTGTCGGGGAGCGGGGTGGCGGGATTCGACGGATCGGCGTTCTCGGGCTGGAAGCGCGTGCCGTACGGGAGCGTGTTGAGGTCCCGCGTCTGGCTGAGGTGGCGTCCGACGTTGCCGACGTACGTGAGATCGACGGCGACGCCCTTGCCGATGTCCCGTTGAACGCCGAGCGACCATGTGGTCAGCGAAGGATACTTCATGTCACGCTCGAAGCCGGTGACGTTGTTCGGGAACAGGACGCCGGTCGAGTCGCGGTACGTGTCGAGCGTGCCGTAGAAGATCTGGGGATTGAGCTGGTTCGGCGGGTTCGAGTTGGCCGGGTTCGCGAAGCCGCCGTTCGAGGGCACCATGTTCCAGGTGATGCCGAAGCCGCCGCGGATGGCCGTGCGGCCGTCGCCGAACGGGTCGTACGCGAAGCCGAGCCGCGGCCCGAGTTGCACCGGTTGTTGATCGAGGAATCCGTCGGGATAGCTCGGGTCCGAGGTGGTGACCATCCCGTTGATCGGGTCGCCCGTGCCCGGGACGTACGATCCGATCAGGACGGCCGGCACCCGCTCGCCCGTGACCGGGTTGCGTCCCACCCGGTCTCCCTGGGCGTCCCCCACCGGCTGAATCAGCAGCGGCGCGCGCGCCGGGTCGTAGCGCTCCAGCACGAACGCCGCGGCGTCGCCGTCGGGGAAGCGCCACGGGGTCGCCCAGGAGAACCGCAGGCCGTAGTCCAGCGTCAGCTTGCGCGTGGGCCGCCACGTGTCCTGCGCGAACCACTCGACCAGCGTGTGCGTGTTGCGTGCGGCCGTGCGCGTGTTGCTCTCGGTATACCGGCGGAAGTTGCCCAGGATCGCGTTGGCGTACGCGTAGTTGGCGTCGAGCGGGTTGTTCGTGTCGCGATCGAACTCGACGCGCCCGCCGAAGTTGGCGCGCGGGCCCTCCGTCCCGATGTTGTGCTCGACATAGATCCCGAACTTCATGGCGTGACTGCCGCGCAGGAACGAGAAGTTGTTGAGGACGCTGTAGCGCTTGTCGCCGGCGACGATCGGCAGGCGCCCGTCATAGTTGATGCTCGCGGCATTGGGTACGCCGCCGAACGACGCGTTCGGGATGATCCCGAGCGGGTTCAGCGCCGGAACGAGCTGACCCAGCCCGCCGAGGCCGACCTGGCTCCGGATGACGGGATCGAACGACGTGGGCGACGTCGCCGCGCCGTCCTCGTGCAGCTCGCGGTAGCTCACCGCGACCTCGTTGACAATCGAGCTGCCAAGTATCTTCGTGTAGGAGGCCTGGATCGAGTCCTCGGTGAAGAGGTAGTGGTGGAAGAGCTGGTCCCAGTTGGAGTTGAAGGCGGCCAGGCCTTCGTAGCCCCGGCGATCGGCCCACCACGTCCGCCCGCGCACCGACACGCGGTCGGTGGCGGTGGGATGGTAGTCGACCTTCAGCAGGTTCTGCTTCTTCGGATGCTCGGTGATCTCCTGGAACTGGTAGTTGTAGTTGCCGCCCGTGATACCACGATCCGTGATGTTCGGCATCGGGAACAGGCCCAGGATCGCCTGCCCGTTCGGGTCGATCCGGTCGGTCGGCACGATGTTGTCCGGAAACGGCTGCCCCGTCGTCGGATCGATGACGGGGATCGGGCGGCCGTTGAGGTCGAGCGTCTGCGAAAAGTCCCCGGCGCGCTCGCGCGCCGTCGGGACCGTGACGTTCCTTGGCGCGCGCGGTTCCTGGATGCGCCAGTCCTCGCGCGAATAGAAGAAGAACAGCTTGTCGCGACCAGTGTTGAAGACGCCCGGGATGTAGATCGGGCCGCCCAGCGTCCCCCCGACGGTGGTGTACTGGTAGAGCGGCTTGGGGAGCTGGTTGCGGTTGTTGAAGAAGTTGTTGGCGTTGAACTGTTCGTGCCGCTTGTACAGGTAGAGCGAGCCGTGATAGTCGCGCGTGCCGGACTTGGAGACGATGTTGACGACCGCCCCGGCGTTGCGGCCGTACTCGGCCTGGTAGTTGTTGACGAGGACCTTCACCTCGGCGATCGCGTCCAGGCTGGTCGAGCCGTTGAAGACGTCGACGAGGTCGGCGTCGCTGCCGGCCTGACCGTCCAGGGAGAACGTGTTCATCCGGTTGCGCGTGCCGCCGATGTTCGGGGTCGTGGTGCCGAAGGTGCCGCCGAGCGCGTCGCTCTCGCTGCCCTGGCTGACCCCCGGCAGCACGCGCAGCATCGACACGAGATCGCGGCCGCGCGCGACGAGGTGCGAGAGCTGCTGCGAGGAGAGCAGCTCGGAGTTCTCGGAGCTGGCGGTCTGGACCGTCACGTTCGTGGCGGCGACCAACACGCTCTCGGTGACGCCGCCGACGGAGAGGGCGAGCGTGCCGAGCGCGCGCCGCTCGTTGGCGGTCAGCACGATGCCGGTCTGTTCGAGCGTGCGGAAGCCGTCGCGCTCGACGGTCACCTTGTAGGTGCCCGGCACCAGCGCGGCGAAGACGAACTGACCGGCGTCGTTCGTCGTGGTCGCACGCAGCTCGTCGGTGCCCTCGTTTCGCAGGATCACCGCCGCACCCGCGACGATGTCTTGCGCGGGATCCACCACGGTTCCGCCAATCTGCCCGCTCGTCGTCTGGGCGGCGACGGGGGCCCAAGCGCTCACTGCGAGACACAGCACGACGCCGATGAACCGACACATGGGGCGACCTCCTCGCGGCTGGCGCTCCAGGCGCGCCGCGCGAACCCTGATTGATATGCGCCGCATCATGTGTGGGTGTTGAAGGGAGTTCTATAACGATAGATGAAAGAATTCTAATGATAGTCTCATGTCGTGTGGGTGGGTCGAGCCGCGCGCAGGGCCGCCGCTGCGAGCGAGCAGAGCTGTGGTCGGAAACGGACGGGAAAGCTGCACGGTCAGGCGCTGGGGGAGAGACTAGTTTCTCTAGGATTCTTGCTGGGCTGGGCGAAAGGGGCTGGGCAGGTCGGGCAGGTCGACCATAAGCAGCTCCTGGTCGATCATGCCCGCGGCCAGCTGCCCGCTGCTGACGGCGAAGGTGATCTGCGCGAGCGGGATCGGGATGCTTTCCCGGCGGGCCATGTCACCGGCCGCGTACACACCGGGCACCGACGTCTGTCCAAAGTCGTTGACCCGTACGGTGCCGTCGTCGAGCAGTGCACGGCCCACACGTCCACCAACCTTCCGAATGACGCATGAGGTTGCACCGGAGGGGGGAAGCAGCGGGCGCCCTTCCTCTCCTTCGCGCGATCATCCCGCTTCCGGCAGCCGGTCGAGCAGCTTGTCAACTGTGATCGGATAGTCGCGCACGGCGCACGCCGGTCGCGTTGTAGATCGCGTGGGCGATGGCCGCGCCGATGCCGCAGATGCCGAGCTCGCCGACGCCCTTGGCCTTCATCGGCGACGAGGTCGGATCGGTCTCGTCGAGGAAGATCACCTCCTGGTGCGGAATGTCGGCATGCACCGGCACTTCGTACCCGGCGAGATCATGGTTGACGAAGAAGCCGAAGCGCTTGTCGACCGCGAGCTCCTCCATCAGCGCCGCACCGGCGCCCATGGTCATCGCACCGATGATTTGGCTACGCGCCGACTTCGGGTTGAGGATGCGGCCAGCGGCGCATACCGCGAGCATACGCCGCACGCGGATCTCGGCGGTTGCGGCGTCGACGCCGACTTCCACGAAGTGCGCGCCGAAGCTCGATTGATGGTACCTCGTCGCGAGGTCGCCGAACTCGATCGCATCCTCGACGACGATGCCGCTCCCGCCCGCAGCGTCGGCGAGCGGCACGCTCTGATCGCCCTCGCGGACTCGCCCGTCTTCGAACACCAGCGTGGCGGGGTTGAAGCCCAGCTTCTGCGCCACGGCTTCGCGCAGCTTGACGCAGGCAGCATAGACGCCGGAGGTCGAGCTATTCGCGCCCCATTGGCCGCCCGAGCCCGCCGACACGGGAAACGCCGAGTCGCCTCGCGCGCAATCCAAGACCGGCCGCGCCGAGTTTCACGTGATCGACAAGGCGCCGATGAGGACGCATACTTGCTTGAATATCCCCGAACTGGGATAATCGTCTAGGTGCGACGTGTTCTGGCTGCGGACGAGAAACCACTGCATTGGGTCGGGTCCTCGAAGCGCGATTTCTTGAGCTTTCCCCCGGCGGTCAAGGAGGACATGGGAAGCGCCCTCGGCATCGCGCAGTTCGGCCCGGAACCGCGCCGACGGCGAAGCCGTGGAAGGGGCTCGGTCCTGGCGTGCTGGAGATCGTCGAGTCGCATGACGGCAGCGCGTATCGGGCGGTGTACACGGTTCGGTTCGAGAAGGCGGTGTACGTCCTCCATGCGTTCCAGAAGAAGTCTCCCTCCGGCATCCGGACCGCCAAACGAGACGTCGATCTCGTTGCTGAGCGCTTGAAGACCGCCCAGCGGGATCATGAGGAGCACTATGGCAAGTCGAAACGCTGAACGACGAGAACCGGTTACTCGCGGCACCGGAAACGTGTTCGCGGATCTCGGATTCCCCGATGCCGCCGAACGTCAGGCCAAGCTGCGCCTGGCCTATGCTCTGAATCAGGTGCTTGAAGCGCGCAAACTCTCGCAGGCCGATGCGGCCAAGGTGCTGGGAGTGACGCAGCCGAAGGTCTCTGCGCTTCGTCACTACAAGCTGGCGGGCTTCTCGGTCGAACGGCTGATGAACCTGTTGACGGCGCTCGACCAGGATGTCGAGATCGTGATTCGGCGAAAGCCCCGCTCGCGGAAGGCTGGTCGGATTACCGTCGTCGCGGCCTAGTGCTGCAAGAAATACGCTTCCGAGCCAGAAGTCTGAAATCGCGAACGAAGCATGAGAGCGCGAGCGGATTCTTCTGCGCAGATTCCCGTTCATCGTGGTGTATCACGTCCGCAACAGCGAATCCGCTCCATCACCGTTGCGCGTGCGGGCGACGTTCAGGGTACTGGCTAGCGCTAAACCGGAGGATGCAGTGGTTCGAAAAGCCAAGGCGGCGACTGAAACTCGGAAGTCATTCGCGGCCTCCCGCCGCCGAGCGCTCGCAAGGCTCCGAAAGGGGCTTGACCTCCGCTGGATGCCTGACGGCTCTCGAGAGGCAGTTCACGATCGGTCGGCGCGGAAGGGTGATCGGTGAATCGCGAGACGGCTGAGCGTTGCACCATACTCCGGGGCCTCGTTGGTTCGACGGTGCACGGCCTCAATGTGAACGATGGGATTGAGGACCGCGATGAAATGGGCATCTGCGTCGAACCCCTCGAAGACGCGATGGCTCTCTGGCACCCGTTTGAGCAGTTCATCTACCGTTCGGCCGCTGAGCGCGAGGGACGGGAGAATGCGCGGAGCACGGGAGGTGATCTGGACCTCACCCGCCAGCGTCAGGCATCGAGTCAGACATTCCCGCCGCGACACACGACCGTCCACGTCACGCTCCCTTGCTTTGCGGCCGCGGGGGTGCTTCGCGACCAGTCGGATGATGTCAATGCCCGCCTGAGCGAACTTGTCGATGGACTCAGGATCCGGAATGAAGCCAAGCGTTCGAAGGTTCGGGTTGAGCAGCCGGAACTCTCGGAGATCCTCGACGCTGCGCACACCGACGATGATGTCCAGCGTCGCTCCGAACTGTTCGGTCAGGCGGACGACATGCTCCTTATCCAGGGCAGGGCTGAGCTTGATGTCGAGCAGCAGCTTGACGCCTGTCCCATGGGCGAGGTCGAGCACCTCCTCGTACGTCGGGACACGCGCACCAGCGAACTCGGGGTCGAACCAGCTGCCTGCGTCACAGGTTTTGACCTCCTCGAGCGTCTTCGTGGTGACGTCTCCCGTACAGTCAGTCGTTCGATCGAGCGTGTCATCGTGAAGGATGACGACCTCTCCATCAGCCGTGCCACGCAGGTCGATCTCGAGCACGTCGACGCCGAGGTCGACAGCGTTTTCGAACGCCGGCAGGGTGTTCTCCGGGAAGCCCGGCCGGGGCCGTTCGTCATGGCCGAGCTGAAGAACAACGGCATCCCGCACCGCGTGTACCACGACAACCCGGACGCCGTGCCGACCGGCTGGGACGGCCACGAGACCGCCGCTCCCACCCTCGACTACCTCGCGCCGTCCTATTTAGCCGAAGTCGAGCGCTGGTACGAGGCGGTCATGCCGGTGATTGCCGCGCGACTGCACCGCAAAGGCAGGCCTGGCGTCATCGCCGTTCAGTTGGACAACGAGATCGGGATGATGTCCTGGGTCGCCAACGCTCCGGACTTCACCGACCACATGCTGAAGGATTTCAACCGCTGGCTGGACGAGGAGTACGGCGACGGGCTTGGCGACCGCTACCCATTCGCCAACGGCGCGGTCCAGGAGCGCAACGAGGCGATCCAATCGCCCGACGACGCCTATGCCGCCGCCCTTATGCACGATCTCGGCCGGTTCACGCGTGGCCGCTTCGCTCGCTATGCCGCCGAGCTCCGCACCTATGCCGAGGCGCTCGCTGTGCGGGGCGTGCCGTTCATGATCAACATCCACGGAACGTCGAACCGTCGCGCCGAGCGGTACCCAATCGGGATCAGCCAGCTGATGGAGGCGTACTCCGGCGTCCCCGGCATGGTGTCGGGCTCCGATATGTACCTGGGCGACCTGGAGCTGCGAAACACACCGGATCTCTACATGATCAACGCGTTCACCGATGCCACGAACGATGCCGACCAGCCACTGACGTGCCTGGAATTCGACGCTGGGCATGGCGACTACGGCCAGGCGCTGGAGGTGGCGTACGACCCGTCCGCATCGGACCTGAAGACCCGACTGTGCCTCGCCCAGGGGATGAAGTTGATCAACTATTACTTGTTCGCTGGCGGTTTCAACCCACCGCTGGACGAGCCGGTGGGCGACGGCAACGATCGCATCGGCACCACCGGGGAGCGGCACGGCTTCAACGCCCCGATCTCGCCCGAGGGCGAGCGGAACCTGAGCTTCGACGCAACGCGGAGGGCGGTCGCCGCCGCCAACGTGCTGCGCGACCGGCTGGCCACGATGCGTCCTGAGCTCGATCCGGTCACGCTGGCGTTCGTCCTCGATCACTACCTTACCCAGTACCCGGCACGGGGACGGGAACGGGCGCAACAGGTGGTGAGGGATCTGGAGGGCTGGCGCGGCGTCGGGCCCCGAGGCGGCTCACTGGCTCGTGCGATGCTGTTCTCGAACCTGCGCTTCGACAGCCTCAACCTGCAGGCTGGCGACGTCGAGCCCGACGAGAGGCCGGTCGTCGTGCTGGCCGGCGCCGAGCATCTCGGCACGCCGCTGCAGGAACGGCTGGTCGGTTACGTCCGGGCGGGCGGCAGGCTCTTACTGGCCGGCAAGGTCCCGGTGCGGGACATGGCAGGGCAGGAGAGCATGGTGCTCGCGAACGCCTTGGGCCTGTCCCCGACCGAGACGATCACGGGTAGACCGCAGTTCTATCCTTCTGTGACCGCCCACGAATGGGCCGCGCCGCTCCCCGAGACGCGGGTCGGCCGCGCTCAGCTGTTCGAAGCCGCCGGAGCCGTGACGGTGTTCCTGCGGGAGGTCAGCACAGGGGGTGGGTGCGGGTTCGATGTGCGGCTCGGCTCGGGTCGGGCTATCGTGATCACGACGGACTACATCGTGGATCTCACGTTCTGGAACCGGGTGTTCGATGCCCTCGGCGTCGAGGCCGGCATCTCACACACCGCCACGACACCCGGGGTCTTCGTGCTCAGCACGGCCGATGCCACGGCCGAGCGGTTGCTTCACGCCTTCAACACGTCCGAGTACGGCGAGACGTTCACCGTGCAGGAGAACGGCAAACCGCTATTCGGCGGCGAGGCGCTCCATCTACCCGGGCGCCGCGCGCTCATGTTGCCGGTGAACCTCACGCTCGGCGGCATGACCATCGGGTACGCGACGGCCGAGCCCATCGAGGTGAACGACGGCGCGGTCACGTTCCGCGGCCTGGGAGATAGAGCCGTCGTTGCCGTGGAAGGCAGGGCGACCTGCGAGGACGCGGAGGTCAGCACGGAGAGACCAGGCACCGTGCTACGAGTTCGGCGCCAAGAGTTCACGGTACACAAGGCCTAACAGGCTGGGCCTAACAGGCTGATTCTCGCTCTGGACCAACGATCTTATGAGCACAAATAGTCTTCGAAACGTGCTGAGTGCTGGACAAACGACGGGCCGCACTGCGCTCGCGCTCTGGCTGTTGCTCGAGTGTCTTGTTCCTGGGAGGAGCCCCGGGCTCGCGGCGGCCACGACATCCACCCCGCAGGAACCGCAACGTCCCAACGTTGTGCTCATCGTGTCCGACGATCACGGGATCGACGAGCTGGGATGCTCCGGAAATCGGGTCATCAAGACGCCGAATCTGGACGCCCTGGCCAGCGACGGCATCCGCTTTACCGAGGCGTTCTGTACGACCGCCAGTTGCAGCCCGAGCAGGGCCGTCATTCTTTCGGGCTTGCAGAGTCATCGCAACGGGATGTATGGGCTGGAACATCAGGAGCATCACTTTCAGGCGTTTGACGCCGTGAAAGGCCTTCCGGTGATGCTGTCAGCGGCCGGATATCGGACCGCACGGATTGGGAAGTTCCACGTCGCCCCGGAAACCGCGTTCGAGTTTCAAACGGTTCTGTCCGGAGGCGCGGCCAACGATCCAGCGTCGATCGGCCGAAGCCCGGAGGAAATGGCCGAAGGCGCGCGAGAGCTCATCGCCACACGTGATGATCGGCCGTTCTTTCTGTATTTCGCCACGGATGATCCGCACCGAGCGAATACCGTCATGGCCGACGGCCAGCCCTCTTTTGATACGTATCCGCGGCCGAATCGCTTCGGCAACCGTGATGAGGGATACCCGGGCATCGACCCTGTGATCTATGCGTCCGCCGATGTCGTTGTGCCACCGTTTTTGCCGGATACCCCTGAATCTCGCGCGGAGCTCGCCGAATACTACCAGTCGGTGTCACGGCTCGACGAGGGAATCGGCATGTTAATCAAGATTCTCAAGGCCGCGGGCAAGTACGACAACACGTTGATCCTGTACATCTCGGACAACGGCGTCGCGTTTCCGGGAGCAAAGACGACCCTGTACGATCCCGGCATCCGGCTTCCCTGTATCATTCGCAGTCCACGCCAGAAAGAGCAGGGCGTGGTCGAATCAGCGATGATCTCTTGGGCCGATTTGACGCCGACGATTCTGGATTTCGTTGGCGCACTGCCGGCTGGGCAGGAATTCGACGGGCGTTCCTTCCGCAAGGTCCTGGAAGGTGGCTCTCTGGTTGGTTGGGACGAGGTCTACGCCTCGCACAACTTCCACGAGATCACAATGTACTATCCGATGAGGATGATCCGTACCCGACGCTACAAGCTGATCTGGAACATCGCCAGTGAGCTAACCTTCCCGTCGGCGAACGATCTGTTTCATTCGCCCACCTGGGTCAGTGTCACGCGTGCTGGGGGGGAAGTCTATGGACAGCGCCGTCTCGAGAACTTTCTGCACCGACCACGATTCGAGCTGTATGATCTCGAGGCCGATCCCGACGAGGTGTTGAATCTCGTGGATGATCCGAAGTATCGAGATATCAAGGAGGATCTCTCACGGCGGTTGAAGGCGTTTCAACAACGCACACAGGACCCGTGGATCCACAAGTGGAGCTACGAATAGCGTCAAACTTGTAATACAAGACTCATCGCCGGCCAATGCGCTCGAGGTCTTGCGGTGTTGCCATGCCACGGTAGCGGGCTCAGTCTCGATGGCACAAGCCTTGTGCCGAACTGGTCCCGGAACGAGTTCATGCAAGTAGCGCATGCCTAATTCAGCCTACATGTGGTGATCTCATGCGTTGGCCATGCCCGTTGCGTGTAAGCCTACGTCATCACACGCACTGAATCACCGACGCGAATCGTCCCGCTCGCCCGGTGAATCACGTTCTGGCCGAAATAGACCTTCCCGTTGCGACGCCGGTACGTGGCGAGCGTTCGGAGAGGCTCCGTCCCGCGAATGCCGGTTGCCTGGTCTACGGGAACGATCGAGCATCGAGCACAGGGCTTCACGACATCCAGCGGTATGGCCGACCCGGGTGGGCCGACAGCCAGTTGTCGCCAGTCGTCTTCCGCATAGGCTGGAGCACCCTCGACGACGAGGTTGGGTCGGAAACGGTTCATCGGCACGGTGGGCTGACCGTTTGCCGCAAGGCGGGCATTCAGATCATCGAGCGAGCCTTGGCTGATCAGGAGCATGGGAAACGCATCGGCGAAGCCGACCCAGGCTGGGCGACGCGCATAGGTGGCATCGACCGACCGGACTCCGCCATCGGCACGATACACAAGCTGACAGTCGTACTCGAGGAACTCGCACAGCCACCGTGAGGCGTCCGGATCGGCGACGACGGCTTCGCAGCGATCCCGCCACACGCGGACCTCTCCTCGCGGTCCAGCACTGGGCGTTTCGACGACGAGCGCCGGCATGTCTGGCGCCTCGAGCAGGAGCTCCCCTGGCCTTGCCTGCGCCCGAAGCAACGCCATACGTGGCAGCTCGCGCTGTGAGAGGGATCGCCCCGTCGCGTCCACGACCATCCAGCGCCGGTCGCCCGCGAGTCCCAAGGCGTCGACCTCGGCGGCGTCCACGCGAACGCCGGCCGCCGACTTGAGCGGATAGACATACAAGTCGCGCACGCGGTACTCACTCATGACGGATACTCTCGCCTATGGGAGAACGTTGGCGGATACTTTGCCTGAACGCCCGCGGTCGAAGCGTTTTACTCGTTTCGCAGCGCTGTCACTGGCTCCACCCGTGTCGCGCGGTAAGCCGGGATCAGGCAAGCCATGAACGCGACTGTTGCTAGAAGCAATGCAACCACGCCGAACGTGTAAGGGTCTGCCGCACTGATCCCAAAGATCAAGCGAGAGAGGATACCGCGGAGCATCCAGGCGCCGAGCGCGCCCATCGCAATCCCGACGAGCGTCGGCTTCATGCCCTCGAACACCACGAGTCGCAGCACGTCATGGATCTGCGCCCCCAACGCGATCCGGATACTGATTTCCTGGACCCGGCTCCGGACGCTGTAGGCCAAGACGCTGTTCGGAAACAAACTCAGCGTGTACGGAGAGAGACCGGCGACGCTCGGCTCCATACTAAACTGTGGTTCGCCGCAAAGCTGCCTGGTCGAGTTCGAGTAACGCTTCCACCTCGCGTTAGTCGACCTGACAATCCATTAACGTCTCGGAAGATCCGCCGGTCCGCAGCCTGCAGGCAGACTAGAAGTCCAGACCTTTCCAGCGCAGTGAATCGTGCCGCGCGGGCAGGCCCTGCTGGCCCGCGTAGGCATTGCGGGCATCTTGGACTTCCTCGAACCAATCGTCAAAAGGCAGCAGCAGTTGTCGGTAGACCAGATAGCTGAGATCGACCGTGCGACCGGGCTCGTGGTCCTTCACATCGTCAGGCTGATGAAGAAACTGGCGGCCGTTAGCGGTGAGAACACGCGGTTGCCAGCTCTTGTACCAGGTCTGTTCCGCGAAGTGCAGCACCGTATTGCGCGACTCGCGAACGGCAACGACTTCGTGCAGAGCGCGATCAAGCTCCGCCACTGCGGCCTGCGGGTTGCCGGCGCGCGACGCTTCGTACGCAGCCGCAAACTGTTGGTCGATCCGCCCGAGTCCTTCGAGAAAGTCAAGGTTCTGCCGGTAGAGCTGCGCCAGGGAGAAAAAGACTTCCAGGTTGTAGCGGTTCAGACGGGCTCGGCGGAGATTCTCCTCAAGCAGGGCGATCAGTTCTTGATTCTCCCTTCGCGACTCCGACACCAGCGCAAGCCGTCGCCGGTGCGCCCAACTCCAGGGATACGAGTAAGACAGGTTGTTGGGAGCCGGAGGTGGCGGAAGGTCGATCGTGAAGTCGCGAGCCGGCCCCCGCGGAGTGAAGATTCGTCGCGAACTGCCAAAGATGGGTTTTCGCGCGCTGCTCTCGTTGTGCTCCCAACTGTCGGACCAGAACTGCGCTTGATAGCTCATGAGCTGGTAGAGACGGTCAATCTTCCTGGCTCCCGGACCGTAAAAGACGCGATAGAAACTTTGCATGCTCTCGCGCGGATCGGGAGTGGACGGCCGCCAGCCGGCGGCCGTGATCGTGGCGTAGCCAAGCCAGAATGTTTCGGGATGCAAGCCCGCGTCACCCCAGCCAGCGTTGATCGTGCCAAGCACGTCAGCGTTCTTCCGTGCGGAATGCGTTGAGATCCCCTCGAAGGCCGCCTGAACTCGCGGCGGCTCCTCGCGCTCCCGCGGATGTAACCGCCGTTCGCCCGGCAGTATGAAGTAGCTGGGGAAGAGCTCTTCCTCTCCCTGTGTCGAGGTATGCAGCATCTGCCGAATGCCGTGCGCCTTGTAGAGGGGATCGAATCGCGGACCATTGACGATCGTATTGATGAGGTACGGCGGCAGATGCTCGATGTCGCCGGGCTCGAGTGGAAACTCCCCCATGAACACGACCTTGCGTCCGAGGGCGCGCAAGCGGTCCGAAACCTGAGTGATGTATTCCGCCAGCAGGCGGCCGTTGCCCCCGAGTGCCTTCGCCCGTTCGGTTTCCCGACACTGCGGATTGTCCGCCATCCCGACATAGTAGGGCTCGTCGGTGGAGAAGTAGATGTAGTCCCCGCCCCGGTTAGCTTCGATCAGATCGCCGAACATATCCACCAGAAGTTCGATACTCTCCGGATTCGTGACACAGAACTCGTAGTTGCTATCCGGGAACGCGCGCAGATGGGCGTACTCGGGGTGTTTCAGGATGAAAGCCACGTGCGCGGGCCCGTCCAGCCAGGGGATGAGCTGCACGTGATGGCGCAACGCATAGTCGGTGAGCTCCTGCAACTCGTCCGGGGTCCATGCGTACGGCTCCACGAGTGCGGGCGCGCTCTTGAATTGAAAGTGTCCCTCCAGTTTGAGAGCGATGGCATTGATCTTGAAGAATGCCGCCTGGCGAATGACGCGCCGGAAGGCATCGATCTTCTCCACGTGATGCGCGTCATCCCAGTAGATCACCCGCAGTTGCAGGTCGGGCCAGTCCGTGATTTCGCCCTCCGGCAAAAGCAGCCGTCCGCCATCGGGTTTGAGCAGTTGCACGAAGGTTTCGACGCCATAGAATAGGCCGGGGGAGTCGTTGGCCACAATCCGGATCCGCTCGGCATCGAGCTCTATCCGGTAAGCCTGACTGGCGAGGACATCGCGCTCGCCGTCCAGCGCTTCACCGATCGAGACCGCTCCTGCCTGCACGTCGAGGAGGAGTGTTCGCCCCTTAGCGCCGGATGAAGCCTCTTGCAGCGAGACCTGGTAGCGTTCGTCGAGCTCTCCCTTCAGCGTCTCGATAGCGATATCGCTAGGGCGAACGTCCTTGGCGGCGACGAGACTCCAGGTAGAATCGAACCCAAACTCCTCCTTCTCCAACCGCGCTCGTTGGGGAGCGGAGACGACAGTATAGTTGCGGTCGAACAGGTCAGAGCCAGTCTGCGACTCGGCGGGCAGCGAAACGGAAAGAGCGGCGGCGGCCGCGGCGATAAAAATGAGGACGGCGGGAACAGGCCAATTGCGGCCCCGATAGCGATGGATCTTTTGCATGACAATGTCTGGCTTGAAGACGAAAGCACCTTTCCGGCGGCCCGCCGGTCAGGGTCGAAGAGTAAGTGCTGTCGCTTGGGAAAACTCGCCTAGTAGTCGAGCCGCAGACCGAACAGCATGGTCCGAGCGCTACCGGCGGCGCGTGTGACCAACCCAAAGACACTGGGGTCGTCAATATTGGTGCTGGGCGCGGCAAAATTAGCGCGGTTGAACGCGTTGAATAGCTCCCAGCGGAACTGCAACCGGGCTCGCTCGGCCTTCAGCGGGTAGTTCTTCGCGACGACCATGTTCCAGGTCATCTCCCCTGGGCCAGTGAGGATATTGCGGGCCGAATTACCGTAGAATCCTCTACCCGTCGCCGGTTTGACGAAAGCGTCGAGGTCGAAAATCGGCTGCCCGGCCTTGATCCGATCACGCATGTCACCTGCGTCAAAGTTGCCGTCGCCAATACGGTCAGGACGTCCGCTCGTTTGGTTGGTGTTAGCCGGATCCGCATTGGAGTACGCCGCGCTCAGTCGCGGCCCGGTCAACATCGTGATGATGCCATTGAGCTGCCAGCCGCCAACGATCATGTTCGCGACCCCGCCTAAATTCCCGCCAACCGTCTTGCCTCGTCCAAAGGGAAGCTCCCAGGCGTAACTGGCGCGCAACTGCTGGCGGCGCAGAGCGGCATCGTCAGCCCGCTCGAGATAGCGCTCGTATTGATTCTGCTGAATTCCGCCTCGATAGCCATTGAGCGAGGTGTCGGTGAGTGACTTCGCCCACGTGTAATTGACGTTGAACCACGCGTCATTGCCCACCCGCCGATCCGCCTGCACAGTCAAGGCGTGATAGATCGACGATGCGCCCGATCGCGTGAAGTTCACACTACCGAACCGTGGATACGGTCGTCGCGCGAGGTCGAACGGCTCGGTACTGGGCGCCACGAGGTTCAAATCCTCCTGATAAGGAAGATTCTTCGCCGACGTGCCGGTGTAGCCGATGTCAAGCGCAATGCCGCCAACCTGTCGGCCCACCGAAACGCTCCACTGCTGCGTCCGCTCGTTGGGCAGGTCCGGACTGTTTCCGCCGATATCCTGAATGCCTGAAAACTCCGACGTCGTCAGGAATGGATTTGGAAATGAGATGGAAGGGGTGTTTCCTTCAATCTGGAATGTTTCTTCCGACTGCCAAGGTCCACCCGTCGCATCGAGAGCCAGCAGCCCTGGCCACATTTGGGTGTAGAGACCCCAGCCGATACGAACGACAGTCGAAGCGTCTCCGAACGGACGAACCGTCAGGCCCACACGGGGCATGAAATTGTTTGTGTCGGTGTCCATCAGACTGCGTGTCGGCAGCCCGGCTCGCGAGGCAGTGATGATAGGCAGCGTTTCGGCAACGGCTGGAACGAGGTCGCTCGGAAGGGTGTCCCCCGCCGTCACCATGCTGCCGCTCGCCGGGTCGAACGTGAACATGCGGTCGAAGACTTCCACCCAAGGGCTCTGGTATTGGTAGCGCAGACCGACATTCAAGGTCATGATCGGGCTGATCTTGAAATCGTCCTGGATGTAGAACGTCGCCTGCCAGCTACGGGGATAGGCGTTCGGCCGCGGAATCGTACGCCGCGCCGAGCTCGGATAGCCGAGCAGGAAGTTGGCGTAGTTGAAGCCACTCAGCCGATCGTCAAATTGCACCTGTCCGCGAATCGACTGCGGCGTGTGCTGGTGGTTGATCTGATAGTGGTGGAATGCTCCACCGAGCTTGATGTTGTGGCGCCCGCGATACCAGGACAGGTTGTCGATGAGCTGCCATTCGTTCTCTGACTGGCGGCGGTTCTGCATGCCGTCGGTACCCGCGAAGCCGATTGCGCCGCCGAAGATGAACTCGGGCATGCCGTTGAGAGTATCCAGGTTATCCGGATTGTTGATGCCCTGGAGACCTATCGTCGGAATGACATTCGCGCCGACCTCTGGATTCGTCAGCAGAACGTAGTCGCCGCGCTCGAAGTACGTGCGGCTGTAGCCCGCTTTCATCTCGTTCACGACGTTGGCGCCGAACGTATGCGTGTCTGACGCCACGACGCTCAGCCCAGCATAGTTTCCGTAGTCCGCGCGGTTTCCGTAGCCATAGTTGAGAACGCCCGATGCGATGTTCTGGTTCGTCTTTGTCCACCCGAGACGCACGAAGAAGTTGTTGTTGTCGCTGATCCTGTGGTCCCCTCGGAACGAGTACACATCGGAGTTGTATTGGAAGCCGGGATCGCCCGTGAGGTTCTCATTCAAACCGAAGGCCCCCGTTCCGGGCTGGTTCGGCGCCGGGTAGACCAATTCCTGAAAGGCCTTCGACACGCTGCTGATCCGGCTCGCCGGCAAAATGTTGTTAGCGAAGGGCTCCCCGGATACGGGATCAACGAGCTGAACGCCATCGGCGGTCAACGCCGAGAAGTCGCCTTGCCGGAAGGCCTCAGTCGGCACGGATGTGAACTGGCGGCTACCCGTCCGATAGCGTGCCCCCCCGTAGGAGAAGAAGTAGAATGTCTTATCTCGCCCGTCATAGATCCCCGGTACACGCACCGGCCCGCCGTTGGTCACCGCGAACATGTTGTGATTCACAAAGGCTGGGTCGCTCGGATCGTTCCACTGCCGCGCTTGCGTGGCACTGTTGAAATTGCCCCAGTAGAGGCTCCCGTGCCAGTCGTTGGTTCCGGCTTTGGTTACGGCCGCGAAGTTGGCCACCTGGCCGTATTCGGCCGAGTTGTTGGAGGTCAGGATCTTGACCTCTTGCAATACTTCGATCTCGCCGGAGAACCCGTTTGGTGTCTGCCGGCTGCTGATGATGCTATTGACAGAGATACCGTCCGACGTAAAATTGTTCGCCGTGTCGCGTGCGCCGTTCACTTCAACACCGCTGGTGGCCGAGACACCGGCGGCCACTTGAATCACGTTGAGCCATCCGCGGCCCTGCGAGCTCAGCGGCAGCTCTTTGAAATGCCGCTCGTTCTTGATATTGGAGAGCGTGACCGTTTCAGTTTCGATCTGCGAGGTGCCGCCTTCCACGGTCACCCCGGTACTGACGTCGCCGACTTCCAGCGTGGCGTCAATGCGCTTGATCTGATTCAGGCTCAAGTCCACGCGCGTTTGGCGGAACGTCTCGAAGCCCTGCGACTGGATATCCACTTCGTAGCTGCCAACCTCGAGGCCGGCGATGCGATAGTCGCCCGCTTCGTTGGTGAGCATCGTACGTTCCAGATTGGTCCCTTCGTTCTTGACAATGACCTGCGCGCCGGGCACCGACGCCCCGGAAGCGTCTGTAACCGATCCAAGAATGACACCCTGTGTTGCTTGCGCGTGCAGGGCAGGCGGAGCGGTCACACCCCCTACCAACAGCCCGGTCGCCACCGAAAGCCACGATAAGGCTTTGCGCCTCACGCAACGACCCCCTTCTGACCGGAGCTCGACGTGAACCCCTCAGATTAATTTAAACAGTAAGCGATAATATAGGTCCCCGCAAGACCATGTCAAGCCTGTCACGGCCATCGGGGGAGCACATCGCGCAGACGGCTCAGGGGGGCTAGACGTGGGCCTCGATGGCAACCCGGTTGGGGAGCGCGTCTTCCTTGCCATGGTCGAAGCGCGTGAAATAGTGCGCCAGCGGCAAGGCCGCTGCGCCGCGCAAAGCCGAATCGGCTCCCAGTTGCGATGGTAGGACGCGAAGATCGCTCAGCGCGTAAGGCGGCACGCGTTTGCGCAATTCTTCGCGAATGGTCTCTTCGACGAGATCCCAGGCAGAAACCATGGGCTCGCCCAGAATAATCGCCTGCGGGTTAAGAGCGGCCACCAGATTGACCATGCCAAGTGCAAGGTAGGACGCGGTAGTCCGGAGGGCCTTGAGTGCGCGCTTGTCTCCCGCGCGGGCAAGCTGAATCAAGGTCTCGGAGTCGATCGGCGTTTCGTTCTTGCGCTTCGCGGACCCCAACTCCTGGTAGCTGCGTAGTAAGGCCCCTTCGGAGGCGTACTGCTCCCAACAACCTCGGTTGCCACAGCTACAGGGACGCCCGTCCGGGTAGAGCATCACGTGCCCAAACTCGGCTACCGCTGAAGAGACGCCATGGAGAGGACGGCCGTCAACAACAACCCCGGTACCCACGCCCGTCCGCAGCCGTACATAGACGAAATAACGAAATCGATCGCTTTCTAGCGGCGCAAACCAATGCTCGGCGAGCGCCGAGACATTCGCATCGTTTTCATAGAAAAAGGGCCAGCGAAGACGCCTGCGCAACAGCCGCCCGACATCTACGCCAAACCAGCCGATGTTTTCCGCAGCGATGACACGCCCGCTTGCCTTGTCGATCGTACCGGGCATCGAGACACCGACGCCTAGCATTGTTTCGGATCTGCACGGTTGCGCCACCTTGCGGATAGTCGAATGAAGTTTGTGCAAGAACAGCTCGGGGCTGACTTGCCAGGGAACCGTCTCTTGCTTTTTCACGTTGCCGGCCAGGTCTACCAGAACGACGCGCGACGTGGGTTGGGCAATCTCGACCCCCACCGCCCACATGGCATCCGTGCGAATGCGCAAGGCGGTTGGCGGACGGCCCGCGTGCGAGCCATTCCCCAGCTTCTGTTCCACGATGAGGCGATTCTTGCGTAAGCGGTTCACCACGAACGTGACGGACGTGCTTGAAAGGGCCATGATCCTCGCGATCTCGGCACGCGAGATACCAGGATGACGCCGGATGGAATTCAACACGAGGCGTTCGTTGGCTTGGCGCAGCGCCGACTTTTGCAAGGCACCCGACGTGGTGAAGCTGACGGTTGGCATGATCGATCGTAATGTCTCAACTCATCTTACACCGCGTGTGGGGCTTCGGAGAGAGTTCCAACGACGGCAGGACAAGCTGACACTCCCGCGGGATTTCCACGCCTGTCCCGTTGACGTCAAGGGTGAAAGACACCCAGAATGCTCCATGCGCAACGCCCCTTGGAATGTTAATACAGTAAGCAAATATAATCCACCGGGCGATCGGAGAATGTGTCAAGGCGACGGAGAACCCGGGATGTGGAATGCGTATCCACGGCTGTTGATCGAGCGAACTGCGGATCAACAGGCGTCTGCCTGTTTTGAAAAACCCTTTCGAACAGCGACGAGTTCCCGGCCGCCGAGGTCGCCGATCGGTCTACCGGCCGCTCAGCTTGGTCCGGAAGAACTCCACAAAACGATCCACGGGGAAGCCCTCGGGGTGGTCTTCACGCATGATCAGCGTACATTCGACGCCAAGCCGGTCGGCCTTCTCCTTCAGCACAACGCCGAACTTCGGGTGATGGATGTGCTCCTCGCCGGATGAGTTCGCCGGCAGAGGATCGTTGCGCTGGCTGAAGAACACCAGAATCGACGGGTCATCTGCGGTGAGGAAATTGATCGGAGAGGAGTCTTCGAACAACGGAAAGAAGCGGGCGTCGCCGGCGTCGGCGGGTGAACTCATGCCGAAGAACGCGACCAACGCCGGATGGACCTGATCCGTATTCATGAGCTTCTTGATGAAGCGCGGGTCGTAGGATGATTGGGCGTTGAAGGGCGCGACCGCGGAGAGGCGCGTGGACTGGCGAAGAACCGGGTCGGCGTTCGCCGCATCGGCGAGATCGTCGTGGTAGGCAATCCACTGGGAGATTCCCGCTCCCGCCGAACCCCCAAAGGCGCCGACGCGGGCCGGATCAATGTTGTACTGGGCGCTGTTGAGACGAAGAAACTGCAGGGCTCGGGCGCAGTCCAGCATCGGGGCAGGGTAGGGCGCTACGTTGGACAGGCGGTAGTGTGCCGCGGCGACGCTGATGCCATTGGCGCGGAGTTTTTCGAGAAGCTCGAGGTTCAGCGTCCGCTTGTCACCGCCACGGAAGCCGCCTCCGTGATAGTAGATCACGAGCGGGGCCGGTGTCGCGCTCTTGGCGAGCCACACGTCGAGTACGTTGCGCTCGTGCGGCCCATAGCGCACATTGGCGTAGTCCGGTGCAGGCGGCTGCGGGCGGGGCTGCTGGGCCAGCGCGGTGAAAGCGCTGAGCAGCATTACGACGCTAAGGCATCCCCACATGGTGAACGCTCCTCGAACCAGGATTTCCATTCTAGCCATCCCGGTACGCCTAGCGTAGCCGAGCCAGGGCTGAGCGGCAACGTTCTTCGCACCTCTTACGCTTGCCAGGCGCGCCCGACTTTAGCTAGACTAGCTAATCATGATCACGGTGAACATGCACGAAGCGAAGACACGGCTCTCGGAGCTCGTGAAAGCCGTTGAAGAAGGCAACGAAGTCGTCGTCCTTTGCCGTGACGGTCGCGAGGTCGCCGAGATCCGTCGTCGTGCTACGCGCCGTCCCGTGCGTGATCTCAGGCCCGACCCGAGGTTTCGGGTGGAATACGCGGCCGGCTACGACCAGACCGAGCCGCTCTCGGATGACGAGTGGCGCGTTCGAAAGCTTCGATCGAGCGCGTGCGCGCCTCGCTCCCACCCCACAAGAACAAACCCTCCCCGTACTGTCGCCACGCATCGGGTGATGCACCCGTCGGCGGCGGTTGGCTAGGACTCGGCTGCCTGGCGACCTCGGGCGTTGCCACCGTGCCCGCTGGCGCATCGAACGACTTCGACAAGAAGTCAGCGTCGATTGTTTCCTTGTCGGGGTTGATCGCCCGGATGATGCCGTGCTCGTCAATGGCAAGCGTCACGGGTACGACCGACACGTCGAGCAGGTTCAGCGAGTCGACCAGAATCGGCCAATTCATTCGCTTCCACTGCATGAACAGCCGGGCCCGGTCGGGATGTTGCTCCTGAATGATCCCCACCATCTGAAACCGCCCTGCCTCTTGGAGCGCCTTGGTTGTGTCGTGCCACACGGGCACGTGCACGCGGCAGCCCGCTCACCAAGAGGCGAAGATCTGGAGAATGAGCTTCTTCCCGCGGAATTCCGCGAGCGAGCGCGGCCGGCCATCGACGAGGTCGGGCAGCGTGAGCGTTGGAACCGGCTTCCCAACCGTGAAGGGCAGCTCCGGACGGCCCTGTGGTGGAGTGCCACCGGTCAACGAGGCGCTACCGGCCAGCGTCAGCAGCGCGGCGGCGAGCGTGCGTGTCGACGGCATCGAGCGAGGTTGAGTGGCGGTCATCGTAACTGTCTATTCTACCCGTCGCGGCGGCGTTCAGCGACGTGCGTGCCCGTCGAAAGGATCGATATGTGACGCAGCTCACAGTTGCGGCAATCAAGCGGGCCCTTGGAGTAAGCGATCCGCAATCACGCCCGCCTCTTTCTCGCTCAGGTTGTCCACACCCGTGCCGCGACGTGACCTCACACGCTCTTCCGGCGTGCTGGCACGAGGCGGTACCGAGCTTCCATCCAGCAGTCACGCAGAGACCCGCCAGGCAGAGACTGAGTGCGGTGACGACGATGATCACGCCATACTGTAGGATGCGCATGCTAGAACGATAGCGAACGCCAGTCGTCGCTGCCGAGTGTGAAAAGTCATGCGATTCTGGCATGACTTCTGGCACGGTCGCGATGCCCCCTGCGCTCGGTAGAATGTCCGGGACGATGCCCGTGGAGTCCATGCGGCTGCTGCGATATGCCGGCTTCGTGGTGTGGGTCCTGGCCGGCCTGCCGCTATGCGTCCGCCTGACGCAGGACCCCTCGCTCCTTGACCGGCCTCGATATTGGCTATGGCTCGTGTGCTTTGCGGTGTTTGGTGCGGCGTTCGCACTGACCGGCTGGCAGGCTTGGTCCACGCGATGGCGACGGTTGCAGATCGCTTCACTCATCGTCCAGACCGTCGCGCCGCTGGTCATGATCCGCCTGGTGTGCAGCGGGTTGGAAGGCAGTTTGTTGGTGATCGTGGCGGCCCAGCTTGGATGGGTGCTGCCACTCGGTCAGGCACTGTTGTGGGTACTCGTACAGGCCGCGGTCATGTGCGCCATCCTGCCGTTCTCGGTCGGGGCGCCCATCACCCTCTTGCTGGTGAGCACGTACTTGGGCTTTCAGGTCCTGGCGTTGTTCAGTTGTTTCCTCACGGCACGCGAGACGACGGCCCGAGCCGACCTGGCGCGCACGAACCGCGAGCTGGGGGCGACCCGTGAGCTGCTCGCGAACACCAGTCGACTGGCCGAACGCGAGCGAATCTCGCGCGAGCTCCACGACACGCTCGGTCACCACCTGACAGCCTTGAGCCTCAATCTAGAGGCGGCCAGTCACTTGGCAGACGAGGCGACCCGCCCGCAGGTCCAGCGCGCGCAGGCCGTGACGAAGGTCTTGCTGGCTGACGTCCGGGGCGCCGTCGGCGCTCTCCGAGGTGAGGATGCGGTTGGGTTGGCGCACGCGCTACGAACCCTGGTGGAGACGGTACCTGAACCGCGCATCCATCTCACAGCACCCGACGACCTCGTCATTGCCGACCCGCTGCATGCGCACACGTTGCTACGGTGCGTGCAAGAGATCGTGACGAACACCATTCGTCACGCGCACGCCACCAACCTGTGGATCGCGCTTGTCGCGTCGAACGGTGAGATCACCCTGCGCGCCCGAGACGATGGCCGGGGCGCGAAAGAGGTTCACGCTGGACATGGGCTTGCCGGCATGCGAGAGCGGCTCGACCTCGTAGGCGGGCGACTGGAGGTCCACTCACAGCCGGCACGTGGGTTTCATGTCCACGTCTCGATTCCCGTGCCTGGAGGCGCCACATGATCAGGGTCTGTGTGGTCGATGTTGGTTAGGATTCGTCCCGGACGAGTCCTTGGTGCAGCTCGCTGGCCGACTTGCCGCCCTGACCGCGTAGCCACTCGACCAGTTGGTCATGGCCGCTGCGACGTGCGGCGTCAAGTGGTGTCAAGCGGTCCCACGTCGAGACCCAATTCAGATCGGCCCCTCGCTCGAGGAGATACTGGGCGGCGCGTTGCTGCCCACCGTGGCACGCATACCAACACGCATGCGTGGTCTGGTCGGGTGTCGGCGGATCATCACCAGCCCAGTGACGCTCCACACGCTCCATCAACCCCAGGGCTGCGGCCTCCCGGAGGGGAGTCGTCGCGCCGCGCGCAACGAGCCGGCGCGCTGCCTCCCACTGCCCGAAGGCGACGGCGTCGGCCAAGGGGGTGCCGCCGGCGATGACCGCACCTGGCGCCTCGATGTCGGCGCCGGCGTCGAGCAGCGCGTCGAGCACCTCGACGTCATTGCTACTCGCCGCCCAGTGCAGCGGTGTCTCTGTGTGAGGGCCGACGAACCGCGCATTGACGTCCGCGCCAGCCTCGACCAGCGTGACCACGGTGGCGGCACCGTTCGGAAAGTGGCCGGGCCAGTCAGTCGCCACGTGCAAGAGCGTCCGTGACATCGTGCCTCCCACGCAGGCGTCGTCGACGTGGTCGCCGCCCATCCTCGCAGTGGCCAGACCCGGATTCTCAGCCAGGAGCCGCTTGAGCGCCTGGACATCGCCCGTATGGATCGCTTCCACCACGGCGACAGCAAGCCGCTCGCCGGTTCGGATGCTCAACATGGCCGGGGTGGACAAGCCGTTATGAGTGACTCGGAATCGGAGGTGCGCGAACGACTGACGCCGGGGCAAAGATCGCGGACGAGCGTCAGGTAGGCACGGCGCTCGGGGGCCATTGCGTGGACGGCGTCGACGTACCGCCTTGCTGCCTCGCCGATGCGCTCGCGATACGGCTTGTTGGCGAGCAATGAGTTCGTCTGACGAACGAAGTCCTGTGGGGTCTCGTACAGCAGTCCCGTGCGGCCGTGCGAGATGATCGCCGCGTTACCGGGGTTGCGCCGCGCCACCACCGGGGTGCCCAACTGCATCGCCTCCAGAATCACGCCGCACATCCCCTCCCCGAGCGATGTGTTCAACACCACGGCGGCTTCGCACACGGCAGCGAGAAAGCGGGCCCGGGGCAAGGACGGAACATAGTGCACACCTGCGGACGTGGCAACTCGCCCCAGCACGTGGTCAGCATACCAGGGTTCGAGCGCGGCTCCGACGAGGACGAGATGCACGCGGCGGTCGGTGCGGTGCCAGGCGACCACCGCCTCGATGAGGTGCAGCGGATCCTTCACCTGGCGGAGGCCAGCGGGTAAGAGCAGCAACACGTCGTCGTCCGCGAGCCCGAGCGTGCGGCGTAGTGAGTATCCCTCGTCGACCTCCACCTCGACTGCCTGGGGAATACACCGCACGCGGCCCACGGCGGACGGCCAGAGAGACTCGGCGCGTGCTTGGTTCTCGGGGCTGAAGGCCACCAGACACTCGGCCGATGCGACGGCCTGACTCATCTGCCGCATGTGCAGGTTGTGGACGGGCTCGTACAGGTCGGTGCCGCCGAACACCAGCGCATAAGGCACGTCCGCAGCCAACATAAGCGGTCCTGCGAGCAGCGCGTGCAGACCGATGGCCGCATCGATTCGTTCGTGTCGCACGAGCGTGTGCAGCTCCGAAGGGCTGCGGAACGCGCGCGCATCAGCGAGCACGACGCGATGCTCGGGTTCGAGGTGCCGGGCGATGCGGGGTGCGGTGACGGCATTCCCCGTGGCGTCGGTGAGGCAACCGAGGACCAGCACGTTCAAAACGCACCTCCGGTCGTGGCTCGTGATCGACATGTGGTCGCGACGATGACCGTGGTGCGAACGGCGCGCATACTGGATCCTCCCTGATGGACCGTTCCGGGATGACTTCCGGACACGTGCTCTACAGAGAAGATAGAGAGCATCGACGGGTGCGCCTAGTGCGCAAAGTCACGCGATAACCGCATGACTTCTGGCACTGTCGTCGCCCACGGAGGAGTCCTTAGACTGGCCGGAGGTATGACGCCCGAGAAGTCCAATGTCGGGAAGTGGGCCGCTTGGTATCGGGGTCTTGATGACCCACGACCGTACGGGGACACGACGAGCTACACCATTGGCCCGGCGTGGCTTGCCCACTGCGCACTCGTCGAAGATTGGGGCTGCGGGAGGGGATGGCTGAGAACGTTGATCCCGCCGAACCGATACCGGGGCATCGACGGGACGGCGTCACCGTTCTGCGACGAGGTGGTCGACCTCGTCGAGTATCGCAGCACGTCCCCGGGGATCTTCATGCGCCACGTGCTGGAGCACAACTACGAATGGGCACGGGTTCTCGACAACGCGGTCGCATCGTTCACGGAGCGGATGGTGCTCGTTCTGTTCACCCCAGAGGTGGAGGCGACCCAGCAGATCGCGTGCTCGCTCGTCGGAGCTGGCGTCCCGGATATCGCGTTTCGCCTCACAGACATCACCGATCGGTTCCCTGCGGGCCTCGCGTACAGCGTGCAGCGGATCCATTCGGCCACCCAGTATGGGTGTGAGACGATCCTCCTCCTCGACCGACAACGAGGTCACCGCATCTCCTGAGTGCTCCAGCGGCGGATTGGCCCGCGAGCTGACGACACGATGTCGAGGGCGAGCCGATTATCATTTCCATCCGGGATTCGCTCGGCGATGCGTTCCGCAGCACGCGGATATACTTGTTCCCCGCGCAGCGTGACCCCTCGCCTCTCGTTGATTTCCCTGCCCGGTGCACTTTGGCTTGACAAGAATTTTGCGAGGAGTCGTCCGTGGTCGAGACCTCGTGCCTCAATGCGTCCTGGAGGCCCGCAGGGCGCGTCTGGTGCCGCGTCTCGGTCACGGAAGGGGCGCGGAGACCCTCGGCTTGGATGACGGCAGCAGTATCGTTATCCATCCTTTCCTCACAATCACGAGAGACGATGAAAGCCCTCGTTCCTGCCCTGTTCCTGCTTGCCTCCTGTGCGAAGACGCCAGCTCTCGGTCCGGCCATGAAATCACCCGACTCCGCCGCGACGCTTCGACCCGGCATCGAGGTGTTCCTTTCCGACCTGCCTCCGGCGCTCCGAGGAAAGCGGGTCGG